>NZ_QUJX01000006.1:0-183006 GCF_003480785.1 Ruminococcus sp. AM26-12LB | reverse complement strand
ATGTACCGACGATTTCAGAATAGGCGTACCGTTCGAGCAGAATTTGCATCAATTGATCAGTAGATGGGAAAAAAATGTAATAGAAATAAAAAAATGTATAAATATAGATAATACCGAGATTACAAAAATTAAGAAAGTAGGGGATAATCACAGAAATGGAAAGCATACGGTGAAAATTTTTTTGAAAAACGGAAATGCTGTATTTTATAAACCAAGAAATTTGAGGATATCAATAATTTATTATGAATGCTTAAATATATTATATGAATATGTAGGATTGTCATGTTTTAAATATAGAATAGCAGATTTTGGAGAGTACGGTTGGGAAGAAGAAATAAAATATCAAAAATGTAAAAATAAAGATGAAGTAAAAAATTATTATGTTAGAATGGGGTGTCATATTGCACTGAGTTACATATTAGATATTCAGGATTTCCATTATGAAAACTTGATTTCTCATGGGGAATATCCTGTATTTATAGATATTGAAGTGCTCTGTGGACATATCAAAAAAAATTATATTCCGTTGACCGCTAACGAGAAAGCAAAATTATTTGTAGAAAATTCAGTATTAGGAAGTGGGATTTTACCAAGGGGAAATAAGGAGATGGATATATTTTGTGCTTTAAGCGGAAAAGGCGGAATAAAAACTGGGAGAAAAAGATTGATCCTGATAAATTCCAAAACTTCAGATATGAAATTTGTATACAAAGATGCAAAAACGAAGAAAGGATATAATAGTCCACAGATAAATCATAAAGAATATAGATATAATGGATTTGTAGATGAGATTTGTCTGGGATTTAGGAAAAGCTATGAATATATCTGGAAAAATAATAAGATTTTTGAGGGACGATTTCAAAACTTTAGTTCCAGAATGTTGTATAATCATACTCAAAACTATTCTAAACTTATTCAATTATCATATCACCCTATGTTTATGACAGATGGAGGAGAAAGACAGCTAATCCTTTCAAAAAATTTCTTCTTCCATATACGAATTAATCCAAAAAATGGAAAAGATTTATTTGAATCAGAGCTATATGCTATGCTTAAAGGAGATATTCCTTACTTTAGTTTTTTATCGAATAAAAAAGAATTGTATATGGATAATCATCAAATGATCAAAGAATATTTTACCATTACACCAGAGCAGTATATTAAAATGCGGATTAAATCATTATCTAGTCAGGATTTATATATTCAACAATATTTATTAAATAACGCTATAAAAGGATCAACAGTTCATTTGGAAAATCGAATGGATTATATGCATGATACAAATTTTTCTGTTATTAAAATATGCAAACAGATTGCTGATTATCTTATGAAAATAGGGATAAAGAATAGTTTAAAAACAGATATTAATTGGATTATTTCCTTAACTGGTACCATACATATATCAGATATGTTTTTATATGAAGGAATTGCTGGCATGATAGTTTTTTTTGCAGCATTAAATCAAGTAGCACCAACAAGAGCATATTTAGAAGTACAGAATATTTTATTGAATAAGCTGCTAGAATATACAATGAATAATTCTTCTTCAAAGGCGTATTCAGGTGCATTTTGTGGTGAGGCATCTATTATTTATACATATTTGGTATTATATAAGATAAGCAACGAAGAAAAATATATAAAATATGCAAAAATACATGAAAATAAGTTGTTTGCTAGTTTGGAAATAGATAGGATGGGAGATTTGCTATATGGTAATGCCGGTGCTGTCATAATATATTTAAATATGTATGAATTAACAATGGATAAAAAATATATTTTGCGTGCTGAAATTGCGGCGAATTATATTTTGAAAAATTTGAAAGAAAAGTATAGCATATTTAATAATATTGAAGGTAATAAAATTTCTCGGCTGGATAGGGGGATTGCACATGGAGGTAGCGGATATAGTATTTGTTTTACAAGATTATTTGGAAAAACAAAGAAGAGGAAATATCTAAACATTGCATTGGAGCTATTAAAGTATGATATTAAAAGAAATAAAAAAGAGAATCAAAGAAGTAGAAAGATATATTGGTGTCATGGGGCAGCAGGAATAGTATTGGCGCAGCAAGAAATATTAAAATATATTGAAGATGGTTCATATCAGCATATTTTTGAAGATTATCAGACAAAAATTAGCATGATAGAAAATAATTTTAATATAGAACTGGATAGTTTATGCTTATGTCATGGGATTTTAGGAAATATTATGATTATAGAACAATTAACAGGAAAAATTCCGTGTGTACCTTGGACAAGCACTCTGAGTAAATTAAATTATTTTATAAAAAAAAATCTGTGGACAAATTTAGAAAATGGTAATCCAGGATTCATGATGGGATTGGCAGGAATTGGATATGCAGTGCTGTATTTAGATGAAAATACAAAAAAATTTCCTAATATTTTAAAACTAGAACTCTAAAAAACTCTTCAAGAAACAAGAAAATTTCTTGACTACTACTATAAATTATAGTATTATAATAAATGTCACTATAATTTATAGCATTAGAAAAGGAGTGGAAAAATGAAAGGACATAACAAAAAAATGGAATTATTAGGGAGTGCACCGATTCCAAAAGCGTTATTGGCAATGGGAATTCCAACTATGATAGGAATGATGATCAGCGCAATTTACAATTTGGTAGATGCCTATTTTGTTGGAAGCTTGGGAACGAGCCAAATGGGTGCGATTTCAGTAACGTATCCTTTAAGTCAGGTGATTGTTGGGTTAGGACTATTGTTTGGTAATGGCGCAGGCTCATATATTTCTAGGCTGCTAGGACGTGGGAATAATGATGATGCTAAAAAAGTTGCGAGTACAGCCTTATACAGTGGTCTTTTACTTGGAATTATTTTCATAATTGGCACGTTAGCTTTTCTTGAGCCAATTCTGAAGTTTCTTGGTACAACAGAAAGTATCATGCCATATGCGATTAAATATGCAAGAATTTTTATTGCTGCATCTATTTTTAATATTTTCAATGTGATGATGAATAATATTATAACAAGTGAAGGTGCGGCTAAAATATCTATGTTTGCAATGTTGTCAGGCGCATTATTAAATATGATTTTAGATCCTATTTTTATAAACGTATTAAATATGGGCGTTACAGGAGCTGCTATTGCTTCAGCTATTGGACAGGCTCTTTCAACAGTTGTTTTTCTTTCATATATTCTTATGAAAAAAAGTATTTTTACATTTAAGATTAAAGATTGTTGTTATTCTAAGGAAAATATGAAGGAAATTTTGAAGATAGGAGTACCAACATTAGTATTCCAGTTATTGACAAGTTTATCAATAATTTTAATTAATAATCAGGCCAATGCTTTGAGTGTAACACATACAAAAGAATATGTAGATTCAGTAATTGCCGGAATGGGAGCTGTAACAAGAATAGTTTCTATGGGAAGTTTAATGGTATTTGGATTTATTAAAGGTTTTCAACCGATTGCAGGATACAGTTATGGAGCGAAAAATTTTAAACGTCTAAATGAATCAATTAAAACATCTATTTTGTGGTCAACAGTGTTTTGTGCGCTTTTTGGATTGATATTAATTTTATTCCCTGCAACAATTATTTCTAAATTTACAGCAGGAGATATGGAACTTGTTAGAATAGGGCAGGCTTCACTCAGAGCAAATGGATTTTCTATTATGCTTTTTGGATTTTATACGGTGTATTCTTCTCTATTTCTTGCCTTAGGTAAAGGTTTAGAAGGATTTATTTTGGGAGCTTGTAGACAAGGGATTTGTTTTGTACCAATTATCTTGTTATTGCCGAGTTTGGTAGGAATAAGTGGTATCTTATATGCACAGCCAATTGCAGATCTTATTTCTGCAATTATCACAGTGTTTATGGCCATAAATTTACACAAAAGTTTGGAAAAGGAAAGACTTTCATATATTAAAAATGTAGAATAATGATAGACTATGCCTTATTATTAAAAAATTGAGAATTAATAAAAATTAGCAGGATATAATTTTCCATAGTTATATCCTGCTAATTTTTTGTACAAATAATAAATATACCATATACAAAATAGAGTAAAATACTTTCTCTTTAAAAAATTTCATTAATTTTGCTACGAGAATAAATGAGTATCCTGAATGATTTTTCAACACCAGTCTGGTGATATAAAAATCATGTTTGAGGATCATTTTTTGCGTTCTAAATTTTTATGAAGAAATGGATCAAGGTTGCTATATAGTGCAGATATGATAAGACATGGATATTCATCTCATATAAATGTATTAATGATTAAGTACAAAAAGGCGATTTTTGAGTATTAGAATTTTGATTATAAATTTCCGGATCTATGATTTCGAGTTATCAAATATTCAATAAAAGGGTGACAATGTAAAGTGTTTTATAGACACAATAAGTTTTTTCATGAAAAGGACAATATATTGCAGATTAGGACATTTTTACCTATATATAAAAAAATAGTGATATTTTTTAGTGGACATATAGTATTGTTCAAAGAAAACTATTCAGAGAAATATATGGGAAGAGGTAAAAAAATGTCTAAAGTATTATTTTTGAATATTCCTTCACATGGGCATATAAACCCAACATTAGGTTTGGTGGAAGGATTAGTGAAACAGGGAGACGAGGTTTTATATTTTACGACAGAAGAGTTCAGAAAGAAAGTAGAAAGTATGGGTGCAACATTTATAAGCTATGGCTCGAAATCTGATTTTTTTGTTGCTAAAAATAAGAAACCAGGAAAATCAATTCTTGATGATTTGCTGAATAGAATAGATGAGGTCCTGAATAGAGCTGATATTATCGAATATATTTTAAAACAAATACAAGGAATGAAATTTGACTATATTATCTATGGCTCAATGTTTCCATATGGAAATGTAATATCTCAGATATTAAACATCCCGGCTATCTCTTCTTTTGCCGTATTTGCGAAACCAAAAGTTTTTATGGAAAAAGGAAATGAAGAGTTTATAAAAAATCATAAAGCTACGGACACATATCAGAAACTCTATATGAAATTAGAAACTTTATATGGGGTACAGATGCCCCCCATGTTAGATCTGTTTTTTAATAAAGGGGAATTAAATATTGCATATACATCTGAATTATTTGTTTCTAACATAAAAGAAGAATATGATGATAGTTTTCTTTTTATTGGTCCACCGGTTTATGATAGAAAAGAAAAAATTGAATTTCCATTTAAAAAAATAAACGGTAGAAAAGTAATATATATTTCTTTAGGAACAGTATTTAATAGTATTGACACCAAACTGTATGAAACGTTTTTTAAAGCATTTTCTGACTATGATGGGATAGTCGTAATGAGTGCATTTAAAATGGATATATCAAAATTTCATATACCAGAGAACTTTATTGTACAAAATTATGTACCACAATCAGAAATGCTTAAATATGTGGAAGGAGCAATAACTCATGGAGGAATGAATAGTACAAGTGACTTAATATATAATAATGTACCATTTGTGACAATTCCTATAGGTGCTGATCAAAGATATATTGCTAGTAGAGTTTCAGAGCTAGGAGCTACTATTTGTTTAAATAAAGATAATATATCTCCCCAATTATTATCGGACTCCATGAAAAGAGTAATTACGGAAAGAAAATATAAAGAAGCGGTAGAAAAAATTTCTATTTCTTTTAAAGATGCAGGAGGATATAAAAAGGCTTTAATGGAGATAAGAAAATTTAAAATTCTACATAGTATAGAATAAATAAGGTAAGGTGTTACGTATGCAAAAATATTCAGAAGATCTTACACTAGCGCATGAATACTACAGAGAACAGGATTATAAAAATTGTTTAAAAGTATATGATATATTGTTTCATAAAGGAGAGCAGCTTTCAATAGGAAATCTAAAAGAATACGCAATTTCTCTGCAAAAGAATATGAGATATTTTGAAAGCATTGAAATAGCAAGGAAAATTTTGGATAAAAAAAGAGTAGATATAGATATATTTTTAAACATGTGCATTTGTTTGGGAAAAATCGGAAAATATTCTGATGCGCTTGAGTATTATAATAAAATCTTAAAAATAAATAAAAATTATAATATTCAGATTGGCTATTATGCATATTTGTTAGGACAAGTGGGAAAAAATGAAATGGCAGATTTTTATTATAAAATTGCTATTGATATAGAGCCCGATAATGCATGGTATATAAGTCATTACGCTTTTTTTCTTCAAAGAATAAAAGAGTATAGTCGGTCAGAATATTATTATAAAGTAGCCTTAAACAAAGATAAAAATAACAGTTGGGTATCAAAACGTTACGCATATTTTCTTAAAGAATTAAAAGGAAAAGAAAAAGCATATTCCTATTATGAGCAGTTGTTTGTCGAGAATCCTTATAATTATAACTATTATATAAATGCAGCAGAATTAGCATTTATATCAAATGATATAGAAAAATCTTTAAGGTATTTGGAAAAAGCAAACTCTATTAATAAACCTAAAGTTATGGAAATTATACTTCGATTTTATTGGGCAATATATTATATTTTGTCCGATAATTTGAAAGACTTCGAGAAAGAAGCATTAGCACTAAAATCTTTGCGCAGACAATATACAGAGTTTATTCATAGAGATTTGACAGATCTCAGTTTTTATATTTCAAACAATTTAAGTGAGATTAAAAAACAAAAATATGAATATATTTCTAGTATTTTGTATAAGGGGGAATAGCAGTATGAAAATAATAGATCTTAGTTTTAATGTTGAACCAAATCTTTCTGAGCCTATGTCAATCAAAATAAAAACAAGACCACATTCAGGGGGCTCTAAATTTGGAAGAAAAATAATATTTATGGGAAAACGTAGTTTGAAAGATAAGGCAATGGCAGTGATTCATTATATGTCAGGGAAAGAACGTATAACTAAAAAAAGCTTTCCTGATCAAGAGTTTATCAACGAACAAAGGATTTCATTGTCTGTTCATACAGGAACACATTTAGATGCTCCTTCACATTTTGGAACAAGATGTGAAGGAAAAAAACCTAAAACAATAGATGAAATACCATTGGAATGGTGTTATGGAAATGGAGTTGTATTGAATTTTTGCAATAAAGGTCCATGTGAAGAGATTAGTGTTGAAGATGTAAAAAAGGAGTTAGAAAGAATTGAATATTACATTCAAGAAAACGATATTGTTCTGATAAGAACAGATACGGATAAAAAGTGGGGTAAGCCAAATTATTTTTATGAAGCTCCTGGCATGTCAAGAGAAGCAACAAAATTTTTAGTTGAAAGTGGTGTGAAAATAATAGGTATAGATTGCTATTCATTAGATAGACCATTCATGGCTATGGTAAAGCAGTATTATAGAACGAATGACAAAAAATGCTTATGGCCGGCTCATTTTTATGGGCGAGAAAAAGAATATTGCCATATTGAAAGGCTTACAAACTTAGATAAGATCCCAATGAATTATGGGTTTAAGTTTTGCTGCTTCCCTATTAAATTAAAAGAAATGGGAGCTGCATGGGTTAGAGCGGTAGCTATTATTGAATAGTGAGATTTAACTGATTATTCAGTTAAAATATATAAAAATGGAGGTATAAAAATGGAACAAAAAATTTACGAAATTTTAAAAGAGAGGTTTGGTATTGAAGACACAATTAACTCAGATACAGATTTAGTTAATCAATTGGGATTTGAGTCCATTTCATTAGTAGAGTTAGCAAGTGTCTTATCAAAGGAAACTGGCGTTAAAGTTACTCATAGTCAAGCAATAAAATGGACGACAGTTAAATCTATTCTGTCAACACTTGCTGCAAATAGTAAAGATAACAATGCATAAGGAGGTTTTTTATGGGATATACAGTTAATTCTATCATAATAAAAAAAGAGATGAACGAACTGTTCGAGATTATTAATGATGTTAGAAATTGGCCGGAATTACATAACTATCAAGATGTAAAAATACTTGAAAAAGAGGAATTGCTAGATGGAAGGAGAAAGATTGTTTTTCAAGTTACGGGGAATAAAGAAGAGGAACCGGTTGAAATTTGGACATCTCAGAGAATTATAGATGTTACTAATATGTGTGCACGAGGGGTAAGACTAGAGCCTATGTACCCATTTAGACATTGGATACTTGATGTTGTTTTATCAGTAGAAAAAGAAGGAACAAAAATGACTTGGATACAGGACTTTAGTATGGATAAAAATTCAGGATTTACTGAAGAGGCTGTTGAAGAAATGATTAATAAAGGTAGTAAGAAAGAACTTCAAATTTTTAAGGAAAAAATTGAGAGTGGCATAGTTAGCAGCAAGACAGAATTATAATAAAATATCAATAAAATGGCAAGGAAAGATTTGTGAATTGTGCTTGGAATTTTTTGAAAATCTTTTATGCCATTTTATTATTCTGTAAATAAAGATATATTATAAGGAGATTCAGATGAGAAGAGTTGTCGTAACGGGGATAGGACTAATTACGCCTATAGGCATAGGAAAAGAAGAATTCTGGAAAAATAATAAGGAAGGAAAAAGTGGTATATGCGATATGCCAGAACTGGAAAAATTCGGTTTTGAATCTAAGGCTTACGGTTATGTGAAAAATTTTAAGCCAGAGCAATTAGGATTAACATTACGTGAAATTAGAAGAATGGATAGGATTACTCAATTTGGAGTTTTATGTACAGATCAAGCTGTTAAAGATTCAAAAATAGATTTATCTAAAATAGACAAAAATAGAGTAGGCGTTAATATTGCAAATGCAGTAGCAGGCACAAAATTCATGGATGAAGAATTTTCAGTTTTAACCAATAATGGAAAAGAGGTGGTAAATCCGGAAGATATATCACCTTATGCATATGCACGCTCTATGCCTAATACAACTTCAAATGAAGTATCATATCGTTATGGTTTTAATGGAACCTGTTGTACAATGGCAACAGGATGTACAACAGGAATTGATTCTATAGGATTTGCGTATGATCAAATACGGTGTGGGGAATTGGACGTAATGATATGCGGAGCGGCTGAGGCTCCAATAACGCCTATAACTATTGCTGCCTTTGAAGCAATAGGAACACTTTCTACAAATAATAATCCGCCAGAAAAGGCCTCCAGACCTTTTGATGATACAAGAAATGGATTTGTTTTAGCGGAAGCAGCAGGGATATTAGTTTTAGAAGAACTTGGACATGCTTTAAATAGAGGTGCACATATCTACGGAGAAATTGCGGGATATGGTTCAGTAAATAATGCCATGCATATGACAGGTTTAAAGCCAGATGGTGAGGATTTATCAAGAGCAATAAAAATTGCAATAGAGGAAGCTAATGTCACACCATTTGAGATTGATTATATCAATGCTCATGGTAGTGGAACCAAACAAAATGATATAAATGAAACAGGCGCCTATAAAAAAGTATTTGGTGAGCTGGCCTATAAAATACCGATGAGTAGTACAAAATCAATGACAGGTCACCCTCTTGGTGCGGCTAGTGCAGTAGAAGCAATTGTTTGTTGTCTGGCATTGGAAAATAATTTTATGCCACCTACAATTAATTATAACAAGAAAGATGCACTATGTGATTTGGATTATATACCCAATTGTGGAAGAGAAAAAAATTTAAATGTTGTTTTAACAAATGCCAGTGGATTCGGTGGACTTCATGCAGCCATGATTTTAAAGAAATATATAGACTAATTGATAATAGTTGTTATTGAATAAAAAGGAGTATACAGATGAATAGACGAAGAGTTGTCATAACAGGATTGGGAGTGATTTCACCATCAGGAAATGATGTGGAAACATTTTGGGAATCGTTAAAACAAGGTAAATCAAGTATAGGCCCAATTACGAAATTTGATACAAGCGATTTTGATGTAAAAATTGCTGGGGAAGTAAAAAATTTTGACATTAAGAAATACGGATTTCCATTTATGCTTACTAGGCAATTAGATGAATTTACACATTATGCTATGGCTGCAACAAAGATGGCTTTAGACGATTCTATGATAAATCTTGAAATGGTTGATAGAACCAGAATGGGGGTTTTTGCAGGCAATTGTCTTGGAGGAGTTGGGTTTGGTGAGAAAGAATTGTATAATTTATATAGAGAAGGTTGGCAGTGTGTAAGTCCCTATCAGTCTATTTCATGGTTCTATACTGCACCACAAGGACAAATCTCAATTTTTTACAAATTAAAAGGTTATAGTAAAACTTTTGTAGCAGATAGAATAAGTTCTGATGTTGCACTGGGGTATGCATATCAATCGATTATGTTGAATCGTTTAGATACTTGTTTGGTTTGCGGCACAGAGGCTGGAGTATTTCCATACGGAATGTCACTGTTTTCAAGTAGTGATGTTTTATCAAAAAAACGAGATGCTTGTTATTGTCCATATGATTTAAAAAGAAATGGAATGATTCTTGGGGAGGGGGCAGGTACCTTAGTAATTGAGGAATTAGAACACGCATTAAAGCGCAATGCGCCAATATACGGTGAAATTCTTTCCTTTAGTAATAATTGTGATGGGGTTCATCATAAAGAAAAAAATAAAAATGGAAAAAAATATAAAGAGGTAATAGAATCTTGCATTAGAAAAGCAAATATATCGTATGATGAAATTGATTATATTAATTTAGATGGTGCTGCTCTATGGGAAGATGATGTCATTGAAACAAATGTATTAAAGGAAATTTGGGGAAAAGAAATTGGTACAGTATTTTTAAGCTGTCCTAAATCAATGTTTGGAAACACTTTTGGGGCTGCTGGGGCATTAGATGCAATTATTAATTGTTTGGCAATCAAAAATAACACAGTACCTCCCACAATAAATTATGAGGATCAGGATTCAAATTGTGATTTGAATTATACACCTAATAAAGCTTTGCATAGAAATATCAATACAGTATTACAAATTGCAAGGGGGAGAGGGGGAATTAATAGTGCTATGCTCCTTCGTGAATTTAAAGAATAGTATAGAAATTGGCATGTTATAGAAAAGAGGTTATGGAGAGTGCCTGTAATAAAAAAGGAGATAATTTTAAAAGGTACAACAAAAGAGATATTTAAAAGAATGTCTGAGTATAGCTTTATTCAAGAAATGAATTCGTCTGCAAATGTATGTACAAAAATTATTTTTAAAAAACCAAGAATCATCAGATATGGTATAGAAGTAAAGAATGTTGGGTATTGGGAATCTGAAAGGGTATTTATACCAGAAAAAAATGTAATTATTACACAGCGTAAAGAACCAATGGGACCATTTAAATATTTAGTTGTTATCTATGTTTTAGAAAAAGATAATCAGGGAACAAAATTTACATATATTGAAGAATTTGACGTATGTGATAATTATCAAAATGAAGTAGAAAAAATTTATTCCGACATTTCAAAAAAAGTAAATCCCATTTTACAAAAGATCACAGATTATTTTAATTCGGAACATATTTTGCAATAAGTACTATTGATAAGAGGGATTGGTAAATATGGAATAATAAAAACTCTTGTATTGTAGATGAAGCAATACGAGAGTTTTTATACATAAGAGTATAGGAGGTTCGTTATGGCAAAAAATATTGCATTTGTTTTTCCGGGACAAGGTGCACAATATTCTGGTATGGGAAAAGATTTTTATAATCAATATGAAAAAGCAAAACAAATTTATGATTATGCATCTGAAATTTGTAATATAGATGTAAAAAAAATCTGTTTTGATAGTTCTGACAGTAGAATTCATGAAACAAAATATACACAAATTGCAATTTTTACTACGTCATTAGCAATTTTAGAATGTGTATATGGAATGGGTGTCACTTCAAATGTTAATGCTGGGTTAAGCTTAGGTGAGTATACTGCATTGGCAGCATCAAATGTGATTGATATAAAAGACTTATTTTTATTAGTCAAAAAAAGAGGAAAATATATGCAAGAGGCTTTCCCGACAGGCGGTGCAATGGCTGCGGTTATTGGCCTTTCTGAAAGAGAGGTGGTGGCAATTTGTAATCAGATGAATGGTAATATATACATTGCTAATTATAATTGTCCCGGACAGATAGTCGTAACAGGGGAAAAGGCTGTAGTGGAAGCATCGTATGAAATATTTCAAAAAAAAGGAGCAAAGATGGTTTTACCGTTAAATGTTAGTGGACCATTTCATTCGCCATTATTAGAAACGGCTAAAAAGAAACTTGAAATTAGTTTGAAAGATGTACAAATTAATAATTTTATCATTCCCTATGTATCAAATGTTAATGCAAAATATATTAATTATAGTTGTGATATTAAATCGTTACTTTCTGAGCAAATTGTTTCTTCTGTGAAATGGCAACAGAGTATAAAAGAAATGATAAGACAAGGGGTAGATTTGTTTATTGAAGTAGGTCCGGGATCAACATTGACAAATTTGATTAGAAAAATTGACCCTGGCGTAGAAGTGCTAAATATTCAAGCTGTGGGAGATATGAAAACTTTGTTGAAAGTTAATTGAAGTTATTATAGAAAACAATAGTGTAATAGAGGAAGAAAAATGAGAAATGTTTTTCCAGAATATAAGTCAGATGTGATATTGGGAAATGGGGAATTGCAATTAGATCCTATGTCCTATAATGTGTTTTATAAAAAAAGAGAGATAAATTTGTCACCGCGAGAATTTGAAGTTCTGTATCTTTTAGCCCAAAGACCAAATTGGGTTATCCCAAAGAAGAATATCTATTGTTCGGTCTGGGAGAGTAATTATTATGATGATCAGATTCCGTACAAAACAGTGGAACACGTAGTATGGAAGATACGAAAAAAGATGGGGCATGATATTATAGAAACATTGATCAATGTAGGGTATAGACTAAAAAAGATGTAAAGGCAGGATAGTGTGAGTAAAAGTTTTTATATTCTGATTGAATTTTTGGGAGATACGCCATATAATATTGACAACTATAAGAAAGTGCGTACATACGTCCTTTGACTAAATATCACGTTGTAACTAGAAATTGAGATAAACTCTTACAGAGCTTTTGTGGACTATCCAAAGAAAAAGGAGGCTGACTATGAACGTATATGAAGAAATAGATCAGGAAACAATGATGTTGCTTTTAGATTCCTTGTGTAAACGGACAGTGGAGGGAAAACAGATATGGGAAAATATGGAGTATAATCCTATTTCCTTTTTACAGAAAGATATTTATGAAAAAGAAGGTGCCTGTATATCACAAATGTTTGAAGCAACGACAGTGTTCAATAACATTGAATATGAATTAGAGCTTTCAGAGTCAATCGAACTTCCGTCTGGCAAGGGAGATATTTTTGGAACAATTTCTTATGAAACAGAAGACGGAAAAGAGAATACGTATGATTTCTCTTTGTCTTTTGATGTAGAGAAATATGATGATGCGAATGCGGAAGAATTGCAGGGGATTTTTGGGAGCTCAATCATTGTACAGTTTACAGATGCAATAGTGGGAATATTTGAAAATTCAGATGCGGTAGCTGAGGGATTTGCTTATGCAAGATACTATCATCAAACAGGAATTGATTCGGAATGGGAAACCAATCCTCTTGTGAAACTTGGTGAGAAACTGATGCAAGAGCACGCAATGCTGGATTTTCATAAAATAGTATTGGATACAGCTTCTAGGGAGCGTTTATTGAAACGGTAAGTAACGGGTTATAATAAGATACAACCAATCAATTTTTTGTGGAAACTATTGATATTTCTTAGGGTATCGCATATAATATAATTAAGCCAAAAGGTTTCGTGTAGCGGCACGTAAAAGCTGTACTGTGCCCGGGCAGGGTAATTACTGGGACTATTTGATACTCGGAAGGGTATTACGCCCACACCAGGGAGATACGGTGAGTCCGCGCCGGGGACTCAATGATACCGGCGACATTTTAGACATTCGGAAGGATGTCGCGGCTGACAGCCAGCATAAAACCGCTTTTTAAGATTATGGGCGCTGGATAACAAAAAAGTTGTCCAGTGCTGTTTTTTTATACTATAGTGATGATTGGGAAAAGATAGATGGGAAAACAACAGGATAGAGAGAAAATTGTACAGGAGATTAAAGTGGCTGCTGATCTGTATAGGAAGCATTTAGTAGGTAAAAGATTTCTATATGTATTTGAAGGCAGATATATTGAGGTGCTTTATAAAGCTGCCAATTTTAGGCACTTGACAGGTGTGGCCACGAACCTTTCAGCAAAAAAGTTTTATAGTTATGCAGCAAAAAAGATGCTTCAGGCTTCGCAGATATTTTTTACACCGCAGCACCCTTTTTCATTGTGTAAGCGTAAGATTAAGCATATCGGACAGATTGCAATGCTGGCTGGCTCAGAAGGATTTATGCTGGAAGAGATTGTTACAGACACGAGAACTTATAAGTTTGGCACAACAGATCTTAATTTTACTCTATGCTTAAATAAAGAGTATGATGATAAGGGGCAGCAAAAGGGCGATTGCTTTGTAGTAGAATCGCTGCGAGATGAAGATTGCTTTTCTAAAAGTAGAACAGCATATACAGTAACTCATATTTTTTCAGCGCCGAATGATGCGAAAAAATATACAAATTTACTGTTTTTAGATGAAAATGCAACGATAGACGGTCTTCCAGATGAAATTAAAAACATGCTGGATCAAACTTTATTACATAAATAAAAATGGAGAGTACAGGTCTTGGCGTATAGAAAATACTGCAGGATCTTCTTACGAAAGAATTTTTTAAGATAGAAAAGAGGTTCTTTCTATATGGCTACATCAAGTATCCTTACAGAGCTTGTGATTGAAGACCCCAAAAAGGCAGAAGCATTTATTAACGCACTGGAAATGTCCAGTCAAGATCCAGTATGCAGCCCGTCTGCCCCGTCCATTCCCATATTAGATAGTGTGAAAGAGATACGGAGGTTCCTGGAAAGAAAAAAACAAGTAAGCCTATGTATTGGCAAATATCTTAGATGAATAGAAGCTATTGGAGAGGAGTCGATATGTGACGTTCTCTCCTTTTTTATGTCTAAATGAAGAGATAATGCAGTGCTTTTTCGTAAATGGTGCAAAAATCGTTTTCAACTCGTTCAGATATAATAAATCTCTAAAACCAAAAAAGGAAAGAAATGGTAATGAAACTGGAAAATCTTGCCTCCATAGTCCATTACCAGGGAAAGGATTTGTAATTATAATAGAGCGTGTAATCAACGAGGAGATAAAAGAATGCAGAATGAACTTTATATTGTAGCAGATGCTATAAAAGCCTTGCGGGAATCCAGGGGACTGACTCAGGAGCAGCTTGCAGAGAAAGCGGATATTTCTGTATCCCATCTGGCCAAAATCGAAACACATGCCAGAGCTATGGGTATGAAAACCTATATCCGGCTGTTGGAAGCTATGGATATTCCCATAAAAGAACACTTTATACACATGGGGACAGCGAAAAAAGATATGATGCTGAAAGAAAAAATCTGGTATCTGGTACAGGATTGTGATGAAAGGGAAACTAGCCTTTTGATTTATTCCATAGAGGGAATTAAGAAAGGGCTAAAGAAATATCAGCAAGACAGCAGGAAGTGAGAATACAGATAGAGGAGGAAAAGGGAAATGTTATCAAGAGAAAAGGTGGAAGCAGTATTATTTAAAATGGGAATGCCTGCCAATGTAAAAGGATTTGGTTATATCGTAGACGGTGTTTTGCTTCTGGAAGAAGACAGCAAGATTAAAACGACATATCTGTATTTTAAGGTGGCCCAGCAACATGGCACGACAGGACAGAGGGTAGAACGGGCAATCCGTCATGCGTTTGATATTGTCCGAAGCTGCAGAGGTGATTATGATGTGGTGAACCATTATATCGGTTTTATTAACTGTGCCAATTCCCCTTCCTTATCCATGCTTACGATGAAAATACGGGAAGAAGCACTGGAAGTACAGGAACCAAAACCGGAAAAGAAAGAAGAAAATGTAATTACAGGAATTACCGAAGCCCGGCTTCTGGAGTTAATGCGGCAGGCATACACAGAATTCTGGGCAGATATGATTATCCGGTTAAAGAAATAAAGAGAAATGCAGACAGAAAACAGTCTGCCAAAACACATCAGGGTTATGGTGTCTTTTGGCAGGCTGATGTTTTCAGCCGGAGAGAACCTTGAAAACTGAATATCGGTATGGTGATATTTTTTTGAAACAAACGTGTCATTTCTGACGCTAAAATATAGAAATATCTTAAAGGACACAAAACATTTCGGCACATTCTATTTTGTGTGATGCAGGGTCATGAGCTGTGCGAAGATACATTTGTCCGCAGTGGCAGCAGGTAAGGCAGAAAAGAAGCGGATCAAACAAGGAATCGTAGAAGATGAAGGAAAAGTGTGAGCAGCGCCCAGACATAGGCTGTTGGTGGCAGGCAGCCTGAAAGCCGGATGATAATGATACCTTTGCATAAAAACACTGCAACCAGGGTAGCGTCTGGGACATGCTGCAGCGGGAAAGGGGGCTGCAGGGTGTCAGGCGGCCAGCCGGGCCGGTTCTACATGCTCCCGTTCACACCGGGGTGAGAAAATAAAAAAATCATGCTGGCAGGGAAAGCCCTGCCGGTATGGTGTGTGAAACAGGTTCATTTTAGGGCTATGGGGAAACAACAGGTTTCCTCATAGTCCTGGAATGAAAACAGGAGCAAAAGAAAGAGGAGGCAGAGCAATGAAGAGAGAGAGGTTACAGAAACTGTTTTCAGAAGATAAAGAGATCTTTCATGGAGGAATGCTGTTTCCTACATGGATCTGCAAAGGAAAAGAAGAGATAGAAAATAGGAATATTCCCCAGCGTGCAGCAGTGTATCTGGATATTCCCATTCCCTGTGCCGGGCTTTTGTATTATGAAAAAGAAAAAAGCCTGCATTACTGTGAACAGCAGACATACCATGTAGTTACGATCCTGGAAGGTGTAGGGTGTGGTAATTCCATAGAAAAAGAAAACTGGCAGAGGCTGGCAGTGCTTGCAGGAAAAGGCATGATTGACGTGATTGTGGTATCCGGGCTTAGCAGGTTATCCTATTGTCCGGAGGAAATTTTACAGACTATGGAACTGCTCCAGGCTTTCCAGGTGCAGATAGACTGTATCGGTTATGGGATTTTAGATTATGCCAGACTGAAACAATATTTAATGCACACCTGGGAGAAACAGGAACAATTTGAGCAGGACTTAGATGCGTATCTGTGCAGTTGCTGTACCAGGGAAGGGATATAATGTTCTCGCGGGAAGAACTGCTGAAGATGCGGGAAATGACGTTTGAGGACATTGACCCGAAAGAGATACAAGATGTAGAGAAACTGAAGATTGATGTAAAAAAAAGCAAACCGGAGAAGGTCCGGGAAATCCTGGAGTCCGGAAAGAACCCTTATTTTCTGAAATATAAAGGGATCACCATAAAGATTGGGTTTGCTTCTACCAACCGTACCATAGAGGAAGCCATGCAAAGCCTTGTGCAGATGAAATGGTAAAGCTACGACAGGGATAGGGAAGAAAGCGGATTGTTGGCAGATTACAGGGTGGACAAACCTTCTGGACTATGGTAGGATGATGGCAAGGACCCAGTAGCCTCTATCATTTAGGGAATCGGCTGACGAATCTAAATGATAGGAGCGAATACAATGAAGAATCAAATACTTAAAAAAATCTATCGTGCGGTTGTTTACCTACGCCTTTCTGACGAAGATGGTGATAACAGGGAAAGCGACAGCATATCAAACCAGAGGATACTAATCCATAGCTTCTTAAAGAGCCACCCTGAAATTCAGGTGGTAAAAGAATGTGTAGATGATGGATATACCGGCACAAACTTTAACCGCCCCGGTTTTCAGGAAATGCTGCGTATGCTGGAAGAGGGGGAAGCAGACTGTATTATTGTCAAAGACCTTTCCCGTTATGGAAGGGACTTTTCCGGTGTTTTACAGTATGTGGAACGTATCCTGCCGAAAATGGGTGTGCGCCTGATCCTTGTCAATGACAATTATGACAGCCTCACGCCAAATCGTGATTTCCTTACCCTGAGATTTAAAAGTTTAATCAATGACCTTTATCCTGCGGATACTTCCAAAAGTGTGCGTTCTCATTTGTATGTCAAAATGACAGCCGGGCAGTGTGTAGCGCCTTTTGCTTTTTATGGTTATCTGAAATCCGAAGAGGATAAACATAAGCTAGTTATGGACGAAGTGGCAGCTTCGGTTGTACGGGATATTTACCACATGAAAATGCAGGGCTGCAGCCTAACGGATATATCCGAAGAATTAAACCGGCGTGGGATCTTGACGCCCCTTCGGTATAAGCAGGTATATTTAAAACAGAAATTAAAGACAGGGTTCCGTCTGACGGAAAAACCGATCTGGATGCCAACTATGGTGCGCCGTATCCTTCTTGATGAACGCTACACCGGAGTGTTGATACAGGGAAAAACCACAACGCCAAACCATAAAGTAAAGGTTGTGATCCACAAAGAGGAAGCTGAGTGGATACGGTATGAAAATGCCTTTGAGCCGGTTATCAACAGACACCAATATGAAGTGGTAGGTAACCTGATGAAAATGGATACCATGAGGGGTGCAAAGGGGCTGGCGCTTCTTTCAGGCCTGGTAAAATGTGGGGACTGTAAAGAAAGCATGGTACTGAAAAGCCCAGATAAAGTCCACCACTATTATGTATGTTCGACGTCCCTTTATGAAAAGCAGTGCAGTTCCCATAGTATCAGTGAGAAAAAACTGGTAGGGGCTGTGACAGAAGCAATCCTGCATTATATTTCTGTTCTGGTGGAGTTGAAGGAGATACTGGCGTATGTAAAAACTGCCTCAATCCCAAGACAGCGGCTTTTGGAAGAAGACAAAAAACTGGAGATGCTGGAAAAGGAGAGCCAGAGAATTTTAAACATTAAAGTAAAACTGTATGACAGTTTTGCAGAAGAAATCCTGGACCGGACAGAATTTGAAACCTTCAAAGCAAAGTATGACCAGTCTTTAGAGGAAATCCGGCAGGCAATGGAGTGCCAGCAAAGGGAAATCCGAAACTTGCAGGAAACCCTTGAAAAACAGCAGGAGTGGCTGGAATATTTTCTGGAATACCGGGACCGGACGGAAGTGGACCGCTTAATGCTGGTAAATCTGGTCAAACGGATTGAGGTATATGAGCAGAAGCGCATTATCATTCATTTTTGGTTTGAAGATGAATTTGAAAAGGTATTGGGACTGCTGGAAACAGTAAACAGGGCAAAGCCGGATCAGCGTGTGGAAGCCTTCCTGAAAGGAAAGGGGGCGGAAGCAAGTGCCTAAGGTAAGCAAAAGAGGACAGAAAAGACAAAACAGTAAGCCGGAAGTTAAGTATCTGAGAACCTATATTTATGTAAGGCTTTCCGAAAAGGACGGAGGGCATGGCAGAAGAGATTCCATTTATATCCAAAAACAGATCTGTGAAGACTACGCAAAGAAACACCCGGAAATGCTGGTGGTAAAAGTCTATGCGGATAATGGTGTGACAGGTACAACGTTCCAAAGGGACGCATTTGAAGAGTTGATGGAAGATGTGGCAAATAAAAAGGTTGACTGCATCATTGTAAAGGATTTTGCCCGGTTTGGAAGGGACGCCTTAGATGCTGTAGATTTGATTGATGTGATTTTCCCAACCTTAAATATCCGGTTTATTTCCGTTATGGACGAATATGACAGCGCAAACCCAGCTTGTGTAGAAAACAGGACCACCAATATTTTGAAACACTTTATGAATGATTATTATGCCAGGGAAGTTTCAGAGAAACTGGTACAGGCGCACCGGCTGTCCAGGGAACGGGGAGAGTTTTGGGGTTCCAGACCTCCTTATGGATACCAAAGAGCAGAGGAAAACAGTAAGAAGCTGGTGCCGGAACCAGAGGAAGCAGAAATAATCCGGCAGATTTTTTACTGGTATGTGTTTGAAGAAATGTCAAGCTATGATATAGCAAGGGAACTGAATGGTAAAAAGGTATTAGGACCGGAGGACAGCTACCAGAAAAGGAAACAGGGAAAGGAGCCGGAAAAAAGGCGGTTATGGAGATCAGACGGTATCAGGAAGATTTTACAGAACCCCGTTTATATAGGTGCTGCTGTTTATGGGAAAACAAAACAGATGCTTGCGCAGAATATTCCCCTTCAGATGATACCAAAAGAGCAGTGGGAAGTGTGTGAAAATGCCTGGGAAGCAGTTGTGGAACGGGCGATTTATGAGAAAGCACAGGAAATTGCAAAGGAACGCTGGAAAGATACGTTGGATAACTGGGCTGCAAACCCAAAAGAAAAACAGGGGGCAGATGGCCCTTTTAAGGGAAGGATTTTCTGCGGGCATTGCGGAAGACGTCTTGGAAGAAGCAGGAGCGGAGGTAATGAGAAACACAAATATATGGTTTATAAATGCCCTTCCTTTTCCCTTACAGATCATACGGAATGTTTCCGGACGGTGAATGAAATCTACATCAATCAGGCAGTCAAGGCAGCACTCCGCTACCAGATCCAGCTTGCTGTAGAAAGTAAGAAAACCTATGGTGCAGAGTTTTATCAAAAGCTGGAGCAGGAGGTAGCAGAAAAAATAAAAAATGCCAGACAGAAGTATGAGAAATATGGAAGAAAACTGGAAACCTTGTTTGAGCATTATGCTACCGGGCTGTTGGACTGCAAGGAATATCAGGAGATTAAATCAATCTATCAGGAAGAACAGCAAGCAGCCAGGCAGAATATGAAGCAGATACAGCTTCGTGGACAGCACCTGTTAGATCAGGTGAAGGCAAGAATGGATTGGACAGAGGAACTTCTAAAGTACCAAAGATTTCAGAAGATAGAGAAAGGAATTGCGGACCGCTTTATTGAAAAGATTACGGTATATTCCAAAGACTATGTGGAAATCGTGTTCTGGTTTGGGGATTTATTTGAAAAGGAGCTGGAAAAAGAACTAGACAATATGGAAGGAGGTCTTCCGTATGCAGTGTGATTTTGTTTTTGCTTATCTGCGTCTTTCCAGAGATGATAAAGAAAAAATGGAGGAAAGCAACAGCATTAAAAATCAAAGGCTTTTAATTCAGCACTTTGTAGAAAACCAGCCGGAGTTTGCAGGGGCAAAGTTTTTCTTCTTTGTAGATGACGGTTACAGCGGTACAACGTTTGACCGCCCGGAATTTAAGCGCATGATGGGGCTGATTACCAGGAGAAAACGGATCTGTATCATTGTCAAAGATTTGAGCCGCCTGGGAAGGGATACCATAGAAACACAAAACTATATCGAAAAAATATTTCCGTTCCTTGGGGTGCGTTTCATTTCAATCAATGATTTTTATGACAGCAGCCAGAAACCTTCCGAAAGAAAGGATACGGAGATTAAATTTAAGAACCTGATCAATGGGATTTATCCCCAGATTTGTTCCAACAATATCAAAAAAGTTATGAGGAAACAGGCTGAAATGGGACAATATCATGGTTCAATCCCAACATACGGATATTGCTTCCATGACGGTGTTCATACAAAACTTCATCTGGATATGGAGGCAGCTTCCGTTGTAAGGGGGATTTTCGACCAAAGGTTGGAAGGAAAGACCTATGCAGACATTGCCAGGGACCTGAATAAAAAAGAAGTTGAAACACCTACCGTATACCTTCAAAGGAAAGGCTGGGCGCCGGAAGCAAAGAAATCTGTGAAATTCTGGGACGGAAATTTAGTAAAGCTGATTTTGTTTAATCCGGTTTATGCAGGACTGACGGTAAGAGGGAAAACAGAAACCAGGGTTCCGTCAAAAAGAGAGTACCGATATATTTCAAGAGAGGATTGGATTTGCGTAAAAGGAGGACACGAAGCGATTGTAACGGAGCAGGAGCTTCAGAAGATCCAGGACATGGTACAGAAGGACAGAAAATATTATGGGCGGACACCGTCTTCTGAGAATATTTTTTCAGGTTTGATCCGTTGCGGACATTGTGGTCGGAAAATGCGGATACGGACAGAATACAAAGAAAAGCCGATTTATTGTAAAAGTGTTACGACAGCCCCCAATGCTTCCTGTTATCCAAAGAAATATAAGCAGAAAGAGTTGGAAGAACTGGTGCTAATTATGATAAGACAGCAGGTAGCCCTTGCAGAGGATACCATAAAGCAGTTAAAGAAAGCCAATCAGACTTTGAATATTCCGAAACTCCGATATCGGAAAAAGCAATATGAAAAGAAGCTGGCGCTTCGTAAACAGGAGAAAATGGAACTGTATGAACAATATGCAGAAGAACAGATTTCTTTGAAAGATTACCTGGCACGAAAACAAACCTGTATGGAGAAGACAGCAGTTTATCAGCAAAAGATACAGGAGATAGAAGCAAGAATTTTAAAAGGGGAGGAGAAAAAACAAAAGGAGAAATCAGAGGGACTGCAACTTTTTGTAAAATATAAGGGATTGGAAGAGCTGTCTTATGAAGTTCTGCATGAGCTGATTGAAGTCATAAATTTTTATGATCCGGAACATATTGAAATTGTATGGAAATACAGGGACGAATTTCTGGAAGCAATAGGATAAGAAAGAACCGGGAGAGCTTATTGTCTTGGATTCCAGTAGAGAAGAAGATTTCATAAAAGAGGAGGAAAACGCTACGGTGTCTTCCTCTTCTTTGTATTAGGAGAAAATTTGGCAAAGAAGATGGGGGAAGAGCCATGTATCTTGAAACATATTCTATGGAAGAATTGATGGAACTGATAGAAGAGAAAGGATATTGTTCTGTGGAAGCAGTAGAAATTCTGAAAGAAATGGAACAGGCAAAAAAAGAGTATGATTTTTTACTCCGGGATTGTAAGGAAAAAGCGTGGAAAACAGACCAGGTGGTAGTTGATTATTACAGGTATCTCTTGGAAGAATTGCGGAAAGCGTTGCCCTATGATGCTATGGGAGGTCAGCACACGATTCCGATTCTGGTATTGCAAGAGTTCCGGAAACAGGATATTGTAGAAAAAATCAGGAATTTTATAGGCTGTCAGGCTGGGTTTTCTGATCATGATCTGTTACAGGAAATACAGAAATTTATTACCGTACATCTGGACCCGCAGGGAATTATCCTCTATATGGATGTACTGGGGAATCAGCCAGTGGCAAGGAATGCTTACAAACAGGGAGGACAAATGTGGTAAAAGAAAGAGTATTGGCGGTTCCGGATACAAGCATTTTTATTGCAGAACTGCCGGAAGCGACCAGAAACATCATAAGAAAAGACTTAGAAGAACACGCAAGAGAACATCATTACCGGCTGGAGTGGGATTTGAAAAATAAAGACTATGTAGCAATGAGCCGGAGATTTTGCGATATGGAAGACATTTATATGGATACCCATCTGCATTTTTGTGAGGCAGGGGAGGATATAGAGCCCTATGAAAAAAGCCTGCAGCGGACCATTTCTATCAGGTTATATCAAGACGAAGTAGAAGAACTCTGTAGGAAGTCTGGAAAAGTTGGGCTGTCAATCGGTGAACTGTTTGAAAACTTTGTTGCAGATTTGATTTGTGGTACACATACCAATGGTTCTGATGAACGCATGTATATTGAGCAATGGTTTGACCGGTGCTATTTCAGTATTATGCCAGAGGAAACATTTTTATCTTATCTGCTTGAAATGCGGGAGATAGACAGTGTTTTGGAATGCTGGGAAATCTTGCAGGAGTTGAAGGATCTGGAAGAGCCGGATTGCTATGATAAAGAGGAACTGGAGATACAGCAGAACACCTTGGAAGAATATTTTCAGGAATATAGAACCTATACAAGAGAACCGACAGAAGACCAATTGGAAGCTGCTATGGAAAAGGTGCTGGAATGGAATAAAGAAAGAGAGTATTTGTTGGAGGGAAATGTTCCAGAGAAGTCTTTGGGACGGTAGCCGGATTGGAGAAAGGAAGAAAACAGTGATAAGTAATGCGGAAAGAATTGTGTTAAGAAATATGTACCCACCGGGGTGTCGGGTAGAGTTGGAAGATATGGAAGCTGATCCGTATGTAAAACTGAGCCCCGGTGATTTAGGAACTGTACAGTTTGTAGATGATGGCGGACAGATACATGTATCCTGGGATTGTGGATACAGCCTTGCTATGGTGTTTGGTGTAGATCATTGCAAATGTGTTATGAGAGAGGAACGTTTGCAGGAGATATTACAAAGGATACAGGCTATGCCATTTGAGAGCTTGGAAAAAATGGAACGGTATGTTATGGAAAAATTATCAGGGGTTTTTCCTAAAATCAGTTTTCAGAAGAAAGAAGGGCAGGAGGTTTTTGTAGATATGGGAGTTGCCGCATTTATGAAGAAGGGTCTTGGTGTGGCAATTCAATATGAAACTGACAGCCAGCAGCACATCTTTATAAAAAAGATGGAAATGCAGGGACAGGATATTAAAGGAAAATTTGTCTTTCAAATGCAACAGAAACAGCGGTAGATTGAGAACAAGGATAGTAGAAATAAATAAGATTGTGATGATTAGTAATATTTGATAAGATATAAATAAAATTTATAAGAATATCGGGGGAACGATATGAGGTATTGCTGTGAAAAATGTTTTTCTAATAAGTATTTAAAAGAATATATCTTATCGGAGAGGAATGTAGGAAAATGTGATTATTGTAATTCCAATGGAGTAAACATTATTTCTACAGGAGAAATAGGAGCCTATATCCGAGAGTGTTTAAAAAAAGCGTATGAAGATATAGAAAATGGTACAGGGGCGTATTGGGACTCAGAAGAGAAACAATATTGCAATCGGACAGGAAGGAGTGTAGCTCCTTATTCAATCAGAGATATTTTAGTAGAAGAAGAAAATGTTTTAAACGAGGCTGTTATAGATACGACTATATTGGAAGATATATTTTCAGATTCAGGGTTAAGTTTTGAAGAAAAAAAGCAAGGGGAATCAGATGTATTTGAAGATATAGATAATTGTAATTTGGTACTTAAAGATGATTTATATGGCCTTGAGGCAACAAAAATGTATTATACATGGGAATTTTTCAAGTATATTACAAAATACTATAATAGATTCTTTGATATAGATAAGGATTGCCAGAGAAGAGATTATTTAAAAGAATTAGTACCATATATTTTAGAATATGATACTGTTATAAAAGCAGGAACGATTTATTATCGAGCAAGGAAATTGAACGATGAGAAATTACATGATCTGGATTATGCAGGGGTTTACAAAGAAATGGCTCCTGCACCCCCTAAATATGCAACAACAAATAGAATGAGTCCAGCAGGTATTTCATATCTATATGTTGCATCAGATAGAGAAACGGCATATAAAGAATGTCGATATAAAGATGCAACAGTAATGGTTGCTGAATATGTATTAAAAGAAGAATTGACAATTATTGATTTTTCTCAAGTTGCTTTTGTTACTACCAAAAGTATATTCAGCGAAGAATATGATCATGATTTACGTTGGATAAATAATTTTCTTGATGCATTTATTAAAGAGATAACCTCTCCAGTGGATGATAAAAAAGAAGATCATTCCTATGAATATGTAGCAACTCAGGTTATAGCAGAATATATAAGAAGCCTAGGATATGACGGAATATGTTTTAATAGCAGTGTAGGGAGAGGAAAAAGTTATGTATTTTTTTGTGGGCCAAACATGGAGTACAGTTCTGATGGATATGATTATATAGATGAATATTTATGGGATACTTATCCTAAATTGACATATTTTACGGACTGGTTTGATATTCAGAAGCTGGAATACAATTATGTTTTTCAAGATGGGGTTAAATATCGAGTGGAGAAGAAAATTGTTTTAAAAGACGAGTAATTCTGATTAACTCAAACTATTATGAAAGATTGCTGAAATAGGCAGTCTTTCTTTTTGTGTAAATTCAATATTTTTTTTGGATATTACTTGACAGGATAGGGAAAATCCACGTTGCTGCACATGCTGGGCGGGCTGGATCGCCCTACAAGCGGTACGGTCATGGTGGACGGACAGGATATTTTCTCCCTGAAGGAGGAAGCGCTGACCATCTTCCGCCGCAGGAAAATCGGCTTTGTATTTCAGAGCTACAATCTTGTTCCGGTGCTGAATGTATATGAAAATATCATTCTACCAATTGAACTGGATGGTGGAAAGGTAAACAAGAATTTTGTGCAGCAGATCGTGCAGACGCTTGGACTGAGCGACCGCTTGGATGCGCTGCCAAATCAGCTCTCAGGCGGTCAGCAGCAGCGTGTGGCAATCGCCCGTGCTTTGGCGGCAGCGCCCGCTATCATTCTGGCAGATGAACCGACAGGTAATCTGGATTCCAAAACCAGCCAGGATGTATTGAGTCTTTTGAAAGTCACAAGTCAAAAATTCGCCCAGACAATCGTAATGATCACTCACAACGAAGAAATTGCGCAGATGGCAGACCGCATTATCCGTATCGAAGATGGTCGGATCGTCTCCGAGAACTAACGGGAGGTGGCTACGATGAATGTCAAAAACAGAAAATGTATTCGAAAGCTCAGCTTAAAATCTCTTTATGCGAACCGTCGCCGCAATCTGATTGCAATTTTTGCTATTGCGCTGACCACGCTGTTATTTACTTCCATGTTCACCATTGTCCTGTCATTGAACGCCAGTTATGAAACCTACCAGTTTCGGCAGGTAGGCGGCTATGCGCATGGCACCTTTAAGGATGTTTCCCCCGAGCAGGCGGAACGTATCGCTGCCCACCCAAAGGTGAAGGCTACGGGGGTACGGAAGGTAATCGGTATCACTGCGGAGGGGGTCTTTGCCAAAATACCGGCAGAGATCAGCTACATGGATGCCAACTGCACTAAATGGAGCTATGCCACCCCTACTATCGGACGGATGCCCGAAAGCGGCAAAGAGGTGGCTATGGATACGACAGCGTTGCAGCTGCTTGGTGTGACACCGGAACTGGGTGCCGAGGTCACGGTTTCCTATTCCATCATGGACAAAGATCAAACCGGTTCTACTGTAACAGATACCTTTACGCTAGTAGGCTATTGGGACTATGATGAACTAATGCCTGTTCACTACATCAACATCAGCCGTGATTACGCAGATGACATCGAAGCGCAGGCAGTGAAAACAGGGTTACAGCCTTTCCGCACCGATTTGAATGTCATGCTGGCTTCCGGCACAAACATTCAAGGGCAGATGGAGCAGGTGGATACCGATCTTGGTTACACATGGGACAGCTATACTGATCCCAACAGCGTCCGAATCGGCGTCAATTGGGGATATACCTCATCTCAGCTGGAGTCGCAGCTCGATCCAGAGCTGATAATTGCCATAGCAGCTTTTTTGTTGCTGGTGATTTTCACGGGGTATCTTATCATCTATAACATTTTTCAGATCTCTGTTGCAGGGGATATCCGGTTTTACGGACTTCTGAAAACCATTGGCACAACGCCCCGGCAGCTCAAACGCATCATTCGCCAGCAGGCACTTCTGCTTTGTCTGATCGGCATTCCGGCGGGGCTGCTACTGGGCTACGGCATCGGTGCTGTTCTGATGCCTATTGTCTTGCGCTCCACCAAGTTGGATGCAGGCATCACCACCATCAGCACTTCGCCTGTGATCTTCCTTGGTTCCATGCTGTTTGCCCTGTTGACGGTGCTCTTGTCCTGTTCCAAGCCTGGAAAAATGGCAGCCAAGGTCTCTCCAGTGGAGGCTATCAAATATACAGATGCAATGCAGACTAAGAAAAAACAGCGCAGCACCCGGGGGGCCAAGCTCCATCAGATGGCCTTTGCCAATCTGGGACGAAATAAGAAAAAGACGGTGCTGGTGGTGTTGTCTCTGGCACTGTCGGTGACACTGTTCAATGCGCTGTGTGCCTTTGTGGGAGGCTTCAGCATGGAGAAGTATGTGTCCAGCATGACCTGCGCCGATTTTATCGTCAGCACGCCCGACTATTTCCGCTACAACCCGGCAGATGAATTCATCACGCCAGAACAGATCGGAGAGATCGCAGCAAACACAAAGGCCAGTCTTTCCGGCACGGGATATGCTGTGCGAAAACCCGCATATCTGTGGATGACGGAGGATGCTCTGCGGCAGGACTATGCATTGTTCGAAAGTGCTGAGCAGGTGGACAGCCATATGAGCCGCATGGAGCACCGGGGCAATATGGTGATGGGAAAGACCAGAATTGAGGCTTTGGATAACAGCCTGTTTGACAAGCTGCAAGTATTCGACGGAGATATTTCTCCTATGCTGGAGCCAAACAATAACGCTATTGCCATTGCGGTTTCCTTAGATGACTACGGTAATCTGCCCAATCCTGAATACTACCCCAAGGTGGGAGACACGATCACAGCTACCTATGCGGACGATGTGAAATATATCGACAGCCGCACCGGGGAACTCTGCACCGAAGATACACCGGAGGAGTACCTTCAGGAAAAACTGTGTGGAGCCAGAGATGTAGAGTACACGGTCTGCGCCTTGGTAGAGCTTCCGTTTTCCATGAGTTATCGTTATGATGGTATTGGATATGAGGCGGTTTTGTCTGTGGATACCGCACAGAGGGACAGCGGTGGTGCAGCCATTCCGATGCTCTACCTGTTCGACACAGCGGACGAAGTTGACGAGGCCGAAGCAGAGCAATATCTATCGAAGCTCACTGCCGGTGAGTTTTCGCCCTTGATGTATGAAAGCAAGGCCACGGCTCGCTCTGAGTTTGCTCAATTCCGGCAGATGTTCCTTCTGATCGGTGGTATCCTCTGTGCTATCATCGGGCTGGTGGGACTCTTAAATTTCTTCAACGCCATGATGACCGGTATTCTTTCCCGCCGCCGTGAATTTGCTGTGCTTCAGGCTGTAGGAATGACAAACCGGCAGCTCAAAACCATGCTGATCTACGAGGGATTGTTTTACGCAATGTCTTCCGTAGCGGCGGCCTTTATTCTGTCGCTGGCGGTGGGACCTCTTGCGGGGAAAATGCTGGGCAGTATGTTCTGGTTCTTTGAGTATCGGTTTACCATTCTGCCTGTCCTGCTGACAATTCCAGTATTTCTTCTGCTGGGGTGGCTGATTCCCTGCATGATGTATGATAACGCAGCGAAATGCAGCATTGTAGATCAGTTAAGGGATGCTCAATAATTGCTAAGCCAAAATTAGCCCTCTGTCAATGAAAAGGCTGAGGGCTGGAATTCAAATAATAATCAAAGTGACCATTACACTGGCCAGCGGCAAGAAACAGGTCATTTCCGTTACTGTGCAAAAAACAACGGTAAGAACAACAAAGATCACCGGAATGAAATCAAGCGTGACCGTTGCAAGAAATAAAAAACTTACGCTGAAACCGGTCATCAGCCCGATCACTTCCCAGGAGAAAGTTACCTACAGTTCTTCAAATAAGAAGATCGCAACGGTAAGTTCCAGTGGTGTGATCACTGGAAAGAAAAAGGGAACAGCCTATATCACAGTGAAATCTGGAAATAGTTGCAAAAAAGTAAAAGTAGTTGTTAAATAAAAATGATTTAAACAGGAGCTGCCGTTCATGAATGCACATTGAATGGCAGCTCCTTTTTTTCATTTTTGGCATGTAGCTTTATTTGCAGAAGCAGATTACGATATTAATAGTTGACCAGGGAGAGAAGAATGATTAGATAATATGTTATAGTGATAATGGAATTATGGTAACAAAAAAATTTATAAAAAAAGTGCAACCAAACAGAAAAAAATACGTTATATATAATAGACAACATTAATATGGCACACTGCAAATAGCCTATCTGCATAAAAGCACTAATATACAAGGGAGAAATGTGATATGGAAGATATACATATTATAAATTTATTTTTAAAAAGATCAGAAGATGCAATTCGCCAGGTAGAAGTAAAGTACGAAAAATTTTGCTTTAAGATTGCATGGAATATTTTATATAACACAGAAGATTCAGAAGAATGCGTAAATGATACGTGGCTGATAACGTGGAATAAGATTCCGCCCAAAACGCCAACAAAATTATCTGCATTTCTTGGAAAAATAACCAGAAATTTGGCATTGGATAATTTCAGAAAGAAAAATGCTTCAAAAAGAGCAGATACACATATGATGGATATTTGTGGTGAAGTGGAAAAACTGGAAAGTACAATAAAGGATTATGTGGAAGAGGATATAAAGAAAAAGGAAATTTTGAATATTTTAGAAAAATTTTTAAGTGATTTAAAAGCAGGGGACAGGGATATTTTTGTCAGGCGATATTGGTATATGGATAATATTAAAGACATTGCAAAAAGACATGGATGCTCTGAGACTAAAATTAAATCCAGCCTTTTTCGAAGCAGAAACAAATTATGGGAAGAGGTGAAAGAAATCATATGAAAAAAGAAAACAATTTTTTGGATCTGATGGGAGAAATAGATGAAAAATTTGTTTATGAAGCTTCCTTGCCATGGGAAAAGCGAAATGTTAATTTGAAATTAAAATTAGCAAAAATTGCAGCAGCAGGAGTTGTAATAGCATTATTGATAGGAGGCTTGGGACATCCGCATGAGATAAAGGCGGCCTGGGAACAGATTACTTCGTGGATTCAAACTGCATTGGGGATTAATGAAAATGTAGAATCATATATAGATAGTGTTGGAAAAACGATTACTAAAAATGGAGTTTCTATTACGTTAGATGAAATTGCTGCTGATAAGGAGAATTTATGGGTGGCAATATCTGATAATATAAATGCTTCAAAAGAAAAGGAGACTATTCTACTAACAGAAGTGGAGATAAATGGAAAAGCGGCACAGTTAGATGGAACATATGCTCTGGAGAAAAAGGAGAACGGAACAGATGGTCAGGTTTGTCATTATAGGTTGGAAGATACAACTATTAAAGATAATACAGCAGATATAAAAATGAAAGTATGGTTATTTGATCCAACAGAAATGGATACTGCAGATACAGAAGATACGGATGACTATATTTTTGAATTTTCATCAAATTGGGAAGAACTGGAGAAGAATACAATAAATGTAAATGTGAATAAAAAAATAAAGATATCTCCAAATCAAAATCTGACGATTTCAAAAATGAGCTTAAACGATTTGGCAAGTACAATTTATGGAAATTTGGATAATAAAGAATATGAAGATTATTATTTACTAGGAACCGACGATAAAGGAAATCAGGGGCTTTATAGAATGACAAATTATGGAGACACAGAGACTGTGTTTGAAGAAAGCAGAAATAATACAAAATATAAAGGAATTTCTCCAGATGCTAAAACGGTGACATTAGAATTATATGTAAATAAAGAAGAAAAAAACAGAACAACATATAAAAAATATGAAACTGGAACAGAAGATACTTACGGAGAAGGCGTAGGACGTGTTTATGAAAGTGATGAAGATCCTCTGGATTTATATAGCCCAGTGGAAGGAAAAATAGAAATTAAAATCAGATGACAAAAGAATAATTTTATCGAAGAGAGGAACAGCCAATATCATCTGCCTTCAGATATTGGCTGTAATATATATGATACATAAAAAATACAAGCAGCAGATAACGATAAGATTCTTATATCAGTCAAGGAAGCCTGTGAACGCACAGGTCTTTCAGAGAAAACCATGAGAACTCTTATGAAGAATAATACCTTCATGGTACGAATTGGGCGAAGAACCCTGATTGATAAGAAAAAATTTCAGAAATGGATAGATTGGCAGTCTTGAAAGGTTTTTGGGGTTGTGTTAAAATTAAGTCCAGTGCCATGCATGATCATCTATTGTTATTAGAAAAAGGATGGTAATGTTATGGAAAAAATCTAAGAGGAAAAGAAATAGGTAAGGGAATCCGACAAAGAAAAGATGGGCGGTAAGAAGCCAGAATCACAATTAAGGAATCTGGCAACCGCCTTTTTCTATCTATGGAACAAATCTTCAGCAGGTGAAAAAGCAAAGAAACATGTATTTGGCGGAAGTTCTCCCAGGTATTCCAGGCTTTGATTCGAGTATGTCCGTTTCAAAATGGTATGAGAAATGGATGGAACTTTATAAGGTTCGAAATCTTAAAGCAACCACGATAAGAAATTATGAAGAAAAGTATGGAAAAGAAAGCTAATTTTACTGATAAAATGACAATTTAGGAAGAGGTTTAAATATTTGGAAAAAGCAAGAAACACTGAAGAAGAAAAAAAAATGGGTCAAAAGTGGGTCAAAAAAGAATATGAGGCATCCGCAACCCGCATAAACACTGGGTTTCCGGCTGATACCAGTACATTATCACCGATGATGAAAGAATACGTAAAGACCAAAGAAGAATACAGCGACTGTATCCTTTTTTACCGTCTGGGCGATTTTTATGAAATGTTCTTTGATGATGCGCTGACTGCATCCAAGGAACTGGAGATCACACTTACAGGAAAAGACTGCGGACTGGAAGAGAGAGCGCCCATGTGTGGCGTTCCTTTTCATGCTGCGGAAACTTATATCAACCGGCTGATCGAAAAGGGCTATAAGGTTGCCATCTGCGAACAGGTAGAAGATCCGAAAAAAGCCAAGGGTCTTGTTAAACGAGAGGTTGTCCGCATTGTCACACCGGGAACTACTCTGGATACCATGTCACTGGACGAGTCAAAAAACAATTATCTGATGTCCATTGTCTCCATTGGAGATCATTTTGGCTGTGCAATTGCAGATATCACAACCGGTGACTGTTTTCTCACAGAACTGGATAAACCACAGAAGCTTCTGGATGAGATCAATAAATTCACACCTGCCGAGATCATCTGCAACGACGCCTTTCTTTTAAGCGGTGTGGATGTAGCGGATCTGAAGGGGCGTCTTGGGATCTGTGTATTTGCTCTGGATCCCTGGTACTTTGACGACCAGCTGTGCCAGAAAACCCTGAAAGAGCATTTTCACGTCGGAAATCTGGAAGGTCTCGGGATCGGAGATTATGATAGCGGGATCATTGCTTCCGGTGCACTGTTCCTGTATCTGAAGGAAACACAGAAAACAGCACTTTCCCATATGGCAAGCATCCGCCCTTACTCTGCTGAAAAATATATGCTCATCGACAGCTCCAGCCGTCGTAACCTGGAGCTTGTGGAAACCATGCGCGAAAAGCAGAAAAGAGGTTCTCTTCTCTGGGTTCTGGATAAAACCAAAACTGCCATGGGTGCAAGAACCCTTCGTTCTTATGTGGAGCAGCCTCTGATCGATGCAGAGGAAATCGAAAAGAGACTTGGTGCCCTGGAAGAACTGAACGCAAAACCTATGGATCGTGATGAGATCCGGGAATACTTAAATCCGATCTACGATCTGGAACGTCTGATAAGCCGTATCAGCTACAAATCTGCCAACCCAAGAGATCTGGTTTCTTTTGCCTCTTCTCTGGAAATGCTTCCTTATATAAAACAGGTCCTGGCAGAATTCAAATCTCCACTGCTTACTAAGATCAACGAAGATATGGATCCTCTGACAGACATTACCTCGCTGATCCGGAACTCTATCACCGATGATCCGCCTCTTGCCCAGAAAGACGGTGGCATTATCCGGGAAGGATATAATGAAGATGTAGATAAATTCCGCCGTTCCCGGACAGATGGAAAGAAATGGCTTTCTGAGCTGGAGGCAAGAGAGAGGGAACGTACCGGTATCAAAAGCCTGAAGATCAAGTACAATCGTGTATTTGGTTATTCTCTGGAAGTTACCAATACTTTCAAAGATCTTGTGCCGGAGGATTATATCCGCAAACAGACCCTTACCAATGCAGAGCGTTATATCACTCAGGAACTGAAAGATCTGGAAGATCTGATCCTTGGAGCTGAGGATAAGCTTTATGCGCTGGAATTTGAACTGTTTTCCAGTATCCGTGATCAGGTTGGAGCGGAAGTTGTCCGTATCCAGCGCACTGCAAAAGCAGTGGCTGCACTGGATGTTTTCGCTTCTCTTGCACTGGTTGCCCAGAGGAATAATTTCGTCCGGCCCAAGATCAATGAGACCGGCCTCATTGATATCCGAAATGGACGCCACCCGGTTGTGGAACAAATGATCGAAAACGATATGTTCATTCCAAATGATACGTATCTTGACAACCACAAAAAACGTATCTCCATTATCACAGGACCGAACATGGCCGGAAAATCCACATACATGCGCCAGACAGCCCTGATCGTACTGATGGCACAGATCGGAAGCTTTGTTCCTGCGGACAGTGCGAATATCGGTGTGGTTGACCGGATCTTCACCCGTGTGGGAGCATCCGATGACCTTGCAAGCGGACAGAGTACCTTTATGGTGGAGATGACAGAGGTTGCCAACATTCTTCGTAATGCCACTTCCCGAAGTCTTCTGATCCTGGATGAGATCGGACGTGGAACCAGTACCTTTGACGGCCTTTCCATTGCCTGGGCAGTGATCGAACACATCAGCAACACCAAACTCTGCGGCGCCAAGACCTTATTTGCGACCCATTATCATGAGCTTACCGAACTGGAAGGCAAGCTTTCCGGTGTCAACAACTACTGTATCGCTGTCAAGGAAAAAGGCGACGATATCGTATTCCTGCGTAAGATCGTAAAAGGCGGAGCAGATAAAAGCTATGGTATCCAGGTAGCCAAGCTTGCCGGAGTTCCGGATTCCGTGATCCAGCGTGCCAAGGAACTGGTAGAGGAGCTCAGTGATGCAGATATCACCGCAGCTGTAAAAGATCTGACCGCTCCAAAGAAAAAGCAGAAAATCACCTATGATCAGGTAGATATGGCACAGATGTCACTGTTTGACACGGTGCAGGATAATGATATCATCGAAGAGATCAAAGGCCTGGAGATTGGCAACCTGACTCCAATGGAGGCCCTGAATATTCTCTATAATCTGCAGAACAAAATAAAGAACCGGTGGTGATACCTTGAGAAAAATTGCAGTTTTAGACCAGAATACCATTGATAAGATTGCAGCAGGTGAAGTTGTGGAGCGGCCTTCTTCTGTTGTAAAAGAACTTGTGGAAAATGCTATTGACGCAGGAGCTACCGCCATCACAGTAGAGATCACAGATGGTGGAAAAAAGCTGATCCGTATCACAGATAACGGCTCCGGAATGGAAGCAGAACAGGTTCCCCTTGCTTTTCTACGTCATGCTACAAGCAAGATTGAAAAAGTGGAAGACCTGACACATATTGCCTCCCTGGGCTTTCGTGGCGAGGCTCTTTCCAGTATTGCCGCAGTTTCCCAGGTAGAACTGATCACAAAAACTCCTTCTGCCATCAGCGGTACCCGCTATGTGATCGAAGGTGGAAAAGAACAGTCTTTGGAGGAGATGGGCGCACCGGAGGGAACCACCTTCCTGATCCGGAACCTTTTTTACAACACACCTGCAAGAAGCAAATTTCTGAAATCCGACATGACAGAAGCCGGTTACATCAATACGCTGATGGAACAGCTGGCGCTTTCCCATCCGGAAATTTCCTTTAAATATATCCAGAATCGTCAGGTGAAACTTTCCAGTTCCGGAAATTACAGCGTAAAGGATGTGATCTACAGCGTTTACGGACGGGAGATCGCCAAAGCACTTCTGGAAGTCTCCTATGAAAATGATTTTATGAAGATCGAAGGCTTTGTGGGAAAACCGGAGATTTCCAGAGGAAACCGCACTTTTGAGAATTATTATATCAATGGCCGGTATGTAAAAAACAAGATCATTACCAAGGCTATTGAGGATGGGTATAAAGGACTGGTCATGCAGCATAAATTTCCATTTGTCTCACTTCGGATCGAAATGGATGGTAATGACCTGGACGTTAATGTACATCCGGCAAAAAGAGAAGTGCGTTTTGCCAGAGAAACCGAAGTTTATACGGCTATCTATGAAACTGTTCGTAAGGTACTGACTCACAGAGAACTAATCCCGCAGGTATCTGTGGGAAAAGACGAACCGACATCTCACAACGAGCAGATGAAGCCAGGAAATGTTCCGGAACCTTTCGAGGTAAAAAGACGGCAGGAGATGTACGGACACCAGAACCGGACGGCGAATATAGCTTCCCATATTGCACCGACAGTTTCTGAAGTACGTACATCGCCGGTTTCATCGATACCTTATAATAAGTTGACAAATAGTACAGCCTCCTATGGCTCAGCTGAAACAGCTCACAGTTCTTCAGATTCTTTTACAGATAAATACAGGCATATGGGTTCTCTGCGGGAAAATCCCGTATATAGATCTCAGCCCTTTACAAAAGAAGAAGAGGAAATGTTTTCCGGCACACTGAAGGACGGAAAAAAAGAGACTTCCGCTGTAGAAACAGCTGATCCAGAAGTGATATCTGAAAAACCTGCCGAATCGACATCTCCTGAGATAAACAGCGAGCCGATCAAATCCCTGGAACAGGAACCGCCAAAACAGCTGGAACTGTTCGAAGAACGGCTTCTTGCTCCTGAATCCAGAAGCCGCCACAGACTGATCGGACAGCTGTTTGATACCTACTGGCTGGTACAGTTTGAGGATAATTTTTATATCATTGATCAGCATGCGGCCCATGAAAAAGTATATTATGAGCGGTTCGTAAAGCTGTTTCAGTCTCAGAACATCCAGTCCCAGTATGTAAGCCCGCCGCTGATCGTTTCACTCAGCCTTGAGGAAGAAAACCTTCTGAAAGCAAACGAAAAGTATTTCCGGGATTTTGGTTTTGAGATCGAGCCTTTTGGCGGAAGAGAGTACAGCATCAGTGCGGTTCCATCCAGTCTTCTGGGGATGACAGAGGAAGAACTGTTTCTGGAAATGCTGGACCATCTTAACGCAGACGGTTCCAAAGATGCCTTTGAACTTTTTACCGCAAGACTTGCGACCATGGCCTGCAAAGCTGCTGTAAAAGGCAATCATTCCATGTCCTCCCAGGAAGCCGACAAGCTGATCGATGAACTTCTGACACTGGAAAATCCATATAACTGTCCTCACGGAAGGCCAACCATCATTGCCATGAGTAAGACAGAGATTGAAAAAAAATTCAAACGTATCGTTTAAGATACCTATTATAAACGGAGGAAATATATGAAAAAACCTCTTATCGTCCTTACCGGCCCTACTGCCGTGGGAAAAACAAAACTTTCCATTGCCCTTGCAAAAGCAGTAAACGGAGAGATCATTTCCGCGGATTCCATGCAGGTTTACCGCCATATGGATATCGGTTCCGCCAAGATCACGCCGGAAGAAATGGATGGCGTCCCACATCATCTGGTGGATGTACTGGAGCCAACAGAAGATTTTAACATTGTCCTTTTTCAGCAGATGGCAAAAGATGCCATGGACAAAATTTATGACAAAGGCCGGATTCCGATCCTGGTAGGCGGCACAGGATTTTATATTCAGTCTGTGACCAGAGATATTGATTTTACCAGCTCCGACCAGGATGAACATTACCGCAGGGAGCTGGAAGAGCTGGCAGAGCAGAAGGGGCCTGCATTTCTCCATGACATGCTTGCCAAGGTCGATCCCAAGTCAGCCGAAGATATCCATGAGAACAATGTCAAGCGGGTGATACGTGCCCTGGAATTTTATAAACAGAACGGTACCAGGATCTCCGAACATAATGAAGAACAGAAGGAGCATACCAGTCCCTATGCACTGGCTTATTTCGTCCTGAACGCACCACGCCCACTTCTCTATGAACGCATTGACACAAGAGTGGACGAAATGCTGAAAAACGGTCTGACAGAAGAAGTTAAAAAGCTTCGGGAGATGGGCTGCCACAGGGGAATGGTTTCCATGCAGGGGCTTGGCTATAAGGAAATCCTGGACTGGATGGACGGAAACTATTCTTATGAGGAAGCTGTAAGGGTCCTGAAACGTGACACCAGACACTTTGCCAAACGTCAGCTTACCTGGTTCCGCAGAGAAGACGAAGTAACCTGGGTAGATAAAGATAACTTTGATTACGATGACAGCAGGATCCTTTCCTACATGCTTTCTGTATGCAGGGAAAAGGGAATCCCTCCTGCCAAATAAAATAAAAAAGGAAAAATGATCATGAAAGAATTATATGCACAGCTTGGAATCTCTTCCGCAGTTTACGATTTCGGTAAAACTGTAGAAGATTCCCTGAAAGAACGTTTTGAAAAATTTGATAAAACTGCAGAGTATAACCAGATGAAGGTTATCCATGCCATGCAGAAAAACCGTGTCAGTGAGGCATGTTTCGGAGCTTCCTCCGGTTATGGCTACAATGACCTTGGACGCGAGACCCTGGAGCAGGTCTATGCGGATACATTCCACACAGAAGCCTGCCTGGTCCGCCCGCAGATCACCTGCGGAACCCACGCACTTGCCATTGCACTGTTTGGAAACTTACGCCCGGGCGATGAGCTTCTTTCCCCTGTAGGCAAACCATATGATACTCTGGAAGAAGTCATCGGGATCCGTCCGTCCAACGGTTCTCTTACAGAATATGGTGTAAAATACCGTCAGGTAGACCTTCTTGAGGATGGTACCTTTGATTATGAAAATATCAAAAAGGCAGTCAATGAAAAAACAAAACTGGTAACCATTCAGCGTTCCAAAGGCTATCAGACTCGTCCTTCCTTCTCTGTAAAACAGATCGGTGAGCTGATCGCTTTTGTAAAGAAGATCAAACCGGATGTGATCTGCATGGTAGATAACTGCTACGGTGAGTTCGTAGATACCATAGAGCCAAGTGATGTAGGTGCAGATATCATGGTGGGTTCCCTGATCAAAAATCCAGGCGGCGGTCTTGCCCCTATCGGCGGATATATCGCCGGAAGAAAAGACTGTGTGGAAAACGCTTCCTACCGTATGACCTGCCCGGGACTGGGCATGGAAGTGGGGGCAACCCTTGGTGTAAACCGTTCTCTGTACCAGGGATTTTTCCTTGCACCGATGGTTACCAAAGGAGCTTTAAAAGGCGCCGTTTTTGCAGCAAACATTTACGAAAAACTTGGTTTCCCGGTGGTACCGAACAGCACAGAACCACGTCAGGATATCATCCAGGCAGTCACCCTTGGAACACCGGAAGGTCTTGTAGCATTCTGCCAGGGTATCCAGGCTGCAGCACCGGTAGACAGTTTTGTGACACCGGAACCGTGGGATATGCCAGGGTATGACAGTCAGGTCATCATGGCTGCAGGTGCTTTCATCCAGGGTTCTTCCATCGAGCTTTCTGCCGATGGTCCTATGAAACCACCTTATGCTGTTTATTTCCAGGGTGGTCTTACCTGGGAGCATGCTAAACTTGGAATCCTGAAATCTCTTCAGTATATGGTTGATAAGGAACTTGTGAAATTATGAAAAAATCCGAAGGACAGGACTTAAAAAAGCAGGTCTTTGTCGTAGGAGCAGGTGCTTCCGGCCTTATGGCGGCTATTCAGGCTGCCATAAACGGAGCAGCGGTTACGGTTCTGGAACAGAATGACCGTCCCGGAAGAAAAATCTGTGCTACAGGAAATGGACGCTGTAATATGACAAATCTGAAGCAGGATGAAAACGCTTACCGGGGATCCCATCCGGAATTTGTCAAAGATGCCCTGGCACAGTTTCCTGTGGAAAAAACTCTGAAATTCTTTCAGGAACTGGGAATCTGTACCACAGACCGCAGCGGATGGATCTATCCCCGAAGCAACCAGGCACAGAGTGTGGTAGATGTTCTTGTCATGAAGGCACGCAGCCTGAAGGTAAAGCTGAAAACCAATCAGACCGTTACCGGCGTGTCTTTTGCAGATGGACAGTGGAAGATCCATACGGACGGATGGACCTACAGTGGTGATGCCGTGATCCTTGCAAATGGTTCCCGTGCGTCTTCCGTTGCAGGTTCCTGCGAAAGCGGATATGAAATTGCAAAAAGTCTCGGACATCATCTGATCGAACCCCTTCCCGCACTGACAGCTCTGAAATGTAAGGGAAATTCTTTTTCCGGCTGGAGTGGTGTACGGACAGAAGGGAAGATAACACTTTATATAGACGGCACACCGACAGTCTCCCAGCAGGGAGAACTGCAGCTTACCGATTACGGTGTATCCGGGATCCCGGTATTCCAGATTTCCCGCTATGCTATCCGTGCCGTCCATGAAAACAAAAATGTGGAGCTTTCCATAAATTTTTTTCCGGAACTGAACCGGAAAGAGCTGGAAGAATACCTGGAGCACAGAAAAGCAGCCTGCCCTTACAAAACAGAAAAAGAACTTCTCATCGGACTTTTTCCTGAAAAACTGATCCGTGTTTTATGTGCACAGAAGGATCTTATCCGCGGGATCACCGATTTTCGTCTCCCGGTAAAAAACGGCCTTTCCTTTGAACAGGCACAGGTTTGTTCCGGTGGAGTGGATACGTCTGAAGTTCACAGCAAAACCATGGAGTCCAGACTTCATAAAGGTCTTTATTTTGCCGGAGAGCTCCTTGACATTGACGGTACCTGCGGAGGTTATAACCTGCAGTGGGCGTGGTCAAGCGGAGCTGCCGCCGGTATCTGGGCAGCAAAGGAGGAAGAAAAATGATCCGGATCACACAGCTGAAGCTTCCCATCACTCATACAGAAGAGCAGCTTCACCGAAAAATAGCAAAAATGCTTCGTCTTGGAAATCAGCCGTTCACCTATGAGATCCGAAAACAATCTCTGGATGCCCGGCACAAAGAGGACAAAAAATTTGTCTACACTGTAGATATTAAACTGGATAACGAATCCCGTGTTCTCAAAAAAGTTCACGATAAAAATATTATGTTAACCTCTGAGAAAAAATATCATTTTCCCTCATCTGGCTCTGAAACTCTTTCCCATCGTCCTGTAGTGATCGGAAGCGGACCTGCAGGATTATTCTGTGCCTGGTACCTGGCCAAAGCCGGGTACTGTCCACTGGTACTGGAACGGGGAGAAGAAGCAGACAAACGCCAGGAAACCGTGGAAAATTTCTGGAAAAACGGCATCTTGGATCCGGATTCCAATGTACAGTTCGGAGAGGGCGGTGCAGGGACTTTTTCCGATGGAAAGCTGAATACTCTGGTAAAAGATACTTTTGGAAGAGGAAAGGAAGTTCTTTCCCGATTTGTGGAGGCAGGAGCTCCCTCTGAGATCCTTTACCAGCAAAAGCCTCATCTTGGCACAGATCAGCTTGTAGGTATCGTTCAGTTTATGCGTCATCAGATTGAAGAAATGGGCGGGGAATTCCGTTTTCGTTCCACAGTAACTGATCTGATGATCCGTGACCGGAAGCTTACTGCAGTCATTGTCAATGCAAAAGAGGAAATACCGACAGAAATCTGCATTCTTGCTCCCGGCCACAGCGCCAGAGATACGTTTGCCATGCTGGAAAAACACAATATTAACATGGAGCCGAAATCTTTTGCAGTGGGGGTACGTGTGGAACATCCGCAGACCATGATCAACCAGGATCTTTACGGGGAACCGGAAAACGACCGTCTGGGTGCATCCAGCTACAAGGTTACCCATACACTGGAAAACGGACGTGGCGTTTATTCTTTCTGTATGTGTCCCGGCGGATATGTTGTAAATGCATCTTCTGAAGAAGGTATGCTTGCAGTGAATGGTATGAGCTATCAGGCACGTGACAGCCATAATGCCAACAGTGCTATCATCGTTACGGTAAACCCTTCTGATTTTCCTGAAGAGGGAGTTCTCGGCGGAATCGCTCTGCAGCGAAAACTGGAGCGCGCTGCCTGGGAAGCCGGAAAAGGAAAAATTCCGGTACAGCTTTTCAAAGATTACTGTACCCATCAGAAAAGTACCAGGCTTGGAGATGTGATTCCCTGTATCAAAGGAGCTTATACACTTACCGATGTCCGCAGTATTTTCCCGAAAGAGATCGGCGATTCCATTGAAGCAGGAATCCATGCTTTTGGAAAAAAGCTTTCCGGTTTTGACCGACCGGATGCATTGCTGGAAGGAGTAGAAAGCCGTACCTCTTCTCCTGTACGGATCGTTCGGGAACCGAAAAAGCTCACTTCCAATATAGAAGGGATCTACCCCTGCGGAGAGGGCGCCGGTTACGCCGGAGGCATTACATCCGCAGCGATGGACGGGATCAAGGTGGCAGAAGCAGTCGCTTCTGTTTATGCCCTGCCTGTAAACAAAATGTGAAAAAAGTGGAAATTTCCGGGATAGAGTGTACATCCCTGCTTTTTTATGCTAAAATAACTTCTGCAATTTTGCATCCCCTTCTTCGAGAGCGAAAAGGGAAATCATATGAAAGATACTATAATGGAAATGCCAGATTATCAGCGTCCGTATGAAAAATGTCTGCGGGAAGGAGAACAGTCCTTAAGCGATCGAGAGCTTCTTGCCGTGATCCTGCGCTGTGGCGTACAGGGATCCAGTTCCCTGACTCTGGCAGATAAAATCCTAAATTTATCGAAACAGACCGGATACAGTGGCCTGCTTGGACTGTTTCATATTTCCATGCAGGAACTGATGAAGATCCATGGGATCGGTAAGGTAAAAGCCATACAGCTGAAATGTATCGGGGAACTTTCCAAGCGTATGGCAACCGCAGCTGCAAAACCGGAATTGTCTTTTCACCATCCGGTAACCATTGCGAAATATTATATGGAGCGGCTCCGGCATGAAGAGCAGGAATTGCTTTACTGCATGATGCTGGACGGACATAACCATTTGTCGGGGGAACAGCTTTTAAGCCGCGGTACAGTCAATGCCACACTGATCACACCAAGAGAAGTCTTTGTAGAAGCTGTAAAGTATCGGGCGGTGAACCTGATCCTGGTCCACAATCATCCAGGAGGCGATCCCTCCCCCAGCCAGGCTGATCTGGATGTTACGGAACGGATCTATCATTGTGGTGAACTCCTCGGCATCCATCTTCTGGATCATATCATCATCGGTGATCACAGGTATGTCAGTTTCCGCGAAAAAGGGATTTTTGATGAATATACTTAAGTGAAGGGACAGATTTATGCTTTTTAGAAATAATTACGGAGTAGACCTTGGAAGCAGCTCTGTAAAAGTCTATTCATTTTTCAGAAACAAAAGTTACATAGAAAAGAACATGGTAGCCTACAGAGGACGCCGGATCCTTGCCATAGGGAACGAAGCTTATGAAATGTTTGAAAAATCACCTGCAGATATTTCCGTAAATTCTCCTATGGCTTTCGGTATGCTGGCAAATCTGGAATTGCAGGAGATCGTCCTTTACAGCATGATAAAAAAAATCGATCATACATCCGGTCTCGGAGCAGACATGTATTTCTCCGTACCACTTGATATGACTGCTATCGAAAAGAGGGCATACTATCATCTGGTCAATGGTCACTGGCTGCGGAAAAACCGTGTTTTTATGGTGGAGTCCCCTATTGCAGATGCCATTGCCATGGGAATCGACCCTGAAAAGAATCAGGGCAGCATGATCGTAAACATCGGTGCACAGAGTACAGAGTTTTCCATCATAACCGACGGCAAGATCATCATCAGCCGTAAGATCCCCATCGGAGGCAGACAGATGAACGAATCTATCTGCAGCGAGATCCGAAAACATTATAATCTTCAGATTGGAACACGAACTGCAAAACGTCTGAAAGTAGTTATGGGAAGACTGAATGATCAGAAAAAAGAAGCCCGAAAAGTAGTCGGGATCGACAGTATTTCTGGACTTCCACGAGAAGAAGTTATTTCTGCCTACGTTGTCAATGAAGGGATCGCCAACTGTGTGAACCAGATCGCAGCAGAAATGAAATCTTTTCTGGAACGTACCCCGCCACAGATCGCTTATCATATCGCAAAAGAGGGCATTTATCTGACCGGCGGCAGTACACGGCTTCCTTATATAGATAACTATCTGGCTAGCTATACAGGATTTGCTTTTAATCTTTCTGATCTGTATGAAACTTCTGCAGCATACGGCCTGGAAAAGATCATCCGCGACAGAAACCTGCGCAAATGGGCCCAGCCGGTAAAGCAGAAAAAACTGTAAAGGGGCATATATAATGAAAAACATCCGAAAAAAAGTGCGTTTTCATTTTAATTTAAAAAGTAAACATCTTCTGGTAATCATGACATTTTTCTGTGGAAGCTGCATCGTAGCTACAGCAGCCTCCGGAACCTCTTCCGCACCACTTCAGGAAGCAGCCGGTTTTCTTATCGTTCCCTTTGAAAAGGGGATCGCCGGTGTCAGCGATATATTTGGAAATGTAAAAAACAATCTTCGTGATAAACAGGACGTGCTTCAGGAAAACGAAGAGCTGAAAAGTCAGATCAACAGTCTTACGGAACAGAATAACATCCTGATTCAGGACCAGACAGAGCTCACACGCCTGAAGGAACTTTACGATCTTGATCAGGAATATACCGACTATCCCAAGGTTGCCGCAAGGATAATCTCCAAAGATCCCGGAAACTGGTATGATACCTTTATGATCAACAAAGGCAGTAATAACGGGATCCGGGTTGATAACAACGTGATCGCCGGAAAGGGTCTTGTGGGTATCGTTACAGAAGTGGGACCTTCCTGGGCTACTGTCCGTTCCATCATCGATGACAGCAGCAATGTCAGTGCCATGGCAGTCAGTACTTCCGACAACTGCGTTGTCACTGGAGATCTGAAACTGATCGATGAAGGCAAATTAAGCTTTGAGCAGCTTTACGATCAGGATAACAAGGTAACAGTCGGAGAACGTATTGTCACCTCGAACATCAGTGAAAAATATGTGGAAGGACTGTTTATTGGTTATGTCAGTGAGATCCAGCAGGATCCCAATAACCTGACAAAAACAGGTACGATCGTTACACCGGTTGATTTCGGTCATCTGAAAGATGTATTTGTGATCACCACCAATAAACAGGACGCGATAGACAAATCGGAGGATGCGTCCAATGAAAAATAGGATTATATTATTTATCACTATCATTGTCTGTTTTCTCCTTCAGTGCACAGTAATGGACCGTATTTCCATTGGATCCATCACTCCAAATCTGCTTTTGATCCTGTGTGTATCCATGGGACTTATGCGTGGAAGAAAAGTCGGTCTGTGGACTGGATTTTTTTCCGGGCTTTTTGTCGATCTCTTTTATGGATCATTGTTTGGATTTTATGCACTGATCTATATGTATATAGGTTTTATCAGCGGCTATGCATTCCGCAGTTTTTATGATGATGATCTGAAAGTTCCGCTTTTTCTTGTAGCAGGAACAGATCTTCTTTATAATCTGGCTGTGTATGGCCTCCAGTTTCTGCTCAGAGGCCGTCTTGGATTCTGGACCTACATATACAGGATCATTATCCCCGAGATTGTATATACGGTTTTTCTCACCATCATCGTATACCGGGTATTTTACTGGATCAACTACCACTTAATGGATACTGTAAGGAAAGAAAGTGAGTCTATTTGGGAATTAAAATAAAAAAAATCATCAAAAAAATCCGTCTGAAACGTACTACAGTTCTTGTGATCGTATTTATTTTTCTGTCATCTGTCCTGGTCCGGCAGCTTTTCAGTCTGCAGATCATACAGGGAGAGGATTACATCAGTAAATTTCAGACACGTACCACCAAAACACGCGTGATCAAAAGCACCCGTGGTAATATTTATGACCGTAACGGCACAGTTGTCGCCTCCAATGTACTTGCATATTCTGTCACATTCGAAGATAGCGGTACATACAACAGCACCAGAGAAAAGAATCTGACTCTGAACGGTATCGCCTACCAGGTATTACAGATCCTTTCCAAAAACGGGGACAGCTTATCTGATAATTTTCATATTACCGTCAATGATCATGGCGACTATGCTTTTGATGTAGATGAAGGATTTACTCTTAACCGTTTCCGTGCGGATATTTACGGAGAAGCACAGATTGATGATCTCAGTGATGAACAGAAAAACGCAACCGCAGCCCAGATCATGGATCATCTTACCGGAAGCAACGGATTTTCTATCGTTCTTTACGGAAAAGATGCCTACACCCCGGAAGAACTTGCCGCACATTCTCTTCCGGAAGAGCTTACCAAACAGGAAATCCTCGAAATTGCTATCATGCGCTATCAGCTGAACACCAACAGTTTCAAGAAATATATGCCGGTGACCATTGCAACAAATGTCAGTGAAAAATCTGTGGCAGCCATAAAAGAAAATCAGGCCGCTCTCCAGGGTATTGACATTGTAGAAGATTCCACCAGAAAATATGTGGACGATGAGAGTATGGCGCCGATCCTCGGTTACACAGGCCAGGCCTCTTCTGAAGAACTGGAAACCCTTCGTAAGGATAATCCTGATTATTCCAATGATGCGGTTGTTGGAAAAGCCGGGATCGAACAGTATATGGAGCTTGAACTTCAGGGAAAAGATGGAGAAGAAACGGTCACAGTTGATAATCTTGGTAAAGTCCTTGATATTGACAATTCCAAAACTGTTGATCCTGTGGCCGGAAACGATGTTTATCTGACCATTGATTCCGACTGGCAGAAGAGTATTTACCAGATCCTGGAACAGCGTGTTGCCGGTATTGTCCTCTCTAAACTGACACCAAATAAAAGCTTTGATTATGAAGCAGAGAAAGATGCAAGTAAGATCACCATCCCAATCTATGATGTATACAATGCACTGATCGCAAACAGTGTGATCGATATCAATAAATTCAGCGATGCAGATGCTTCCGATACAGAAAAAAATTTATACGCCAAATTTCAGCAAAAACAGCAACAGGTTTTTGATACAATAAGTAACAGGCTGACAGGTGACAATCCTCCAGCCTATAAGGATGAAGATACGCAGATGCAGGAATATCTTACCTATATCTGTGATGATCTTCTTACCAATACCCTGAAGGTACTGAAAAGTGATTCCATTGATACCGCAGATGAAACATACAAAGCCTGGAAAAATGACCAGAGTATCAGTCTGAAGGATTATCTGAACTATGCTGCCAGTCAGAACTGGATCGATATTTCCCAGATCTCAACCTCCGGAGAATATCTGGATTCTGAAGAGATCTATCAGGCTCTTACCGCCTATATCATTGATTACCTGAAGACAGATACAGGCTTTTCAAAGCTTCTGTATAAATATATGCTTCAGGAAGACACCATCAGTGGAGAAGATCTGTGTCTTGTTCTCTATGAACAGGGCGTTCTTTCAAAAGAAGACGAACTGTATCAGACAATGGCCTCCGGTGGTCTTGATGCCTACACCTTCATGTATCGCAAGATCGCAAATCTTGAGATCACACCGGCCCAGCTTGCGTTGGCTCCGTGCTCTGCATCTGCGGTGATCACAGATACTACAACCGGAAATGTTCTCGCATGTGTTTCCTATCCGGGATATGATAATAATCGTCTGACCAACAATATGGACACCGATTATTATGCAAAGCTTTCCACAGATCTTTCCAGCCCGTTCTTCAACAAGGCAACACAGCAGAAGACGGCTCCAGGATCTACCTTAAAGATCTTATCTACTGTTGCCGGCATGTCCGAGGGTGTAATAGATGATGGCACATATATTGAATGTACAGGAAGCTTTGACCTTGTAACACCTCCGATCAACTGCTGGAATAAACAGGGCCACGGTTCTCTTGATATCCGTGAGGCCATTGAGCAGTCCTGTAACGTATTTTTCACTACGATCGGTTTCGAACTTGGTAAAGATTCCGAAGGTAATTTTTCTGAAGCCAGAAGTCTTGGAATGCTTCAGAAATATGCTTCCCTCATGGGATTGGATCAGAAAACCGGCATTGAAATTTCCGAGGCTTCTCCGCAGGTTTCTGACAAAAACGCGGTTCCTTCCTATATTGGACAGGGTACCAATACGTTTACGACCAGCCAGCTTGCACGCTATGCGTCAACGATCGCCACTTCCGGTACGATCTACAAGCTTTCCCTTCTGGACCGTGTGACGGATTCCAAAGGAAAACTTATAAAGGAATATCCTTCCAAAACAGCTGGACAGTTGGATCTTTCCAGCAATATCTGGGATGCCATCCATGACGGTATGTATCGTGTAGTGCAGACTCATGATCAGTTTAACAGACTTGGAGTTGAAGTAGCAGGAAAAACCGGTACTGCCGAGATTGACTATTATCATCCGAACAATGCACTTTTTATCGGATATGCGCCTGTTTCTGATCCCAAGTACGCAATATCTGTACGAATCGCAAACGGATATGCATCCGGTAATGCCTGCCTTGCAGCTAATGATATCTTTAAATACATTTTCGGACTTGCAGATGAAAGCACCATTCTCACTGGCTATGCAGCAAGCGATACCAGTAATGTATCGAATGACTAAACAAACTTTATGAGGATACCAGAAGTGTGGAACATTTTATAGGAGGAATCAAAAAACATGAGTGAAGTCATTGTCATTACATCTGGAAAAGGCGGTGTTGGAAAAACCACCACCGTGGCAAATATCGGGACCGGACTGGCTGCCATGGGAAAAAAGGTTGCAGTTGTAGATACCGATATCGGACTCCGAAATCTGGATGTTGTCATGGGACTGGAGAACCGTATTGTTTATAATCTGGTTGATGTGATCAATGGGAGCTGCCGCCTGAAACAGGCACTGATCCGGGATCGTCGGCATTCAGAACTGTATCTTCTTCCGTCTGCCCAGACCAAGGACAAAACTGCCGTATCTCCGGAACAGATGATCAAGCTTACCGATGATCTCCGGGAAGAATTCGATTATGTCCTTCTGGATTGTCCGGCAGGAATTGAACAGGGATTCAAAAATGCAGTAGCCGGAGCGGACCGTGCACTGGTCGTGACCACACCGGAAGTTTCCGCGATCCGGGATGCAGACCGTATCATCGGGTTGCTGGAGTCCGGAGGGCTCCGTGATATCCGCCTGATCATCAACCGGCTTCGACCGGAAATGATCGCCAGAGGTGATATGATGTCCGTAGAAGATGTGTTGGAAATCCTGGCTGTAGATCTGATCGGTGCGATCCTGGATGATGAACAGATCGTGATCTCCACAAATCAGGGAGAACCTTTATCCGGAAAAAATTCCCAGGCAGAAGAAGAGTATCGCAATATCTGCCGGAGGCTTATGGGCGAAGAGGTCCCTTATGTTACTGTGCGTCGAAAAAATGGTGTATTCCACCGTCTTGGCAGCATTTTTCGAAAATAACAGACGCTTTGCTGTCTGACATTTTTCATCACGGGAGGAATGATTATGGGATTTTTCTCCGGGAAAAACCACTCTGCAGGCTATGCACGCGACAGGATGAAGCTTCTTCTTGTATCGGAACGCATAGACTGTTCTCCACAGATGATGAAGCTTTTACGGAACGATCTGATACATGCCGTAAAAAAATACGTTGTAATTGATGAACCAGGGGTGACCATACAGATCACACAGGAACCACCTGTTCTGCATGCAGTCATACCCGTACTTAAGAAAAGAGATGCATAATTTATGATTAAACAGTATAAGCTGCGGTTTTACAATTTTCGACTGGTGATCTTTCTCCTGGCGATCAGCTTTATTGGAATTCAGCTTGTAGGAACAGCTGCCGACTACCTTCGCACACGTCAGCTTCTGGGTGTGATCATCGGTGTGGTCTTTATGCTGATCCTTTCACTGATGGATTATTCCTGGCTGCTGAATTTTCAATGGATCATGTATGGATTTAATATCGTTATGCTTCTGGCTGTCCGGTTCTTCGGATCCAGCGCCAATGGTGCTGCCAGATGGGTGGATTTAGGTTTTATCCGTTTCCAGCCTACCGAGCTTTCAAAGATCATCATTATCCTGTTTTTTGCCAAATTTTTTATGGATCATGAGGAAGATCTGAATACCTTAAAGACTCTGATACAATCAGCTGTCCTTCTGGTCATCCCACTGATGCTGATCTATGTACAGCCGGATATGAAAAACACCATCACCGTAACAGTCCTGTTCTGTATTCTGATCTACATCGCAGGACTTAGTTATAAGATCATCGGAGGTGTAGCCTTGATCGCGATTCCTCTGGCCATCATCTTTCTGTCCATTATCGTGCAGCCGGATCAGAAACTGATACAGGATTACCAGAGAAACCGTATCATGTCATTCCTGTATCCAGAGAACGAAGAATACGCAGATGATATTGAACAGCAGAACAACTCAAAAACAGCCATCGCCTCCGGAGAGCTTGTGGGACGTGCTTTCAGTAATGACACCAGTGTTACATCCGTAAATGATGGAAACTTTGTTTCTGAGAATCAGACCGACTTTATTTTTGCGGTGGCTGGAGAGCAGTACGGATTTATCGGCTGTACTCTGATCGTACTGCTGCTGTTTCTGATCACCTTTGAATGTATCCGTATGAGCCTGCGGGCCAAGGATCTTGCCGGTAAGATCATATGCTGCGGTGTTGGAAGCATCGTTTCCATACAGAGCTTCATCAACATCTGTGTTGCTACCGGCCTTGCACCAAACACAGGTACTCCGCTTCCTTTTGTAAGCTATGGTCTTACTTCTCTGATCAGTCTGTTTATGGGTATGGGACTTGTTCTCAATGTAGGACTGCAGAGCAGTGCATATAATAAAGAATTACAGAAAAAAGGTCAGAAATCAGATACCTACTTTCGGAAAGAGGAATACTTATGACACGTAAAGAACCTGTAAAAAATCATGTACGTTCTGGCAATCCTTCCAGAGGTCAGGCTTCCCGGGCTGCACATACAGCTTCCAAGGGGACAAAAAGAACTTCCACGCCGTCTGACGGAACTGTTTCTGCCAGACGTAAAGCTCAAAATACCCGGATGAAACGGATGCGTCGCAAAAGGATTCGCAACACCATTTTTCTCCTTCTTCTGCTGATCGTACTATGCACAGCTGGCGGTTTTGGTGTTTACATGCTGAAGGGCGGAGATTTTTCCACTCCTGCAAATTCTTTCAATACATTCTCCGAGTTTGATAATACTCTGACTTCCAAAGAAGAGCAGCGCGCGGCAGGTTTCGCCCATGATCTCTGTGTTGTTACAAAAGATGTTGCTCTGGATTCTGTCAGTCTGGATGACAGCCAGTCCGGTGTGCTTCTGAATCTCAGTGATAAAAAGGTACTCTATGCAAAAGGTGCCTACAACAAGGTTTATCCTGCCAGCATCACAAAGATCATGACAGCTATGCTTGCACTGAAATATGGAAACATGGACGATACAGTAACGATCTCACAGGAGAATGTTACCCTGGAATCCGGTTCTCAGGTAGCTGGTTTCCAGGCGGGAGATCAGGTTACCATGGATCAGCTTCTTCATTGTCTTCTTGTTTATTCTGCCAATGATGCAGCATCTGCCATTGCGGAACATATAGGTGGATCAACAGATAAATTTGTAGAGATGATGAACAGCTTTGCTGCAGAACTTGGCTGTACAGGAACTCACTTTACCAATCCCCATGGTCTTCAGGACGAAAATCATTATACAACGCCTTATGACATTTATCTGATGCTGAAAGAAGCCTTGAATTATCCGGAGTTTACAGACATCACACAAATGGCATCTTATACAGTTAGCTATAAGCATTCCGATGGTTCCGATGCAAGTGCTACCTTACCCGCTACAGATCATTATCTTACCGGAGAGGCAGCAACTCCTAAGGATGTCACTATCCTTGGAGGAAAAACAGGAACAACCGATAAAGCCGGTAACTGTCTGGCACTTTTAAGCCAGAATGCTTATGGGAAGCCATTTATTTCCATCGTCATGGGTGCGTCCTCAAAGGATGTTCTTTATCAGGAAATGACATCCTTGCTCCAGAACATCAACTGACAGGATTCCATACAAAAAACAAAAAAGCAGATCTGTTTGAAATTTTATTTCGCAGATCTGCTTTTTTATTCATTCAGTTAATTTCTACTGTATCATTGGTGCCATCACTGCCGGTATCTTCGGTCTCACTGCTATCAAGATCCGTATCCGAAGTACCACTGTAATCATTGTCATCGACCACTTCACCGGAGCCACTGTCCGGATCTTCATAATTGCCTGCGTCTTCACCGGTTCCATCTGAAGATGTATCTGAAGTATCCGAGGTATCTGCTCCATTGGCTTCACTATCCGTATTGCCGTCGTAAGAATTATCACCTGGATCATAAGTCGGCTCTTCCGTATAGGAATCTCCGTCCCCAGTATCGTCAGAACTCTCGGGCTCACTGCTGTAGCTGTCCTCTGTATAGATTGGAAAATCCGCATCAGCGGTTCCCTCTGATGTAGAATCTGTAACAGGCTCCGCCGCATTATTATCCGGAATAGCAGTAAGATGAGAAACCGTTCCATCCTTTGGGACGACGATATAGATTCCCAGCATCACGATACATAATGCCATGGCTAATCCGGCAATCTTCATTTCTTCCATATGTTTCATCGCTGATGATCTCCCTGTCGTTTTTTTGTATTATAGCACAGAATCACTCATATTTGTAAAACAGCCATGTATTTCTTTTGTTTTTCTGTAACAGTTCCCGAAATTTATTTCGCGATCATATAGACACACTTTCTCTGGGTGTTTATAATAAATAATCATATTTATTCATAAGCTTAAAGAAAGGCGTAACATTTTATGGGCGACTGCATTACCACATACACTGGAAAACATTTTGATCCGACACATCCGGACGAAGAGCTGATCTGCATTGAGGACATTGCACACGCACTTTCTCTTCTATGCCGCGGAAATGGTCATGTAAGGACTTTTTTCTCTGTAGGGCAGCACTGCATCCTCTGTGCCAAAGAAGCCGAAGCACGTGGCTATTCCGGCCGTCTTATACTGGCGTCCCTTCTTCACGATGCCAGCGAATGTTATATGTCCGATGTTCCAAGACCATTTAAGAAAAGTCTTCCTGCGTATCGGAAACAGGAGGAAGCTCTTTTAAATATTATCTATCAGAAATATCTGGGATCCGGACTTTCTGCCATAGAAGAGCAGAAGCTGAAGGAGATCGACAATGACCTGCTCTGGTATGACCTGAAATATCTTCTGAATGAAACACCGGACACTCCAAAACCGGTTGTCCATGTTCCGATCCAATACCGGCAATACCCTTTTTCACAGGTAGAAGAGGAATATCGGAACCTTTTTGATCAGCTGTCTGCAAAAATCTGTAAATAGATATAACAGACACACTTTATACAATTGAAAGAAGAACCCTATATGGAACGATTGATTTTTCATGTTGATGTAAACAGTGCTTTTCTTTCCTGGGAAGCAGCAAAAAGAGTAAAGATGGGACTTCCGGATCTGAGAGACATCCCTTCCTGTATTGGCGGAGACCCCAGTAAACGTACCGGCATCGTTGTCGCCAAGTCCATTCCTGCAAAAAAATACGGAATCCAGACAGGAGAGCCTATGGCTATGGCTTTTCGCAAATGTCCGAATCTTGTGGCCGTTCCATCTGACTTTGAATTATACGATAAATGTTCCAGAGCCTTCAAAAAAATCTGTGGATCCTATGCACCGGTAATGGAATCCTTTTCCATTGATGAGGTTTTTCTGGATATGACCGGAACCTCCTATATTTACCCGGATCCGGTGGCAACTGCCCATGAGCTGAAGGATAAGATCCGTGCAGAACTCGGATTTACCGTAAATATCGGCATCTCCACCAATAAACTTCTTGCAAAAATGGCCTCTGATTTCGAAAAGCCAGATAAGGTGCATACTTTATTTCCGGAAGAAATCCCTGTAAAAATGTGGCCTCTTCCAGTGAGAGAGCTTCTTTTTCTTGGCAGATCCTCTGAAAAAAAACTGCAGGACGCAGGGATCAGAACCATCGGAGATCTGGCTCATGAAAAAAAAGCAAAGATACAGGCACTTCTCGGCGAAAAAGCAGGACAGCAGTTATATCAATATGCCTGTGGATTGGATGACTCCCCTGTGAAAGCAAAACCTGATGAAGCAAAAGGATTCAGTCTGGAAACTACATTTAACGATGATCTGGTCTCACTGGAGCAGGCACTTCCGATCCTGCTGGAACAATGCGATATTCTGGCCGCCCGCATGCGCCGCAAAAAGAAAAAATGCACCTGCATTTCTGTAACCTTCCGTACCCTGGATTTTCGAAACAAATCTCATCAGACTAAACTGCCAAATGCCACCGATATCACAGAAGAGATTTACAGAAATGCCCAAAACCTCTTTCAGGAGTCCTGGATGAGACAGCCACTCCGGCTCTTGGGAGTATCATTGACCGGTCTTACGGATGATTCCTTTGAACAACTGTCCTTTTTTGAGGATACTCACAAGAAGGAACGCCAGCAGAAACTGGATGCAGCACTGGATTCCATCCGTCTGAAGTACGGAAACGACAAGGTTACCCGGGCCAGTATCATGAACAGCACTGCCCGGATCGGAAGGAAAGCAAAAGCACAAATGGAAAATGAAAGAGAGCAGTAAAGCTTGATTAAAATTACCAGTTTTTTTCAAAAAGCCCTTGCAATTTTATTCACAATGCACTATAATTTGAAACATATCAATAGCAATTTTATTCAAAATTATTATATGTGTCTAAGGAGGAAAACAGGATGGTTGAACTGATCGTAGGAAAGAAAGGCAAAGGAAAAACAAAAGTACTATTAGACAAAGTAAACGGAGCTGTTAAGGACGCCAACGGCAGTATTGTTTACTTAGACAAGAGCACCAAGCACATGTATGAGCTGAACAACAAGGTCCGCCTTATCGATGTTTCCGGATTTCCGGTTAAAAATGCGGACGAGTTTGTAGGATTTATCTGTGGTATCCTCTCTCAGGATCATGATCTGGAGCAGGTATATCTGGACAGCTTCCTTACAACAGCCAAGCTTGAAGGAAAGGATGCAACCGAAACACTGGATCAGTTAAGTGCCATCGGTGAGACCTTCAAAGTTTCCTTTATTATCAGTATGTCTCTGGATAAAGAAGAAGTTCCGGAAGCATATCAGGATAAAATTATCTGCGCATTATAATAAAATTGAATATGAACGTCCTATTTTGTACATAAAGCATAAAAGAACGTAAATTTTTAAAGGGATCTGTCCTCAGGACGGATCCCTTTTTAACTGTAGGAAACTTTGTTTATTCTTCATTTCTGTGGTATACTGAAGAGCAGAATAAACACACAGGAGCGTTTCATATGAATCATTTACTGGAAAAAATCAAACAAAAAAATGCATCCGCATTCACCCACAGCGGGAAATTTCACGCAGACGATGTTTTTTCTGCCGCTCTGCTTTTATATCTGAATCCCGAGATCACCATCACACGTGGAAACCAGGTTCCTGAAAACTATGAAGGTCTTGTTTTTGATATTGGCAGAGGACAGTATGATCATCATCAGAAAGACAGCCGTATCCGCGATAATGGCGTCCCATATGCGGCCTTCGGCCTTCTCTGGGAAAAGCTTGGACCGGAAATCCTAGGTGAGGAGCTGGCACTAAAATTCGATGAATCCTTTGTCCAGCCTCTGGATATCAATGATAATACCGGTGAAAAAAATGAACTTGCCACACTGATCGGCAATTTTAATCCGGGATGGGATTCCAAAAGCAGTAATGACGAAGCCTTTTTCCAGGCAGTCAGTGTGGCAGGCATGATCCTGGAAAATAAATTCGAGCGTTACCTTGGAAATGAACGTGCAGACAGACGGGTGGAAGAAGTTCTTACAGAACATGCTGCTTCCCTCGCTTCGGGCGATACCCCGGCAGAAAATACCAATATCCTTATACTTCCGGAATTTATTCCCTGCCAAAAACGCCTTTCGGAAACCAACATTGCTTTTGTGATCTTTCCGTCCAACCGGGGCGGTTACTGTATCCAGCCACAGAAAAAAGAATATTCCATGAATTACAAATGCAGTTTTCCTTCTTCCTGGCTTGGCCTGGAAGGCGAAGAGTTATCTTTGGTAACCGGTCTTAAAAGTGCAGCCTTTTGTCATAAAGGAGGATTTCTCATGACCTGCGGAACCCTTGAGGATTCTGTTCTTGCCTGCAGGAGCAGTCTTGCCGCCTTCCATGAAGAAGCTGTGATCGTAAGCCTTGGCGGAAATAAAGAAACAGACATGCTGCTTCAAAAGCTTCCGGATCTTTCTTCTGCCAGGATCGTACATCTGCCGGTTCCCCAATTACCGGAGCTGACTCTGAACGGAATCTACGGAGAACTCTCCATGGAAAAGACAGAATGGAAAAGCTTTATAAAAGACAGGATTAAAGAAATCCTCCGCTACAAACCGGAAGCAGTTTTTGCAGATAATGCCATGTTTTCCCTGTATCCCATCGTTCATGCTCTGCGAAAAAAACATATTCCCGTTCTTACAGCAGTAGAAAAAGACGGACAGAAGCTTCTGGTACGGATCCCATCCGGTTCTTAAAGATCTTAAACATGTAATTAATTGTATTTACAGATATATTCACATTGCGTATTTATACAGAAAGAAGGCATGTTTATGCGAGAAGAAAAATTTAAAATGGAAAGACAGGGGCTGATACAGGTGGGAGATAAAGTAAAGATCTCCGAATTTCTCTCTGCCACAAACTACAGCTATATCATTGAGCCTGCAGTAGCCATGTCTGGCTGCTACAGAAACGCAGACCGCATCAGATCCAAAGAGGGGATCATCAAAAGCATTGAGCATACGCCACGCGGCTTTATAGTTACTGCAGAATTTGACGAATAAACATATGTCCATCAGGTAAGATCCGGCAATTAGCAATATGCCGGATTTTTCGCTGAAAAACTGGCTGATTTATTCTGGATTATATTATAGGAATCTGGTATTATAGAGAAGATATTTGTGTAATTTCTCTAATTATCAGGAAATTGCAAATTTTTAGAACAGAGGTGTAATATTATGAGCTGGTACAACGAAGCAATCTTCTACCATATTTATCCACTTGGACTTACAGGCGCTCCAAAAGAAAATGATTACGGAACTCCTGTACATCGACTGAACACACTGCTGCCGTGGATTGACCACATCAAAGAGATCGGATGTACTGCCTTATATATAGGGCCGCTTTTTGAAAGTGTCGGACATGGCTATGAGACAACCGATTACAAAAAACTGGATTCCCGTCTTGGAACTAATAAAGATCTCACCAATTTTGTAAAAGCCTGCCATGAAAAAGGCATCCGCGTGATCTTTGATGGTGTATTTAACCATACAGGCCGTGATTTCTTCGCTTTTAAGGATATCCAGAAAAACCGTGAGCATTCCCCTTACGTTAACTGGTACTGCAATGTAAATTTCGGCGGAAATACCGAATATAATGACGGTTTTTCCTATGAAAACTGGGGTGGATACAATCTTCTTGTAAAGCTGAACCAGCGCAATCCGGAAGTACAGAACTATATCTGTGATGTGATCCGTTTCTGGGTTTCCGAATTTGATATTGATGGAATCCGCCTGGATGCCGCTGATGTTCTGGATTTTGATTTCATGCGTATTCTACGTCATACCGCAGATGAGGTTAAGAAAGACTTCTGGCTTATGGGAGAGGTCATTCACGGAGATTACAGCCGCTGGGTAAACGGACAGACTCTTCACAGTGTAACCAACTATGCCCTTCACAAGGCACTTTACAGCGGACATAATGACCACAACTATTTTGAAATTGCTCATACAGTAAAATATCTTCAGAATATGGGAGATCTGGACCTCTACAATTTCGTGGACAACCATGACGTAGAGCGAATTCATACCAAATTGCAGAACAAAGCACATTTTGCTCCTGTACATGTACTTCTTTATACTTTACCTGGCGTTCCAAGCATTTATTACGGCTCAGAATTCGGTATTGACGGAAAAAAAGAAAAATTTTCCGATGCCAGCTTACGTCCGGCACTTGATCTTAACGATTATGCGGATGCTGCAACAAAGAACCCATGTACTGCACTGATCGCAGCCCTCGGAAAGGTCCGCCAGGGAACTCCTGCATTAAGCTACGGTTCCTACGCAGAACTGGCTCTTACAAACCGTCAGTTTGCCTTTGCAAGAGATCTGGAAGGCATACGAGTGATCGTTACTGTGAATAATGATGACAGTGATTCAGAGATGAACCTTCCAACAGGAAGTGCTCCGGAATACGTAGGTGCCCTCACAGGTCAGAAGGTTTCCGCACAGGGCGGACGGATCCGTGTCCGTGTTGCAGCAAACAGCGGTGAGATCTGGCTTCCTGCAGGAGATATGCCGGAATATAAGCCGGTTCAGACTAATGTTCCGGAAACTGCCGCAGCAAAAGAGAATGAAAACGCTGCATCTGGGGCAGAAGAGGAGCAGGCGGCTGAAAACAACACTGTAACAGAAGCTGCCCCGGAAAAAGAAGTTTCAAACGCTGAAAATACAGATAAAGCTTCTGACAATACAGCAAACCCAGCGGATGTTCCGTCAACTCCTGAAGCAGAATCCTCCAATCCACAGGAAACGGAAACGGTCACTGCGCCAAATCCGCACAAAACACCAGAAGAAATGACAGTAGGCGAACTTCAGGCTGCTATCCTTGCAAAAATGGCAGGAAACGGACCCGTAGATGACCAAATGAAAAAGACCGTATACGACAACATCTGGCATGATTCTCTTGTAAACTGGCTGAAGAGCTTCCGATAGGAAAAGAATAATAAAGTAAGATTCCATAAAAAACAAGGCAATCCGATCATATCTTATGCGGTGAGCCTTGTTTTTTTGTGAAAACAGATATTTATTTTACATAATATATATTATGTATAGTTATGATCCTGTTTTTCTGTAATTTAGGAGAACAAAAAAACAGCAGAGATTTCCAACTTAAATAGGTCAGAAATCCCCACTGCTTTTATCATTCTGTTTATTATCTCTCATCAAAAGGTACAAAATCTGCATGATGCCCCACATACTTATAAGCAGGACGGATGATCTTATTGGCACTGATCAGCTCTTCCAGACGATGTGCACTCCAGCCAGGCATACGTGCGATGGCAAAGATCGGAGTAAAAAGTTCTTCCGGAATACCAAGCATTGAGTAAACGAAGCCACTGTAGAAGTCAACATTTGCGCAAACATTTTTGAACAGCTTTCTGTGTTCCATGACCAGTTTTCCGGCAATACCCTCAACCTTATCATAGAGCTTAAATTCATCTATCATTCCTTTTTCCTCTGCAAGAGCCTGTGCAAAACGTTTCAGGATCACTTCTCGCGGATCGGAGAGTGTATAAACTGCATGTCCCATACCATAGATCAGACCTGCATGATCAAATGCTTCTTTATTCAGTATTTTCTGCAGATATGCTGTGATCTCCTCATCACTTTCCCAGTCCTTTACATTGGCCTTCAGATCTGTAAACATGTTCTGGACCTTCAGGTTGGCGCCACCATGACGCGGTCCCTTCAGTGAACCGATGGATGCAGAGGTAGAAGAGTAGCTGTCTGTTCCGGAAGATGTTACTACATGTGTGGTAAAAGTAGAGTTATTACCACCGCCGTGCTCTGCATGAAGTACAAGTGCGATATCAAGGACCTTAGCCTCAAGCTCTGTATAATTGCCGTCCGGACGAAGCATCAGAAGGATATTCTCGGCAAGTGAAAGCCCCTTCTGCGGATTGCGGATAAAAAGTGTCTCGTCTTTACGGAAATGACGGTATGCGTGATAGGAGTAAACCGCGATTTCAGGAAGCTTAGCGATCAGTTCCAGAGACTGGCGGAGTACATTCTCCACAGAAATATCTTCCGGGTTATCATCATATGTATAGAGAGCAAGTACGCAGCGCTCCATAGCATTCATAATATTGGCATTGGTTCCCTTCATGACAACGTCACGGACAAAACGTCCTCCCAGATCCTCCATGTCAGAAAGAAGCTCAAGAAATCTGGAAAGCTCTTCCTTGCTGGGAAGCTTACCGAAAATCAGAAGATAGATCGTCTCCTCAAAACCAAAACGTCTGTCCTTCAGTCCGTTTACGATATCCTGCACATCGATTCCCCGGTAATACAATGCACCGTCTGCAGGAATACGTCTGCCATTGACCAGCTTATAGCCGGTAACATCGGAAATCTCAGTAAGACCTGTGAGAACACCTTTACCTGCGGAATCACGAAGTCCTCTTTTTACATCGTATTCCACATAAAGGTTGGGATCGATGTGATGATTCTCTACCAGTTCCTTTTCAAAGAATTTCATTCTGCCTTTCAGCTGTTCGGAGTCCTCCAGACTCATCATTTCATGCTTTTTTTCCATAATCTTTTTCCTCGTTTCCCCATTGTATATTAAAAAACACTGATACAGTTAAGATTGGTTACATCTTTGTAATCAGTGTTCGGGTATGGCATACATTTGTGTTTACCTGGTTAATAATTCTACAGTAAAAGTTCCGAAAATGCAAGAGGGTATTTCTTTTTTTCGTGTATAAATATTCATAATATGACCTAATTCATCTATTATTACATTTATTCATCAAAATCCGTCTGGTTTCCACAACGAATCTATGTTATGATTATTCCGTAATTTTTCTTATAATAGTAGTTTGTTTCACATCGGACTGCTGCCGCCTATCTCTTTCACTTGCTGTCGGAATCGGATTCACCACAGCAAGTGAGAGCGGGGTCTGGGATATTTTCCCGTCGATCATACAGTCCGTTTTTGCGCAAAATGTAGTTGCTGTTGTATTTATCATATCCATTGTTTTAAGCTGTATCCTGCTTGAAAACATGGACATTGAAAAGATCAAGGAATAGGGATGTAAAAATGTTTAAAATTCTCATTGCGGAAGATGACCTGGAACTCCGCCAGCTTTTCCGGCATGTCCTCTTAAAAAACGGTTATACAGTAAAAGGGGTCTCTGACGGGCAGGAAGCGCTGGATGCCCTGGAAAAAGATTATTACGATCTGATTATTTCGGACATAATGATGCCCAACATGGATGGCTATGAACTGGTCCGCTCACTCAGAGATGCCGGAGATTCCATTCCTGTACTTATGGTCACTGCCAAAGATGCTTTTGATGATATGCGTATGGGATTTCTGTCCGGTACCGATGATTATATGGTGAAACCGGTCAATATCAATGAACTGGTTTTGCGGGTAGGTGCACTTCTCCGCAGAGCACAGATGATCAATGAGCGGAAACAGCGAATCGGAGATACCATTTTGGAGTGCGATTCCCTGACGGTCTCCACCTCCTCGGAAAGTATGGTACTTCCTCAGAAAGAATTCATGCTCTTATATAAGATGGTTTCTTTTCCGGGAAAAATCTTTACCCGGCAACAGCTTATGGATGATATCTGGGGATATGATTCCGCAAGCGATGCCCACACAGTAGATGTCCACATTGGAAGGCTTCGGGAACGCTTTCGCGATAATCCGGATTTTAAGATCATGACGATCCGTGGAGTTGGATATAAGGTGATAAAGGCATGAAAAAGAAACCCTTCATAAATTTAAGCATTCGTTTACGTTTTATCTTTATGATCATGTCGGAGCTCGCCTGTGTATCTCTGATATCCTGGCTTGTTATGGATGTGCTGCATATTTCAGACGTTCCGAACATCGTATGGATCATCCTGGCCAGCGTGACCGCAGGGGGTGTCCTTAACAACTTCCTCAGTATCCGGTATTTCGGTCCTGTACTAAAGCTGAAAAAAGCCATGCAACAGGTTGCTGAAGGTGATTTTTCCGTCCGACTGGAAACGGAAAAGCAAATGAAGGAAATCCGGGATATTTATTCTAATTTCAACCTGATGGTCCAGGAACTGGAAGCAACGGAGATTCTGCAGACAGACTTTGTTTCCAATGTTTCCCACGAATTCAAAACTCCCATCAGTGCCATTGAGGGTTATGCAACTCTGCTGCAGGATGGTGACATACCTATATCAGAAGAGCAGGAGCAGTACATCAGCAAAATCCTCTTTAACACCAGAAGGCTTTCCCACCTGGCAGGAAATATCCTGCTACTGTCCAAAATCGAACACCAGTCGATCCAGACCCGTCAGAACTGGTACCGTCTGGATGAGCAGATCCGACAATCCATTGTTATGATGGAACCGAAATGGTCAGAAAAAGAAATTGAATTTGATGTGGACATGATGGATGTGGAGTATCTTGGAAACGAAAATCTCATCTGTCATGTATGGGACAATCTGCTTTCCAATGCTATCAAATTCAGTCCCTGTGGTGGTACGATCTATATCCGGATGATGCCGGAAGGAGAAAAGATCCGTTTTTCCATAGAAAACGAAGGCCCCCAGATCAGTGAATACTCCATGAAACATATCTTTGACAAATTTTACCAGGGCGACAGTTCCCATAAACAGGAGGGAAACGGTCTTGGACTTGCCCTTGTAAAACAGATCCTGAACCTGTGTAAGGGAACTGTTTCCGTGGAAAATATTCCCGGAAGCGGCTGTCGTTTTACTGTTATACTGTAAAACAAATATTTTACACATATCCATAAAACCCAAAAACAGCGGACACCTTATTTTTCATGAGGTTCTTCCGTTGTTTTTTATTTATATAAACTTTTTCATAAACTTCAACAATTGTTGAGAAACAGTTGATGTTAAGTTGCAGATCATCTTTTAAAGTATAGGATAGTTATTTATGAAAAAATACAGGAGATATGGACTATGTTATTAAAAAAAGCACCTGCCTACCGGAAAGCAGAAAAGGAAGATTTTTCAATGATCCGGGAATTTATCCGAAGAAATTATAAAGACCGCTGGGAGTTTGAGGAAACACATACCGAAAAACGTCTGACCAGACTTTTCTTTTACACCTATATGATATACAGAGATAGCGTTACCGTGGCAACCTACCGTGATCAGGTAGTTGGGGTGCTCATTACCGGTAAAGAACTTCATGGCCATTTTGCCCCGGTTTTCCGTTTGAAAAAAGGCTATCATTTCCTGCGCCTGAAGTTTACTAAGGAAGGCCGGAAGAATCTGGAGCATTTTAACAAACTTCAGGATATGAAAAAACAATTGACTGTTTCCCCGGAGAAACCGACTCCCGGAAATATCCTCTTTCTTTATGTAAGCAAAGATTACCGCAGAAACGGAATCGGTACCGGGCTTCTCAAACAGATTTCAACAGAGAAGGATACGGATTATTCCATATATATGGACCAGCTGGATCAAAGAACCTTTATGGAAAGTCATGGTTTCGTAAAGAAAAACGAGGTTTCCCAGATGCGGGAGCTGAACAAAAAACGCTTCCGGGAAAGTGTAGCTCTTTACAAAAAAGAACCGCGTTGCGAAACACATTCATAAATTACGCAGGAGATAAATGGAAAATGAAAAAAATTGGAATCATGGCTGACAGCCACAGTGGCATTTTAAAACAAGAAGCAGAGGGACTGGATATTCATGTCCTTCCCATGCCTTTTTATCTGAATGGAGAACTGTTTCATGAAGACCTGGATTTTTCCAGAACAGGATTTTATGAGAAGCTGCGTGAAGGAGCAGATGTTTCAACTTCACAGCCTTCCCCACAGGAAGTTATGGAAATGTGGGACGAAATGCTTTTATCTTATGATCAGATCCTCTACATTCCGTTGAGCAGTAGTTTAAGCGGTTCCTGCATGACTGCTGCCGCCTTGTCTCAGGAACCAAAATACGAAAACAAAGTGTTTGTGGTAGATAACGGGCGTGTTTCCACACCCCTTCACCGTTCCATTCTGGATGCGATAGACCTGGTGGAAGATGGATATACAGCACCGCAGATCAAGGATATTCTGGAAGCATCCCGCGAAAAAACCGTGATCTATGTCGGATTAAGCACACTGGAATATCTGAAAAAGGGAGGCCGTATCAATACCACCACAGCACTGGCCGCAAATCTTCTCAATATCAAACCGGTTATGAAATTTGGAACCGGTAAACTGGATGTTTTCCAGAAATGCAGAGGCATGAAAAAATCAAGAAAAGCCATGATCGATGCTATGCACAGAGAATTGGAAACAACTTTCAAAAAAGAATATGATGCCGGAAAAGTATATCTTATGGCTGCCTCCAGCAGCACTGCGGAAGTTACCGCAGACTGGATCTCACAGATCCGGGAAAGCTTTCCGGGAATGGATGTGATGTGTGATGATCTTTCCCTTGGACTTTCCTGCCATATTGGCCCGGACGGACTGGGAATCGGATGTTCCTGCATGCCTTTATAAAAAACGTCTCAATATTTTCTGCAAATAATCCAGGGTTGTGGTATGATATTGTTATCAATACATAACAGGCAGATTTTATCTGTTATTATAGCACTTCCAACCATTCATGTTCTGCACAGCTGAACTTGATGCAGTAATTTCTGGGAGTGCTATGATCAGAAGGGAGAAATTATCATGGCAAAAACAATTAAAGAATTAACACAGGATCTTCTTCAGGCATCATCTGCATGCAAAGAAGTAAAAGAAGCGGCACAGAATTATCTGGATGCGGCAGGAACTGAGAAAGAAGCAGATGCGGCAACTGCTTACGTAAAAGAGCTGGAAGCAGATATCATGCCCATCGACGGACTGATCTCTTTTGCAGGTTCTGACATGGGCGCACAGGTATTTGGCGCAGATGACGCAAAAAAGATCCTGGCTCATGCTGAGGAGATCAAAGCTTCCGGTGCAAAATACTGTGACTGCCCAGCATGTGCAGCCTGCGAAGCACTTCTGAACAAAAAAGCAGAAATTCTAAAGTAATCACATGGCCCAGTTTGAAATTGAGATCAAGCTTCCATTAAAGAATCTTAAGGAAACCCTGAAATTTCTGACAGAGCAGGGATTTCAGGAGACAGCACAGATCCAGGAAGAAGATACCTATTTTAACAGTGTCTATCATGATGTAAAAAAACGTGATGAAGCACTGCGTATCCGAACAAGCACAGACTGCAGATCCGGTATTTCTAAGACTCAGATTAATTTTAAGGGGCCCAAACTGGATAAAATCTCCATGTCCCGAATGGAACTGGAAACAGAAGTATCCGATGCAGAAGTGCTTAAAAATATTCTCATCCATCTGGATTTTTCTCCGGTAGCGTCGGTCATGAAAATGCGAAAGTATATGAAATGTGGCAGATTTACCGCCTGTCTGGATCATGTAGAGGGGCTTGGAGACTTTCTGGAGCTTGAGGTGATCGCAGAGCAGGAAAGTGAGCGGAAAGAAATTTTATCCAAAATGGAAGATCTGCTTGCCATATTGGGATATCACATGTCGGACACTGTACAGACTTCTTATCTCAGTATGCTTCAGCAAAAATTAAATAAAAATCTTCTTTAAACCAGCAGGAATATTTTCGGGTGAGTATCAAAGGTACAGAATACGGAAATGTTCCTGTTTTTTCTTTTCTTACAATTCTTCGGCGTTCCAAGTTTATCTACCATACTATAAATCCCACATCACAAAGCAACAACAAACCACATTCAATGTACATGTCATTACTATTGACCAATTGTGTTTTTTGTTGTTTTGTGTTTATTTTCATGTGGTTTATTGAATGTTTACAAGATTTTTCGTATTTTATATGTGGATTTATTTATATTTTTTCAAAAAAGCCCTTTACAAATCCACACAATCGGGCATATAATGAAGTCACAAACAACAAGAAGGCATATTAAAGCAATCGCAAACACAACAACAAACCACATTTAAACACGGAGGGAATATATTATGAAAATTCTTGAATCTAAATTCGTACAGGGCTTTATCAAAATGGCAGACGATGGATATCAGCAGGGATGGCACGAGAGAAACGGCGGAAACTTAAGCTATCGTCTGAAAGCAGAAGAAGTAGAGATGATCCGTCCACGACTGAACGCCCCCGGAGAATGGACCCCTATCGGTGTTGAGGTTCCGGGACTGGCCGGAGAGTTTTTCCTGGTAACAGGAAGTGGAAAATACTTCCGTAATATCATCGTTGACCCGGAAGTATGTCTTGCGATCATCGAGCTTGACGAAACAGGAACCAACTACCGTATCCGCTGGGGTCTTGTGGAAGGCGGTCGTCCGACCAGTGAGCTTCCAACTCATCTGATGAACCATGAAGTAAAGAAAAAACTTACCAACGGAAGACATCGTGTTATTTATCATGCACATACTACCAATACCATTGCACTTACCTTTGTTCTTCCTCTGGATGACAAAGTATTCACCCGTGAACTCTGGGAATCTGCAACAGAGTGTCCGGTAGTATTTCCGAATGGTGTGGGAGTTATCGGATGGATGGTTCCAGGCGGAAGAGATATCGCTGTCAAAACCGCTGAACTGATGAAAAAATATGATGTGGTTATCTGGGCGCATCATGGTATGTTCTGCTCAGGCGAGGATTTTGATCTGACCTTCGGACTTCTTCATACCGTTGAAAAATCCGCAGAGATCCTGGTTAAGATCTTATCCATGGCTCCTCAGAAACTGCAGACCATCACACCGAATGACTTCCGTGCTCTTGCAAAAGATTTCAAAGTAACTCTGCCGGAAGAATTCCTTTACGAGAAAAAATAAATTCTTCGGCTACACAGTTTTATATTATATAACTGTACTCCTATCTGAAACTTTATCAGAAACAACCAAATATTTGCTGATTTTTGCTGATAAATCTGGTATGATAAAAACATATCTGGTTTATCAGCAAATTAATATCAGAAAGGATATGGGATAAAGTATGGAAGAATTATATAAAGCGATCGAAGAGAAGATCAAAGCAAGCGGATACCCGCGAAAGATTTCCGGAGAGGACGTTTACGACGACATCTGTGATCAGATCGATGGGAAAGAGAATGGAAGCTATGTGCTGCTTTCCAAATTTGATGATGATGTGATCTTTGAATATCATATCTCAATTATGGACAGTGAATTTAATCTGGGTGTTCTTACCATGCGTACTCCGGAGGGTGTATTCGAGACAGATTTTGACAAATAAGTTAAGTACGGATTTTGATTTTGGGTCATAGATATAATACAGATGTCCACAACCACTGCTTAAAGTTTTTTTGAACCCTACAGGGAATTTGAGATTTTCTTGATCTGATTAAATATGTAGAGGCAGTTGATTTACATAATTTATATTATGTGAACCAACTACCTCTATATTTATATGCACTGTATGCCAAACGAATCAGTTGCTCCTCAGTCCCATTATTCATCAGTCCTCGCGAAGACGTACTGCCTTGGCCGCCTGACGCCGTCTGGCATCATCCAGAGCCGCATAATGCTTCTTAGTAGTATTGACATCCTTATGACCCAAAACATCCGCTACAAGGTAAATATCACCGGTTTCCTGGTACAGGGCAGTACCATAGGTGCTGCGAAGCTTATGCGGGGTGATCTTTTTTGTAGTTGTGATCTCCCTGGCATATTTTTTAACCAGATTCTCGATAGCCTGAACACCGATCCGGCGGCGTTGGGTAGAATAGAAGAGAGCGTGCTCATGGCCTGCCAGAGGCGTAATATTCTCCCTGACTTCCAGATATTTCTTCAATGCTTTTTCTACTTCAGGACCAAAGTATACAACCATTTCATTTCCGCCTTTTCGGGTAACTTTGATTCCATTGTTTTTGAAGTCTACATCCTCAACATCCAGTCCGACACATTCCGATACTCGGATCCCGGTACCAAGAAGGAGAGTAACAATAGCAAGATCTCTGTCCTTCGTTTTTTCATGGTACATCCGTTTCTGCCCGGTCAGCGTATCTCCGCAATGCTCAATATAATCCAGCAGCATGGCAACCTCATCTGTATCCAGACGAATAATATTCTTATCATGGATCTTGGGCACATCGATCAGAACAGACGGGTTGGTGGTGATCATTTCATGTTTATAATAGTAAGCATAAAAACTTCTTAAAGCAGAAATTTTACGTTTGACGCCACGTTCACCATTTGTTTCCGTTTTGGAAGAGTCCGCGGATTTATAAACTTTGAGAAATTCTTCATATTCCTCAAGATCAACAGCCTTGACCTGATCCAGAACATCAACTGTGAAATCCGACATGGTTTTGTCTTTGAACATTGGATTTTGCTCCAGTAAAAACTGGAAAAATATACGAATGTCATATGCATAGGAAATTCTGGTCTTGGTTGTAGTCGTTGCATCAATAGCCCGGAAATAATCCCTGCAAAATGGCGGAAGCGTTTTTAAAACCTCACGGAGTTTTAAAGTATTGTCAATGTCATTTTGTTCGTGGTAAGTAATTTTGTTATCCATAAAAACTCCTTAATATATAAATTTGCAGGAAATACCTGAAACACCTGTTAAAAGAAGTGGTTTTACACTCATCTATATCTATACGACAAACCCGAGTTTTTCAAATAGATGGGTAGCATAAACAGCTACTTCCTGCAAAATTGCCTGTTTTTGATAAATTTTCAAGTAAATAAAGTGCCTCCTTATGGAAGCACTTTTTATTATTATTTGTCGTTACCCTCTGAGGTTTTCATCAAAAATAACGGTAAACGGCCCGTCATTTTCCAAAGATACTTTCATATCTGCACCAAAAATTCCGTGTTCCACAACCGGAACCTGTTTACCGGCTTCCGAAATAATATATTCATATAATTTATTTGCTTCATCCGGTGCACCGGCTTCTATAAAGCTTGGACGGTTTCCCTTACGGCAGTTTGCATATAAGGTAAACTGTGAAACCAAAAGCAATTCCCCGTTTACATCTGACAGAGACAAATTGGTCTTTCCATTTTCATCCTCAAAAATACGAAGTCCCAGAAGCTTTTTCAGATACCAGTCTGCATCCTCTTTGGTGTCCTCACGGCCAACGCCGATCAGAACAAGAAACCCTTTTCCGATTTTTCCGACAATTTCTCCGTCTACTTTGACTTCTGCATGATTTACACGCTGAATTACAAATTTCATAACCTGTTCTTCCTCCGTCTCCGTCTGTTTTTCTGCTTCAATCGAAAGCCTATATATTTCGCCTGAATAAATTTAACTAAAAATGTAAACATTCGTTTAATTTCATCCCAAGCCCCGGACCAGATTCTGTTTTTTTCCGCTTTTACTGTAACTTCCTGTGCTTTTGATACGGATTTTTTCACCGGCATTGGCAGGACCTTTCCGGAAACGGGGTCTACACAATCAATATCTCTATAAAACTCAGCATCTGCAGACATATCTTTTTCATCAAGACTACGTCCGATCAGCTTCCATACGGCAGCATTCAGCACAGCAAATACCGGAACTCCAACGATCATTCCCGGAACTCCAAATAAACCACCACCGACCATGATTGCAACAATAACCATAAAGCTGGACAGTCCGGTCGACTCACCCAGGATCTTTGGTCCAAGGATATTTCCGTCAAACTGCTGAAGGATCAGAATAAAGATCAGGAAATACAAGCTCTGAATGGGATCTACCAGCAAAATAAGAAGAAAACACGGAACTGCTCCCAAATATGGCCCGAAAAACGGAATAACATTTGTAACTCCAACGATCACACTGACCAGAATCGCATATGGGGTTCCGATGATCGATGTTCCAACATAACATAATACACCGATAATTGCGGAATCCAGGATCTTTCCGCTGATAAATCCACCAAAGGTTTTATGCGTAAAACGCATGGAATGAACAAGAAAGGTTGCCCATTTGGTTGGAAGAACTGCATAAACAGCCATTTTTGCCTTGGCAACAAATCCCTCTTTATCCGCCAGTATATAAAGAGATACGATCGCTCCAATAAGGAAATTCTTCAGAAAAACAAGAAGATCCAGAAAGCTTGCGGATATATTTTTCATCATAAACTGCATCTGGGGAAGGATCGTATTTGTCAGATACTCCTGTAATCTGCTGGAATACTGATTGATCTGGCTGATCATATCCGGATTCAATTTCCATCCCTTTTCCACGACGGAATTTAACCAGTTTTCCACTACACTTACATAATGAGGAAAACTGTAGATAATATTCATGATGCTTCGAATCAATTGAGGAAGGATCATCATGACAAGGGCATAAATGACCAGAAACATAAGAAATACAGAAAGGATCACACAGATCCAGCGTACTACTTTCCTCCCCTTTTTCTGAAGTGTTTTATTCCTTTTTTCAAAAATCGGAAAAATGATCTTCCGCTCCAAAAAATTAACAATGGGGGTTAGCAGATATGCTATGGCAGCTCCGTAAATGATCGGCGCCATAATACCGAAAAATGTTTTAATTCCGGTGATCAGAGATTTCATATGGAAAATCCCGTAATAAAATAAAATACTGGCAGCAATAACCAGAAATGCAGTCACACCTAACTGCACATAGCGATGGTTCCAACGAATTTTCATAGTAATTTCCTCCACCAAGTGATTATAACATAGCATCTCTGGTTTGTGTCTAAAAAAAACATAAACATTATTTTCCAATAATAACCTGCAAAGATAAATTCCGACTTCAGGGTATCGCGCTGATACAGAAAACACCCCGCCATAAAATGGCAGGGTGCCTAAAAATCTGATGTTTATTTTTTCAGGCTGTCATAAATGTGAATGGCTTCGATAATTGCCTTCGCAGTTCCATCAATGCCAAGCTTGCTGCTATCCAGACAAAGATTATAGCTGTCCGCAGATCCCCATTTCTTGTTGGTATAATAATTATAGTAGCTGGAACGGCTTTTGTCTGTTTTGTTGATCATGTCCTTGGCCTCTTTGGCATTTTTATTGTATTTCTGAGCAATACGGTTGATACGCCAGTCAAGGTTTGCATGAACAAATACACTGAAACAATCCGGATTATCTGCAAGTGCATAATCCGCACATCTGCCGACCATTACACAGGGACCTTCTGAAGCCAGCTTCTTGATTGCCTCAAACTGTGCAAGAAAAATCTTATGGTTCATAGGCATGTCTGTAAATCCGGCTGAGGAATACCCAAATGAATAAGTATCCATTACAAGAGAATAAAGAAAACTGTTTGTTGGCTTCTCATCATGATGCTCAAACAGCTCCTTGCAGATCCCACTGTCATTGGCTGCGTGCTCCAGCAGCTCTTTATCATAGCATTTGATTCCAAAATATTTAGCAACTTCCTGGCCGATCTGTCTTCCGGCGCTGCCATATTTACGACCGATAGTAATAATAGAACTTGTTGTATTGTTACTCATAACAGCCACATCCTTTCTGCTCAGATTCAGCGAATTTGCAAATATTAACTCCGCTTCCTCTTTAATATAGTTATTATACACTATATTCCACAAGTTTTCCAGCTATTTTCGCAATTTTGTCAGCAATTTAACAAAATATTCCGGAAGTGGGGCTGTAAATTCCATATATTCCCCGGTACGTGGATGAACAAATCCAAGGATCATTGCATGAAGTGCCTGTCCCTCCAGATGATAGGGATTTCTGGATGAACCATACACCGTGTCCCCAAGAAGCGGATGTCCGATACTGGCCATGTGCACACGGATCTGGTGGGTACGACCTGTTTCAAGACGACATTCCACATACGTGGCCTCGCCAAAACGTTCCAGCACTTTGTAATGTGTTATTGCATCTTTACCATTTTTATGATTGATGGCCATTTTTTTACGATCTGTCGGATGTCGTCCAATAGGTCCCTCTATGGTTCCCTCATCCTCTTTCAGATTTCCCTGCACAACTGCCCGGTAGCGTCTGCGGATACTGTGACATTTCAGCTGTTCTGCCAGATCCCGGTGAGCAATATCATTTTTGCATACCAACAGTGCCCCGGTGGTATCCTTATCAATTCTGTGGACAATTCCAGGCCGCATCACTCCGTTAATACCGGAAAGGCTGTCACCACAATGTGCCATAACAGCATTGACCAGTGTTCCCTGATAATGCCCGGCTGCAGGATGTACAACCATCCCTTTGGGCTTATTAACGATCAGTACATCTTCATCCTCGTAAAGAATATCCAACGGAATATCCTCCGGAACGATATCCGGCTCACTGGAATCCGGGATCTCCAGATGGATCCTGTCATTTTCACGGACCTTATAATTAGATTTGGCAGCCTTCTCTCCCACGGTAATCTGTCCTTCTTTCAGAAGTTTCTGAAGGAAAGACCTGGAAAGACCGCTGTCTTTCTCAGCAAGATAGCGGTCGATTCGTATACCTGATTCTTCTTTTTCTACTGTATAATCATATATTTCCATTTATATCTCCTACAAGAACAGATAAATGCATTATATCTCTGCCCGGATCACTGTTTGATATTCAGAAACGCAAAATCATCATCTCTGTATTTCGTGCATACAAACAGGATCAGAAAAATTCCACTTACAACCACATAAACATCCGCAAGATTAAATACCGGAAAATCGATCAGGGAGAAATAGATAAAATCGATCACATACCCTCTGAAAAAACGATCGATAAAATTTCCCAGTGCACCAGCTGCAAGTACTGTAGCAATGGTGAGCAACGGCAGATAAAACCGCTCTTTCGGAATACGGATCCATGCATAGAGGATCACTCCCAGAAACAGTACACTCACAATGGCAAAAAAGAGTACACTTCCCTGAAACATTCCAAACGCAATTCCCCTGTTTTCCGGATAGAGATAATGAAGTTCAAGTACGCCAGGAATCAGCGAAACCGATGGTTGTCCTTTCAGATACAGATATGACAGCCATTTTGCTCCCTGATCCGCAGCCACGAGTAAGATCAGCAAAAAAATGTCCCCCGACATACACTTACTAAAAGACATTTTCTGATGATGGTTAACACGACTGATCATAGAGTTATCTCCTGAATACAGGAAAGCATTTCTTCATCGGTAACTGTTTTGTCGATAAAGCTTTTTCCGATACCATCCATCAGGATAAACCTGATATGTCCCTGTTCCATTTTTTTGTCTTTCTTTGTTGCGGAAAGAACTTCTTCCGGGATAAGACCATCTACATGCACCGGAAGATCGTAATCCGAACATCCCTGGCAGATTTCCTGATATTCCTCTTTGGTCAGAAGTCCTCGTTTCATGGAAAGATATGCCGCTGCCACCAGTCCGACTCCCACACACTGTCCGTGGAGCAGGGTGAAATTCTTAAGTTTTTCTACTGCATGCCCCACAGTATGTCCCAGGTTAAGAAGCGCACGCTCTCCCTGTTCCTTAGGATCACGCTCCACAACGCCTGCTTTGATCTCACAGCATCTGCGTACCATTCTGGCAATCTGTTCCATATCCAGCTTTTTGATCCCTTTCTGCTCACAGCATACATAGCGGAAAAAATCTCCATCACAGATCAATCCTGTTTTTAAAATCTCACCCATTCCGCAGGCAAACTGTTCTGCCGGAAGCGAAGAAAGAGTGCTTAGATTCATATATACAAGACGTGGCTGGTGAAAAGCTCCTACCATGTTTTTGTACTGCTGAAAATCTACGCCGGTTTTTCCGCCAACGCTGCTGTCTACCTGTGCAAGCAGTGTTGTCGGTACCTGAATGAAGTCAATCCCCCTGAGATAAGTTGCCGCGCCAAATCCGGTAAGGTCTCCTACCACACCACCGCCTAATGCAACAAGCAGACTTTTTCGGTCAAGACCATTTTGGATCAGGGCCTGATACAATGCCGAAACGGTATTAAGGTTTTTGTTTTTTTCTCCTGCCTCAAAGGTGAACACAGAAATATCGGAACTTACCTCACTTAAAACCTGTTTTACAGATTCTTCATACAGTGGTCCCACATTAGAATCTGTTACAATGCAGATTTTTCTGTCAACAAGTCCTTCTTCCTTCATAACCTGTGCCAGATTAGAAAAATCTTCTTCAAAACAGATGGGATAATGAAAATCACCTTCTCGTTTTACAAGTAATTTTGATGCTGTCATTGCGTTTTCCTCCTAGCTGTTCAGATATAAAGCAGAATCCGTACCCCAAGACGTCCTTTTTTTGTCTGACGGGATACTCCATCATAAATAAAACGTCCCTTTTTCCGAACGGATATGATGTCTCCCTCTTTGGGCTCATAACCATTGGATGTGATCAGTTTTCCATTTACAAAAACAAGCCCTTCTTCAATACAATGCACAATACTGCTTCTGGAAGTCCCAAAAGCCAATGCGATCAGAGAATCCAGGCGTACGGACGCACAGGTTCCACTAACTGGTTTCAGTTCCGGCCTCGGAAGATCACCCGGATCTTCTATCTTCGACGCCACAACTGTGGTATGTCTTACACGACACAGATTCTCCAGAAAAAAATCTGTCATCTGACGCAGACAGAAAAAACTCGCAGTATGATCTTCTATAAGAATATCCCCAACAACACTCCTGTCAACGCCAAGATTCAGGATCGCTCCCAAATAATCCCGATGTGTCAGATCTTCTGAAAATTTCACTGCTTTTGGCTCAAGCCGGATACAATCAATGGGATAATCCCATGTAAAAGCAAGAGCATCAGGGTGAAAGGCTACCATCTGACGCTCTGCATTCTCATATCCGCCAAAACCTTCCGCTGTAACACCCAGCTTATGAAAATTCTGACTGTTTAAAATATTCCGTTCATTTAAATTAAGAAAATCCGTAAATGTGGTAATATCTCTCTGATAGGCCAGATTTGCCAGTTCACGGATTCTCTTAACAAAAAGTTCTTCTTTATCCATGAGGTTAATAACCCACTCTAACAGACGGCACAGAACCGCCAAGGATATTCTGAAGATCACCTGTAATATCTACATTATATGGTCCAAGTACAAAAATATAGCTGGATACCTGCTGAAGGCTTCCTCCAAGTGAATAACATGCACCGGAAGTAAAATCGATGATCCTCTGTGCAAGCTCCACATCGATTCCTTCAAGATTCAGGATCACGGTAGAATTATCGACCAGTGTATCCGCAATTTCTCTTGCTTCCTCCATGGTTGTAGGCTTGATCACACAAACTTCCATATTTGCAGCCTGGGAAGAACGCTTGCTTGTACGCATTGGGGTAATCTTGGAAGAAGGTGCCGGTCTGGAAATACGTTCCTGCCTTGCCGGGGCCTTGGCTGCAGCTGTCTTTGCAGATGACTTAGCAACAGGTGCCTTAACCGTTTCATCTTCCGGCTCATCCTCCAGAAAATCCTCTTCCTCGTCATTTTTTTTCTTGGAAAATTTCTCAAAAAATTTCTTCTTTGGTTTCTCTTCCATATCATCATCTTCATCGAGGAAATCGTCATCATAATCGTCCTCATCCTCAAGAAGGCTATCATCTAACAATTCGTCATCGTCATAATCGTCGTTCAGTTTGATGGCATCTAAAAACTTGTCTAAAACGCCCATTTTAAATCTCCAATCTTATTAGTCTTATAATGCGTAATTTCTTGCACCAAAAATACCAGTGCCTACACGCACCATCGTAGCGCCCTCCTGCACGGCAACCATGTAATCTCCGGTCATTCCCATACTCAGAACACTCATAGTAACATTATTAATGTTTTTAGCAGCAATGTCAACACTTAATTTCTTAAGTTCACGGAAAATTTCGCGATTTTCCTCTGCATTATCAACATAGGGAGCAATTGTCATGAGCCCCTTTATCCGAATGTGTGAAAAATCTGCGATCTGTTCTATAAGCGGTAAAACTTCTTCCGGTTTCAGACCAAATTTACTTTCTTCCTGCGCTACATTTACTTCTATAAGGATCGGAACAATAACCGCTTTTTTCGCTGCTTCTTTTTCAATCGTCTCGGCCAGGCGAAGCGAATCTACAGAATGGATCATTGCAACTTTATCCACAATATATTTTACTTTATTACGCTGAAGATGTCCGATCATATGCCATTTGACATCTGAAGGCATCTGATCATATTTATCCACGATCTCCTGCACTTTGTTCTCTCCAAAGACACGTGCTCCGGCATCATAAGCCTCCTTCAGCATCTCCACCGGTTTGGTTTTGCTTACTGCGATCAGTGTGACTTCATTCGGATCTCTGTTAATTTTATTGCAGGATTCATTAATATTTTTCTGCACCTGTGCCAAATTTTCCGCTACCATGATATAAATCCTCCTTTAATTAGTAAAGTATATCCTGTTCACTTACTTTATCTGCATTTTTCACAATACGGTCATATCGGACAAGCCCATTATAGGTTTCCTTTGATACAACCGCATATTCCTCATTTTCATCCAGGATCTCGATCCGGCGGAATACCGCATATCCCTGATTGACACAGAAAACTCCCTCCAGAACTTCTGTATCTCCGATGATAAACTTCTCTCCACTATCCGGCTCAACAAGAGCATCGCCTTCTTTAAATTTATTCTTGTCTACGTAATAAATATAGCTTGTTTCCTGTGTTTCTTTGTCTGTGATCTCATCACGGCCATAAATACCGGCACTGACAAAGGTTGTCGTACTGTCGCCTTTTTTATTTCTGCCGGAAAGCATAAATCCGGATTGCTGTGTTTCATCATCCGTCGTAAGATATTTGGAAGGTATTGCATAAAACTCCTTCGTTACGATAGAAGATAACGGGATCTTTAAACCTGTCACATTGTTCGTGACAAGTTCTATTTCCAGAAACCGGTCTGACGCATATCGGATCAGTCCCTTATTAAAATCAATCTTACCGTATTTAGCCCCATCGATCTCCATGATTGAAAAGTCTCCTGTCTGCGTCAGATCATCTTTCAGGAACTTGACGCGGATCGATGTACGCTCCTTCAGATTAGCAGCCTGCTTCTCACTTAAAGGGATCAAAAGACTCCAGAGTTCATCTGTAATGATCGTATAAATATCATCTCCGGCCTTTATCTGTCCATCTGTTTTCAGATCCGTTTCCTGATAGGAATTCTGATCAAAATCAGCAGCTGTGACATTATCAACGGTTTTGGTTTCGTAGCCATCTGTAGAATACAGGATGATCCCGTCTGTCTGCGCACGGCGGATATTTGGATCACTGGAAACTATAGTTGTAACTGTGGCTTCCTCTCCATCTTCAGACGTCGTGCTTGCAGAAGAAGCTCCCGAACTGTCTGAAGCATACTGAAGGATGCTTCCATTGAGCTGATATTTAAAACTATAGGCACTGTTGAATTTGCTGGGATCAAATCCTTTGGAAAAGCTTTGCATATTACTGCGTATATCCGCCAGTTCCTCTCTGCTCAGAGAGGTTACATTGTCTGCAGATCTTGAACTGTTCAGGCTGTAGACAGCACCGTTGGCATTGATCTTGGTACCTTCCCTTGCGTAATATGTAACGTAACCGCCCGCATCTGCCTGCACTACGTTCTCTGTCATGATCGCCAGCCCTGTGTATGTCTCATTCATGGATAACGGACCGGAGGGAACCTGATAAGATTCCATATGAGAAGCTGTAAGATAAAGAATCACACTAAAGATCATATAGATAAAAATTGCTCCGAACATTACAGTTCCAATGTTCAGACCAAAAATTTTACGAAGCTTTGCTAAGAATCCCGGAGTTTTTCCGGAATGTACTTTATTATCCGGCAAATGAATGCCTCCTTTACATCGTTCATCTCTTAAAGTTCGTTTTATTGTAACATTTTATTTAAATGAATACAAGCTTTAAAACGTGCGAACATACTTTCCGAATATCCGTTTGCCATTTTTTCAAAAGTATGTTATACTATTCAAAATATAATTTCGTGATGCTGTCATATTATGGTCGACAGCAGATAAAATCAACCCAGGGAGGTAAGTACACATGACATATGGCAGAATCAGTAAAAAGCAGCAGGAAATACTGGATTATATGAAAAATGAGATCCTTAACAGAGGTTTTCCGCCCTCCGTCCGTGAAATCTGTGAAGCAGTAAACCTGAAATCCACATCTTCCGTTCACTCCCATCTGGAAGCTCTGGAAAAAAACGGATATATCCGCAGAGATGCCACCAAGCCCCGTGCGATCGAGATCATTGATGATAATTTCAATCTGGTCCGCCGCGAGGTTGTCAATGTTCCTCTTGTAGGCACTGTTGCTGCCGGACAGCCGATCCTGGCAGTGGAAAATATCGATGCTTACTTTCCGATCCCGGCTGAATATATGCCCAATGAACAAAGTTTCATGCTGACTGTCAAAGGCGACAGTATGATCAATGCAGGTATTTTTGATGGAGATCAGGTTCTTGTAAAGCAGCAGGCAACAGCAGAAAACGGCGACATGGTAGTTGCTCTGATCGATGATTCTGCAACAGTTAAGACTTTCTACAAAGAAAATGGTTATTATCGACTTCAGCCGGAGAACGACAATATGGAACCGATCATCATCACCGGTAATCTGCAGATCCTCGGCAAAGTATTTGGTGTATTTCGTTTCTTTTCATGAAAATATAAACAACAGATCCCACCCAATGTAATGTGATTTAAAAAGAGAGATATCTTTAAGGTAGCTGTACAGCCCCACAAAGATATCTCTCTTTTCTTTTTCAACAGAAAACTTCTGCTTTTTGATTTCTTCTTATTTAGTTCACATAATATTTTTACAGTAAACTAATATAACAAATTTTACTCATTCTCACCAAGAAATTCTTCCGCATCAAGAATCTTGCCGTCTCTCCAAATCCTCTCAAGATCGTAGAAAAGTCTGTTTTCCTCATCAAAGATATGGATGATCATATCACCGTAATCCATGAGGACCCAGCTGGAGTTTCTGGTTCCCTCGATCTGTTTTGCTTCATATCCGGCACGGCCAAGCATTTCATCTGCATTGTCAACCATTGCCTGTACCTGATTCTGGTTGGAAGCACTTGCAATCACAAAATAATCTGCGATCACGGAAACCTCATGGATATCAATAATCTTGATATCCTTTGCTTTTTTATCATCCAGTGCCTTGCAGGCGATCCGGACCATCTCTTTTTCGATACTCATAGAATTTTAATCCTCCTGTCTGTTGGCTGCATCCTGCATTTTTCTGTCATGGAGTTCTTTATAATAAACATAAGCATCCCTAGTCGTACTGTCGATTTCCTTGGGATTTTCCTCCAGATATTCCAGTGTATCCTTTAAAATCTCATACATACACTCATCCAGATCTTCAAAAGCAATCTTTCGCACCTTCGCAAGATTCGGAGCTTTGTCACGCATTGGTTCAATATAGTCTGAAATATATACGATCTTCTCAAGAAGGCTCATTCCCGGTCTTCCTGTTGTATGATAAGTGATCGCTGTCAGGATCTCTTCGTCTTTAATATCATATTTACTGCTGGCCACATAAGCCCCCAGTTTGGCATGAAGAAGAAACGGATGATCCTTTTCAAAATCTGATACCGGAATATCATGCTGGCTGCACAGCTTCAGTTTCTTTTTATTAGGAATACACTTTGCACTGTCATGAAGAAGTCCTGCAGCCTGTGCATCCTCCAGATCATAATCATAAACCATGGCAAGCGCAGCACAAGTGTACATAACCCCCATTGTATGCTCAAATCTGGCCTCATCCAGATATTTGGAAAGTTTCTTTTTTATCTTGATAAAATCATATTTTCCCATCTGAATCATTTCCTTTATAGATATCGTTTTTCTCAATATAGGAAATCACAGGCTTGGGAACATAATAGCGGAGACTCTGCCCGCTTTCATGCCAGGAACGGAGCAGCTCACTGGAAACATCAATATTCATGGTATCCAGTCGAATAAAATTCCCGTTATACTTCTGTGACAGAAGTTGCATCTGCTGATCAAGTTCCTTCAATGGAGTATGATCTCTGGTTGCCACTACCAGTACTGCTTCCTGACAAATGCGTTCCGGTTCCATCCAGGTATCAAAATTAAAAAGCGAATCTGCACCGATGATAAAATAATACTCTGTGTCCGGATTCGCTTTATTCAGCTGTTCCAGAGTCCGGTAAGTATACGTATAGCCTTCCTCATGCATCTCGATCAGAGACAGCTCAAAGTGAGGATTATCCTCTATGGCAAGACGGACCATTTCCGCACGCTGTTCATCAGTCGCTCTGCCCTTACGGTTCCGTTTATGAGGTGGATTTCCGCAGGGCATGAACAAAACTTTATCAAGCTCAAGCTGTTCATAGGCTTTTTCTCCCAGGATCAAATGCCCCATATGAATGGGATCAAAAGTACCACCCATGATTCCTATTTTTTTTGTTGCTTTGCTCATTTATAACCTCCCGAGATTACGGAAGAATGATTTTTTTCTTGTCCTTTTTACCTTCTCTGTAGAGAACGATCTTTTTACCGATCACCTGTACTACCTGAGATCTTGTTCTCTCTGCAAGAACCTGTGCCATTTCACGTGGATCCTCCAGACAGTTCTGAAGAACGCTGATCTTGATCAGCTCTCTTGCTGCAAGAGCTTCCTCAACAGCAGCGGTATTTTCAGGAGTAAGACCACCCTTGCCAAGCTGAAGGATCGGATCCATTGTCATGGCAAGGCCTTTTAAATATGCTCTCTGCTTACTTGTCATTGTCATACCTCTTATTTATAATAATCAAAATCAAAGCCATACATACGAACCGTATCGCCTTCCTGGATACCGGCTTTTTCCAGTTCCTCCAGGATACCGCCCTCTTTCAGGAATTTCTGGAAGAAGGCAAATCCCTTCTCAGAATCCAGATTTGTATAGCCAAGCATTTTTTCAATCTTAGGACCTTCCACAAGGAATACTTCCGGATCTTCCTCGCTGCGCTCCACAGTAAACGGAAGATTTTCATTTACAAGAACATCTTCCGGGAAGAATTCCTGTTCAAACACTACCGGTTTCATCGGGCTCTTATCCAGAAGCTCTTTCACATGGAAAAGGAGTTCTCTGACACCCTGCCCGGTAACGGCTGAGATTGGATAAACCGAAATACCCTGTGGCTCAAATTCTGCTTTCAGTTGATCAATAGGGCTTTCTTCGCCATCATCAAAAATACAGTCAATCTTGTTGGCTGCGATCACCTGCGGTCTTGCTGCAATTTCCGGATTGTAGGCCTCCAGTTCTTTATTGATCTTGTGGATATCCTCCACTGGATCACGACCTTCTACGGAAGCGGCATCTACAATGTGGATGATAACTCGTGTACGCTCAATATGACGGAGGAATTCATGTCCAAGTCCCACACCTTCTGATGCACCCTCGATCAGTCCCGGGATATCAGCGATAACAAAGCCGCCGTTATCTGTATCTACAACGCCAAGATTAGGGCTCAATGTTGTAAAATGATAGTTGGCGATCTTCGGCTGTGCATTTGTCACACGGGAAAGGAAAGTAGATTTACCAACATTCGGAAATCCTACCAGACCAACATCTGCGATCACTTTAAGCTCAAGGAGAACCTCAAGTTCCTGAGCCGGCTGTCCAGGCTGGGCATATTTCGGTACCTGCATGGTAGCTGTTGCATAGTGCTGATTGCCTTTTCCACCACGACCGCCTTTTAATACGACCTGTCTGCGATTCTCACCGGACATATCCGCGATGACCTTGCCGGATTCCGCATCCATGATCACCGTACCTTCCGGAACCTTCAGGACCACATCCTTACCGTCTGCACCATGGCAGCGTTTTTTACCGCCTTCCTGGCCATCCTCAGCTTTATATTTTCTTCTGTGTCTGTAGTCTCCGAGAGTATTCTGGCCCTCGTCGATCTCAAAAATCACATCACCGCCACGGCCACCATCGCCGCCATCCGGCCCGCCATTAGGTACATACAGCTCACGTCGGAAGCTTACATGTCCGTCGCCGCCTTTACCGGAGCGGATAATGATCCTTGCTCTATCTGCAAACATATTACACCTCTATTCCAAAAAAAGGCTCCAAACCGGATCGATTTGAAGCCTTTTACCTATTTCATTACTCTGCGTCTACAGGAACGATAGAAACCTGTTTCTTATCGCGACCTTTTCTTGTGAATCTTACGACTCCGTCTGTAAGTGCAAATAAAGTATAGTCTTTACCGCAGCCTACGTTTTCACCTGGGTGAATCTTGGTTCCGCGCTGTCTGTAAAGAATGTTTCCGGCTTTTACAAACTGTCCGTCTGCTCTTTTCGCACCTAATCTCTTAGACTCGGAATCACGACCGTTCTTTGTAGAACCAACTCCCTTTTTATGTGCGAATAACTGAAGGTTCATCTTCATCATTGTTGTTACACCTCCTTGACTTTTACTGTCAAATATCGATTGTTATAACTACCAGCAATTTCCGTCAGACCGAGAAGTAAGGAATCCATAAGGAGCATCCCCCGTTCAGAAAGATCATTTCTGAAATGAATGGAAACAAATCCATCCTTTTCCTGCACATCAAATTTATCATCTGTGAATTTTTCAAGAGAATTCACCGTGGTAATGATCAGTGCAGATACCGCAGCACAAACAATATCCTGTCCAGCTTCTGCATAACCGGCATGTCCCTTCGAAATAAATTCTTCGTAAGATCCGTTTTTCTTTCTGACTTTAATTGTAATCATGATGACACCAGATTAACCGTTAATCTTTTCGATCTTAACTTTGGTGTACTGCTGTCTGTGTCCGTTTTTCTTGTGATATCCAGTTTTGCGTTTGTATTTGTAAACGATGACCTTGCGATTCTTACCGTTTTCAACTACAGAAGCGGTAACACTGGCATCTTTTACATCCTCGCCAACCTTTAATCCGTCATTGCTGACTGCGATCACGTTGTCAAATGTTACGGTTTCACCAGCTTCTACACCGAGCTTTTCAACTTTAATTACGTCACCCTCGGCAACCTTGTACTGTTTACCACCTGTTGCAATAATTGCGTACATCTGTGGCACCTCCTAATTATTTACTCGCCAAATTCGGTGGCTTCTGTTCTGAAACTGAAGCTCTTTAACCTCTTTGTGCGGCATACTCGATTATCATAACAGTGACATACTGTTATGTCAATAGTTTTTTTGATATTTTTATTATTTTTTTGTAAGCTCCCGAATGTCCTCGATCACCGGACGTCTTACTTTCTTTCTGGTCATTTCCAGGATATGCAATGGTGTGATATCAATGGCCCTGCTCTTTATCGGATCCTTTCTGAGAAGCTTCTGTAAAACATGAAAGAGTTCATCTCTGTGATCCGGATTTTCCATGTTGATAAAATCGATCAGGATAATACCTGAAAGATTACGCAGCCGTAACTGCCGACCGATCTCCGCAGCCGCTTCCAGATTGATCTTGCGGAAGGTTTCTTCCATTTTCTTCTTTCCGGTATATTTTCCACTGTTTACATCAATGGATACAAAGGCCTCCGTCTGCTGGATCACCAGAAATCCGCCGCTGTTCAGCCATACTTTTTCTTTCTGGATCGCATCCAGTGCGGTTTCCACGCGATACAGCTTATAAAGCGGAAGAAGTTTGTCCTGATAAAAACGAAGCTTTTCTTTAAGCTCCGGGCTGATCTCTTCCAGATATCCCAGGATCATTTCTCTGATTTTCGGCACATCGGTAATGATCTCATCCAAGTCACGACCATAAGCATCCCTTACAGCAGCCACATAAAATGGTTCTGTCTCCAGTACAAGACTGAAACAGGTACGGTTCCGTCCCTGAACTACGGCTTTATGGTAGCGGCCCTTCAGCCACTCCAGTTCCTTCAGAATCTCTTCTTTGGAAGCGTCTGCGGCATTGGTCCGGACAATGATACCGAATTCCTTATCCGGACGCTCTGCTTCCTCTTTCAGCCATCCGCTGAGGCGATGGCGATCTTCCAGTGCCAGCTTGGAAGACAGACCAAACTTTTTATCTCCTGTAGTGAGAACAAGATATCTTCCCGTAAAATTCAGATTGGATGTCAGTGCCGGAAGTTTTCCCTTCATGGCATCCCTGCTCACCTGTACCAGGAGCTCATCTCCAGGCCGCAATGGTCCGTTTCCTTTTCTTCCTGCGGAAAAAACAGCTCTCTGTGCCTCTGCAAGAGAATAGTAGCATCTCTTTCCAGGCTCGATCTGCACAAAAGCCGCCTGGATATTGGATGCGATATTTTCGACCTGTCCGGTATATATATTTCCAAGAATAGATTTTTCCTGATCGGATTCCAGTCGGATCTCAACGATCCGTTCCTCCTCCGAAAGGGCCGCTACTGTACAGGGCACACTATGGATCTCCATTCTTGTTATGATCAGTTTACTCAATTTCCTCACCTAATGATTCCAGAGTCACAAAACGTGGGCTTGCATTTTCTCCTTTATCGGCATACATTTCCAGACGTTTCACTGTGAAGGCAAATTCCGGAAGTTCTTCTCCAATCCAGTGGAAAAATGTGTTTGTTACCATCTCCGGCTTCGTATAATTAGAGCTTGCAGATGCCAGCATATAAAAGAACCCATTCTCTCTTACTTCCATTTTATAGATATTCGGACGAAGATCGATCTCCTTTTCGCTGCGCTTGGTCTGCTTGGTCACTTTGATCTCCGGCTGTGCCAGAAATTCTTTCACACGGCTTTTCCAGTCAATAGAAGGCTCTTTGCCCGGACGGAACTCCACAAGATAATCTGCTGCTGCCACCAGTGCCATCGCTTTACCCGCTTTTCCATCCTCTACCTTGCGGACGCTAACGATATGCATCCCCTCTGCCATCTGTTCCTCCAGACGGGCTGCGATCTCTGCAGTAGGCATATCTTCTGCCATTTCCAGGTCAAAATAATCTCCGAGACTCTCCATCCCCACTCCAAGTGGAACCGCAAAAGACATGATCATATGCGGGCTGTATCCACCGGAAAACGCTACCGGGAGCTCTGCACGACGAAGCGCTTTCTGGAAATAACGCATGGTATCCAGATGTCCCACAAACTTCATAGGACCCTCTTTGCTGAATTTAATTCTTACCTTCAAGGCAGACACCTCCTTTAAATTTCATAGCTCCACATGCGGAACATTTCTGACGGCAGTTTTCCGTCACAACACCCTCTTTTGCACGCTGCCATTCACGCTCCAGGAATCTGCGGCTGACACCGGTATCAATGAAATCCCATGGAAGGATCTCATCCAGGCTTCTTTCACGAAGTGTGTAGAATGTCATATCCACTCCGCATTCAGCCATAGCTTCCTTCCAGATATCATAATCAAAATTTTCTGTCCAGGCATCGTAAAGGGCACCTTTTTCATAAGCCTTCAGGATCACATCCGCGCATCGTCTGTCCCCGCGTGCGAGAAATCCTTCCAGAGCTGTTACATCCGGTTCATGCCAGTTATAACGGATACTTCTCTGATTCAGCTGGGCGCGGACTTCATTTTTAACCACCTTGGCTTTTTCCACAAAATCCTGCTCTGTATACATTGGTGCCCACTGAAATGGGGTAAACGGCTTCGGCACAAAGAAAGATGTGCTGACGTTGATCTGTACCTTACCTTTACGCTGTTCTTTCGGAACTACCTCATAATAGGTCTCTGCGATCTTCTGTGCCAGATGAGCAATTCCCTTCATATCGTCTTCTGTTTCTGTGGGAAGACCGAGCATAAAGTAAAGCTTCACCTGATTCCAGCCACCCTTGAATGCTTCGCCCGCACCATGAAGGATCACTTCCTCTGTCAGACCTTTGTTGATAACGTCACGAAGTCGCTGAGAACCGGCCTCCGGAGCAAAAGTCAGGCTGCTTTTCTTTACATCCTGCACTTTACTCATAACATCCAGCGCAAAAGCATCAATTCGAAGAGATGGCAGGGAAATGTTGATTGCTTTTCCGTGGAATTCCTCGATCAGGAAATTCACCAGTTCTTTCAGCTGGGAATAGTCACTGGAACTTAAAGAACTGAGGGAAATCTCCTCATGACCTGTATTTTTCAGCATAATACGCGCCGATTCTTTCAGAGTTTCCACATCACGTTCACGGGTCGGACGATAGATCATACCTGCCTGGCAGAAACGACAGCCTCGAATGCATCCTCTCTGGATCTCAAGAGTTACACGATCCTGTGTTGCCTTAATGTGAGGAACGACCGGTGCCTCCACAGCACGATATTCCTTTTCCATATCAATGATCAGCTGTTTCTGGACCTTCTCAGGAACACCATCCGCCGTCGGTGCAAAGGATGCGATCGTGCCGTCTTCTTTATAGGTAACTTCATAAAGAGATGGAACATAAATTCCAGGGATCTTAGCTGCTGCCAGAAGAAAATCCTTCCTGCTGCCACCAGCCTTTTTATTTGCCTTGTACGCATCAAAAAGTGCATCATAAACCGTTTCACCTTCTCCGATATAAAACATATCAAAAAAAGGTGCCAGCGGCTCCGGATTATACGCACAGGCACCGCCACCGATCACAATAGGAAAATCCTCACCACGGTCTGCACTTTTCAGCGGGATACCACTGAGATCCAGTACCTGGAGGATGTTGGTATAACACATCTCGTACCCGATCGTAATTCCAAGAAAATCAAAATCCCGGATAGGCTCCTGGGATTCCAGTGCAAACAACGGGATCTTCTCCTCCCTCATCACCTTATCCAGATCCGGCCATGGGGAAAAGAGCCGCTCACACCATACGTCCTCGCGCTGGTTGAACATGTTATAGAGGATCATCATGCCCAGGTTTGACATTCCGATCTCGTAGACATCCGGGAAGCACATTGCGAAACGGATATCTACTGCATTTTTATCTTTCATTACGGAGTTGACTTCACCGCCGATATAACGGGCAGCTTTGTCAACCTTCATTAAAATTTCATCACTAAGTGCTAATTTTCTCATTCTTTTCCTTTCAACAATTGTTACTTTCTGCCAAAACAGAGATTTTCCTGATGGTGGCATACCGTATCCTTTTTTCTGAATAAACTTGAAAAATAGTATGCATTTTCCAGGCCGTTTTGACTCAAAAAATGGCACATGGTCACTTATGTTTTTATTTTAGCATATGCCGTTAATTATCTTATTATAATACAGGTCATTTCATAAATTCAAGGGAAATCGTTTGCTTTTTCCAAAGTGCTAAAATTTGTCTTTTTTCATTTCGGAATATTCTAAGTAAAAAATTTTTTCATTTTGTCAAAAATTGATAAAAATGGAGGGATAATAGAATGCAAATCATACATATCAGTAATGTAAGAGTTAAAAGCAGAAATTAAATCCGCTTATAACTGACCAAAAAACGGCCTGTAATGGCTGATGACAGAAAAGAAAAAAGACATGAAAGAAACAACCGAAAAGAAAGAAGGCATCACTTTGGAAGATTACCTGGAATACTGGTACTACAACAATTACCTTCCCACTTCAACCAGCAGCAGTACAGATGCTTACTACCGCTAGATGATTTTTAGTGTTATTGAGCCGAATCTTCCAGCTATGGGGCTGCCCGTGGAAAAGACATATGCGATATTCCTGAATGCACTTTTGGAACGTGTGAGCATAAAAAGCGAAAATACGGCAGCTTCTTTACACCGTTTTCTCCGTATTCTCATAACAAATGGGCTTGGAAACAAAATTGGAAATCTGTGGCTTTTCCTGGATTTGAAAAATTATTCTGCAATTGAGAAAGAATTGATCCTTTATACGCCGGAACAGCTTTCCTGTTTCCTGTCAGCTGCAAAAAATGATACGGCTTCCCATTATCTTGAATTTGCCCTGGCACTTTACTGCGGACTGAAAGCCGGGGAAATCCTGAACCTTAAGTATGACAGTTTTGATCTGAGAGCAGGTACTGTTACCGTAACTGGGATGCATATCAGAAATTATAGTACCAATGAGCATTATGAATCAAAAGCAGGACAAGAAAAATACAGTAACAGAAAGCTCCGTGGTGAAAGTAACTACCGCACCCTACCTGTGCCAGATTTCCTTTTTGATGAAATTAAATGCAGAAAATCTCAGAATGAGCGCATCCATAAAAAATATCCAGGCCTGGCTGAAAAAGATGTTCTTTGTCTTGGACCATACGGAAAGACAAAGACACTTCCAGCATTAAACACCAGATTGAAAAAGATTACGCAGGCTGCAGGCCTGCCTGGTATCACAATGGGAGATCTTCGCTATATGTATCTTGCCAGTCTTATAAAAGAAGAAAAGCATATTAAAAGGATCATGGAGCTCTTTGGTTATACAAACCCCAGCCGGATGCTGACCCTGTGTCAGCAGATTGCGGAACCGCAGGGAGAACTTTCCACTATGAAATTTATATTACCAGTGATGTTTTAAATGGAATAAAAATTATTCAAAAAATATTCCCTGTAGACGGAATCTCCTGGGAGCAGGTAGACATCTGTTTCTTTCCAGCTACGGGGAACAGGTAGAAGACGGTTCGTAGAAACATATTCCCCGATTGCGTGAGAAATGTCATAAACGTCCGGCTCTTTTACAAACACGTAAACTTTCTTGGTGAAATCCGGGCTGTAATGTCCCAGACACTGAGAAATTGTTTTGATATGGACCTGATAATCAGACAGAATTGTCGCATAGGTATTACGGAATTTTCTCCATTCAAGTCTTGGAAATTCACATTGTTGCAGAATCCGATTATAAGCATCTGTATAAAATCTGCGATTATAGCAGCGTCCATCTTTCTGGCAGCAGATATATCCCAGATTCTGAAAGCCTGGATCTTCTGCTTTGCGTTTTTCATACCGCTGCCGTTCCAGCAGAATCTCGTCAAGGACAAAGTCTGCCAGTTCTACCTGCCGGTGGCTCCTCGCTGTTTTCAGCTGGATTTCCTGCGACAATGCTGGCCGCTCTATATGAGAGTTTTCCGGATACAGACTTCTTCCGAGCTGACGTGTCACGGTAAGTTTTTTATTAAGAAAATCAATATCTTCATATTTCAGTCCGATCGCCTCCGATACTCTGAGACCGGCAGTAACGGCAAGAAGCATAGGAAGATAGATCTGTGGTTCCTGTTTCCGGCAGAGATGTAAAAGATGCGCATCCTGTTCTACTGTATATACGTTTGCTTCTGTTTTCGTTTCTTTTTGAAAAAGACCGGATTTCTTTAATTCATAATTGAGACCGCTGTATATGTTTACTGGAAAATAACTCCGTTCCTGTGCATAGCGCAGAGACCCTGATATCATTCCGATGGCGGTACGCTGTACATTTCTTGAAGGAATCTTCCGTAATGCCCGGATCAGGTCTTTTCTCTGCAGACAATCAAGTTTTTGGTGTCCGATCACGGGAAGGATATGATTATTCAAGATGCTGCGATAAGAAGTATAGGTATTATAGGAAATTCGTTTTTCTCCGATCATATGATGATAAAACCAGTATTCGTAGAATTCCCTGACTGTATAAGAAAAAGGGATGAAAGTTCCCCTGGCAATGTGCATCAGTGCAAGATCCCTTTCCATACGGGCCGTCTGCTTGTCAGATGAGGTTCTCTGTACCGTCCTAACATCACCGGATTCAAAAACCAGTTGAAGACGGAAACAGTATTTTTTCCTGGATGCCAGGTAAACCACATCTCCCAGTGATCGTCCAGAAATAATATTTCCATAGAAAAAGGGTTCTTTTACGGCTGGAAACAATGGATATTTTTTCTTTTGCATAAATAGATTTCTCCTTCTCACCGCTCTGTTCCGGATTCAAAAACAGGATCCAAGGTGTTTCCGATGACTATGCCTATTTCGGGTTCCTCACATGGGAATATACTACAAAATGCCAAAGTCGTATTTAGTTTTGTATGACCGAGAATGGCAGAAATTGTCTCCAGGGAGAATCCCTGTTCCATAAGAAAACGGGCAAACATATAGCGGAGGTCACCCATACAGACTACAGGGAGGCCGGCTTCTATTGCGATCTGTTTTAAAGAAACCCCAAGTGTGTTGTCGGATTTTGTCTTTGCAGCCGGGCCAAGACAGATGCTGGATTTATATTTGGTTTCGGATGGATATTTTTCCAGGATAGAAAGGTTCTTTTTTCTGCGTATGGCAAGTTCCTGGAAAATAAAAGAAGGGATTTTTAAGGTACGGTTTTGTCTGGTTCCGGAAAGCTTTTTGAACTGATAGCCATCTTCTGTATTACGCTGTATGGTATATATACGCTGTATTTTTACTGTACATTCTTTTTTATGGAAATCTGAATATCTAAGCCCAAGAATTTCTCCTTTTTTCAAGCCACAGAAAAGTGCCAGCTGAATCTCCAGATAACTGCTGGAATGTGAAGCTACGTCCAGAAATCTGCGAAGCTGTTCGTTGGAATAAAACGTTACATTTCTCACAGGCTCCGGATAATGTCTGATCTCCTGAAAGTTAATATCCGGAATATAGGAATTATAGTAAGCGAAACGCAGAGCCGTATGAAGAAGCCGGTAAGCGTAATATCCTCCATTGGTACAGACTTTTTGACAGTCTCCCAGAACTTTATTAATATAACCGGTACTGATGCAGTCAAGGAGGATATCTTTGTGAAGATGCGGCAGTATGATCAGTTCTATCACCCATCGATTACGCAACTGGGCACTGGAACTGTTAAAAATCGGTGTATAGACATCTCTGAGCCAGTAATTCAGGTATTCCGAAAAAGTAAACGGCATGTTCCGGGATTTTTTTAACCTGGATATTTGATCCTGGTAAGCATCCATGGACTGCTGGTAACTCTCTAGGGCGTCTTCCTTTGATGAAAAACCGGCACTGCTGCCATATTCAATAGTGCAGATGAGGGAATTCACAGTTTTAGTGAGATGTCTCCAGGTGCCATTTTTTTCCTGAAATACGGGAGTTCTTGTGTGTTCTTGCATTTCTTGTTTTTTCCTTTGTGTGTTATTTCCTTATCGTAAAGATATTTTACATTTTACCATAAACAGATCATGTATCTTTTGCAATCCATATCTAACTCCTCAGTAGTCATTTCTTTCGTATGATTCTGTAATACGTTGCCAGTAGTTCTACCTCGATAAGAATAGATGAATGAATATTCCGGTCAGCAAGTCCATACTATCCAACTATTAGGAAAATGATTGGCAATTATGTAGAATACAAGAAATCTCACAAATGCAAAGCCGACTTACTCCCCACAAAGCGGCTCTGGGCTTGGAATTCACTCAATTCTTATCAATTGTAAACAAGCCAAGCAAACGATATACAAACAAGTGCTTTTGTGTTAATGTTCTCTAAATACAATAAAAGAGTAGAGAACTTATTGATATGCCCCATACCCTTATTCTATTATTTTTGCGTATAATTTTTAAACAACTTTAGAAATTATCATTACATTTGAAAATTTTATTTCATATCCTGCATCAGCAATTCCCATAAGTAACGCTGCCAGAAACGCCGGCGTAAATCCTATGCTTTCAATAAAATTCTGAACATTAAAAATCCTATAGTAGGATTTCCCATTTGGGGCTGTACATATCTCAACTTCATTCAGCAATTCTATTTTTTTTATAACAATCTCAAAATAACTTTTTGATTCAAATATTGGTCTGATTTCTGATTCCAAGAAACTTTTCATTTTTGTAATATCATCCAGGCATATCAAAGAATAATGCTCCATATATTTTTTGAAAAGAAACGGCGTATCAATAACAGAAAGCATATCTTGATACATTTTTCTAAAATATTGCAAAACAAAACTTTTATTTAAATATGGTTGGTTTGTTAAAAATTGTGGGGAATGCTTTTTTTTCATATCATTATATATTTTTTCTATCGCTATGCAATGTTCTTTGAAACTTTTCTCCGCACTTATCCCCTTAGTTCTTTCTATCAGAAAGTAATTTTCATTTCCAATAAACTGAATATGATTCAGTTCATTAAATTTGTTCTTTATTTGATTATAGTTACTAACGATTTGTTCCTTTCCAAAATCATCTCTAAGGCTTATATAAAATTGCTCGATTAAATCTTCCATATCTTTTGGGATAAATCCTTTAATTTTACGTGTTCCATTCCATTCAATACAATATTTTTCAAATATAATACTATACCCCATCCATTGACACAAATCATACATAAACTGGTTTGTACGGTCATCTGATTCATTATAATAATGGTACTCCATGTCATAGGAATAATGGTCACACCAAACTTGCAGATATTCTTTTGCAGATACACGTTTATCATTATACGAAACAAATTGATTCTCAGAAAACTTATCCCATTTATCAATACGCTTTTGGTTGAGATTTTTTGCAAATGCAACTTGCACTGCATGATACTCTGTCAGTTTCGCTGCTCGTAAATCTGCATATTTTACTATTCGATCCCAAATATGCGTGAATTCATGAAATAAAATAACTTTTAAATACTCCATAGGACATTTGGCCTTTAAATATTTTTCATTAATCCTTATTTCAAGTTCACTACTGAAAATTGGAGATACTGCCGCATCACATCCACGCATATTCATAAAAGTTATTTTTTTAATTTCCGGCAATTCGTAAAAGCTAATATATATCTTAAAATTTTCATATTCTTCATAGACCATCTTTCGCAATTCAGTTTCTCTCTTTTTTCGACGCTCTTTAATTTCGCCCTCTGATATCATTATAAAACTTCCTGTAATCATACTTTTTCCTGCCTTTTATTTTATTATCAAAAAATATATTTTCTTTAAGTCCTGCATCATCAACCACTAATGTTTTTATCATAGGTTACACTGTTGATTTCTAATCGTTGTACTTAATTAAGTAATTGTTATTCTTTCTTATCGTAAAAAGTTGCCAACAAACGCAAATCAAATCTGGCTGTAACTCCGGTACTATTATTAAACATATACTTTCTGCTGAAGAACTAACTATCAGATTTCCTGATAGTTACAAGGAACTCTCTTTATAATTGTTATAAAGGCTACTTGGAATAGATATCTTCTTTATTCTACTCTATAATATCATGTATTGCTTTATTCTGCGGCTTCGGTCAATACATTAGACTCATACATTTTTATACTGATCTCAAGGCATCCCGCAATAAAGTCTGTAAATTTTTGTTTGTAATGTTAAAGTTGTATTTCCATTCAACCAAAATGACCCCCTTATCTTGACATATTTTGCGTTTTTTCTCATCGAGAACTTTTCTATGCTCCAATGCTTTCTTTCCTCCAAAAAAATCTACATCCGTATAATGTTGTATTCCCTGATATTCTATTCCAACATTTAATTTGGGAATATAAATATCCAAACTTTGGGGAGAAAGCCATTCCGGTCTATATTGAAATATAGCATCTGAATAAGTTTTCTTTACTAATAAAAAAAGAGATTGTTCATGTTTCCATTTAGATATTATGATTCCATTTTCAATTAATTCTCCCTTTAAAATGCTCTTTGCTGTTTTCCAGTCATAATTCTTATCCCCTGCATTCTGTGCCTTAAGATACATAGCTTGTAAAAAAGGCATTAATGTATTTTTTAAATTCAAATACAATTCAAATTCTGATCTAAAAAAGCCCTTTTGCACTAATCCTTCTATATTCTTTCGAGTAGCATATATTATATATGGATTTGTGTCCTTTCTTGTAACATAACCCTGATAATGCATTAAACTATTAGGAACTCTCATAGTATATGCGTAAGAATCATTTCCACAGCATTCCAAATAATAGCATAAATGAACTCCCAGCAATTTATATCCACCGAAGTTCTCTCCCAATACTGCTGAATAAACTAAGTGATTCATTAATTCTATTGTTTCTTTTTTATCGCGACAAAAAATAGCCAAATGATTAATTGTATCATCATCCGGTAATAAATTTTCTATTACATAATCCTTTTTAGCTTCTTTTTTTATTAATGCTTGTATCATAAAATAATTAGGTGTATATGACTCTGGATAAATAAAAGCAACATCTGAATCATCAATATTATTAAACTGCTCTAAAAAGCTCTGTACATATTTATTAACAACATATTTATACGAATTCTCTTCTAATATTGTCTTTTTTGCATCATCCCACTCTTTCAGTGTTTGCCTCCACAAAAATTTTTCATATCCGGATTCAATAAAATCATCTTTAATTTTTTCTATTCCAACATTATATTTTGAAAAGGCTTCTTCTTTCAAAAATTCATTTAAATTCATTTTAATCTCCATTCCGCCGCCTTCGGCAGACGGCACAAATAGCAATGAAAGTGTTCCAACTCTCTACACTGAAGTAAAAACAGTAGCGTTATCATTCTTAGCTCTGTTAGGCGGAGTCTTTTTAGACTTCATTTCCGCTTTCTCATTCAGACTTCACAACTCAAGCAACTGAGGAAGAGAAAATTTATCGGTATCTCCAAGATTTACGATCTTTTTCATCAGCTCATTATATCCCAGAAGCGCATTCATTGGTGTTCGGATATCATGAACGTTTTCCATCAAATCGTGCCTTTGAGAATCTGTATAAAGCTTTCCTAATATGGAAGCCTGTTTGATAATTGCCTTTGGATTCAGAACTTCATATATATGCTTCAACAGCGTTGATCTTGACATTTGGAATTTGTATTTTATAAATAGGTAAGCCCAAAAGCAGACCTGCCCATCTTCCATATTTATTTCATTATACACAAATATCTATCTGTTTTTTACAATACAGACCAACCAGTATTTCAGATATTATAATTTAACCTATTGTGCTATTTCAAATAAAATGTTTAAAAACTTGTAAAAGCCGCAAAAAATCCCTGTTTTTTGATAAACAAATTTTTTAGAATATCAGTTCTTTGATTTTTCCAAGTTCGCAGGTTTCACCGAAAATACTGTTTAATGCAATGCAGAGGTTGTATGCTAATACTTTATTAACCAAACGGGTGCATAAGCCCTGAAAGCTTTTGGCAAGTACTCTTTCAGCATTTAACTGACCGCTTAACTGTGAAAAGACAGTTTCTACCCGTCTTCTCAATTTGAAGATCAGTTGACGCACCGATTTTGGCCAGTTTTCTTTACTGTTGGAACGCTTGAGTGCAAAAAGACAGATCGTTTGTTCCTGCATTTCCTGCATGAGTTTTTCGCCAACATATCCTTTATCTGCTAAAATTGTAATATTTGAACAATTATCCACCAGATCTCGTAATCCTTCACGGTCATCTGTGGATGCCGGCGTAATCTCAAATGCAGTAATGTAACCTTCTAACGTGACCAGGGCATGCACTTTATAGCCGAAGTAAGTTTCCTTTTTAGAAGGGCACTTTCCGTAATCAGCACCCTGGCTGCGAAATGTTTTGCAGTATCGTGCACGTCCGAATTTGCAAACTGCAAGCGGAAAACTATCAATAATGCAATAAGAACTGACCGGAACCGGAAAAACAGAGAGCATCTTTTGTCTTAATAATTCGGTTGTCTGCATCAGAGCACGTCTCATTTATATATGGATAAAACGAACTCTTTTTCCAGTGTTTCCCGTAAATATAGGAGGGAAGAAAAATCCCTCTTCTTTTTTTCCAAGGAGAAAACCGCCTCCGTGCAGGTTAAACATGACTGGAAGTTTTCCTTCATAATTTCGGGGACGGTAAATATCCATGAAATGACAGGGCTTTCCATCTCCCATATAGTCAATGTCACAAATGAGTTCCACATCTTCCGGAAACGGATATTCCGCTTCATGTTTTTTCAGAAAATTATCAAGAAGTTTTTCTTTTTTTGCGGTTTGCTGTGCAATCATTTTATTAAACATGATTTCCCCTCCAGCTATGAAACAATCTACTATTAATACAAATGAATTTTCTTCTCTACAAGTCTGTCACCTTCATACTGCAATTTTACAGAAAAAAAGCGTTTTTCTCCTGAAAGGAGCAGATCAAGAAATACCTGATCCCCCTCCCATGCCGGAAGATTCGGCACCATGGCTTTGTCAACCCAGCAAAGTTCTCCCTCATCACATTCAATCAGTTCTCCTGCATATTCATCGGCCGTGAACACACACATAAGTTCTGATTCGCATTCACTGTTTATAAATGTCACCAGGCCACGGAACTTATAGGAGGTAAGTGTCAGCCCTGTTTCCTCTTTCACCTCACGAACAAGGCATTCTTCCGGAGTTTCCTGACTTTCCACATGCCCGCCAACGCCGATCCATTTGCCCTCATTCATATCATCCTGTTTTTTTACTCTGTGAAGCATCAGGAATTTATCATCGTTTTCTATATAACATAATGTCGTTGTCGTCATTTGATCCCTTCTTTCAGTTCCATCATCCTGCCACTGCCAGTGTGATATAAACCAGGATTGAGACCACACAATACAGAGAATTTGTTGTGGATGCATAGGCACTGCTCTCTTTCTTTCTCAGAAAAGTCTGCATACTGAATGTAGCAGGCGAGGACATATATGTAATAACCGCCAGGTTCAGAAGCCTGGAACCTCCTACCAAATATTTTACTGCCATGAGAACTCCCGCAATCATCACTGCCTGCAAAAGGACTCTCAGCAATATGGTTTTGAGGCAGGGGCTGATAAGTTCCGGCGCAAGTTCCATACTGTACCCAACTACAATAAGAATAATCGGCGTAATGGCCGTTGTCAGAATATTCTCCACACTGAGATAACAATTGCCAAAAGGACTGTCCAGAAGCCGGGTGATCATTCGTGTCAGTCCTGCAATAATTCCAAGAACCGTTCCTATAAAAGCAGGGGTTCGCAATGCACTGTAAAACAGGCTTTTTGCATTGATCTTTTCCCCGTTTTCCGTCTGTCCCAGCATTCCCATATACACACTGAATCCAAAAAGAAGTCCCGCAATATCCAGCACTGCAATCTGTGAAAGATTTTCGCTGCCACAAAGACTTGTATACAACGGGTAAGCCATCATTCCACCTTCATAGATACAGACCAGAAACGGAAGATATTTCTTATATGGCTCGTCCATAAATCTTTTCATCCAGAATCCTGCCCCAAATGAAATCAAGAGCATCACAAACATGATCAGAACCAGAATTCCGATCTTTCCACTGTACTCTGCTGTTGCCAGTGCATGAAAAATTGCCACAGGAAGCATAATATTTGTTACCAGTGTTTTCATGTTATTGACACCACTCTGATCTAAAAGTTTCCATTTTCTGCACAGGATTCCAAGAATGATCATCGCCAGTACAGGCAAAACAATCTCCAAAACTTCCATCTCTCTGTCTTCCTCTCCATTGTCTTTAATCTTTTGTTTTTATCTGTTTCTGTGCATCTGCAAAATCTCCATCATCACTTCATATAACGCCATATTCTCTCTCACCACCAGAGCCAGGCTCTCTTTCGCCTGATTCAAAAGATGAAAAAGTTTTCGTACACTGGAATATTTTTCCGCGGAGCACCTGGATCTTAAATATCCTTTTTCGTCGTAATAATACTGTTCATCCAGCAATACAACGATCTTCTCCGCATCTCTCACTGCCTGGATACCAAGCTGTCCAGAACCCTCTGGCATCCGCTGCTGATATCCCTGTCCCGCAAAATCATTCAGAAAATTTTCCACCTCGCGGTCATTATTGGCATACACCACTGCAATATGCGGATACCATCTGGGGCTTCTTTTTTCCGGCAGGTGCATCATGTTCTGGATAAAAGAGGAAAGTTCCGCATTGGTACGGATCCGGTTTGTCAGATGGAATTTCTGGATCTCCGGCAGATTTCCCAGGCTTTCCACAATGCTACGATCCATCTCTTCCGGTGAGATCACATCCTCGGAATCACTGGAAAAGATCACCGGCCTGTGCTCACTCCATGTAAGCAGAACCGATAATTTTTCCAGGGACAGAAGATGTGCTTCATCTACCAGAATGCTGCTGTAACAGCCAAGATCCGTCGTTCCGTCCAGCTGAGTATCTGCCAGAAAATCTATCCGCCGCAGACGTTCATGAAGAATCTTCCATTCTTTTCCCGCCTCTCCACAGTGAATGATACAGACTCTCTGGCGCACGGACAACTTCATCGCAATATCATAAAGCAACAATGTTTTTCCGGTTCCTGGAAGTCCGCTGAACCAGAAATATCCTCCTCTTTCTCCACGTATTCTCTTCAGAATCTGCCGTTCAATATCTCTCTGCTGGGAAGTAAGGAAATACTCTTTTTTGAGAAAACGCTCCGGTTCTGTCAGCGGAGAGATCAGATAAAGCTCTGCCTGAAACAGATCCGCGATATCTCCCTCATAGTCCGGGCTTTCTTTCCCCAATGCAATACATAGCTGTTTCCAGTCCCCCTCCACAATGTGATCATGATTGGTCAGTCTCACCAGATGATCTTCACTGCTGATATAGGTATACGACAGGATCGGTTTTCCAAAAACAGACAGATAATACCGGTTCTGGATCAGCTGTCTCCGGATAGCCTCGTCCGACACAATGCCGCTTTTCAGTTCAATATTCACGATCTGGTCATCTTTGATCTGAAGAAGATCGAACTCCTTTCCAAGCTTCGGGATCTGAAACGAATAGAAAAAGCGCAGCTTATACACTTCCTCCATATGCAGTTCCAGTTGCTTCACCAGTGCTTTCATACTTTCCAGTTCCCACTCTTTGATCCTGAGAAAAAAATCTCTGCCGGAAAGCTGGCGTTCCAGCTTCTGGACACATTCCATATTCTGATTTCTTGTAAGTGCATAGATCGATATTGCCTTCATATTCCAACCCTTACCTGCTGTTTATTTCTTTATCCGCAGTGTCCTGAGATAATCCTTCTGCTCTTGTGTGATCCGGTAGCTTTCAATGGATTTCTGGATCGTCTTGTTATGAGTCCAGATATCCATTCTCTGCTCTTCCAGGAATGGAAGGATCTTCTCATACTGTTTTGCCAGCGCTGTAGCAAAATACCAGGCTCGCATCATATTTACATAATATTCTTCCGAGCGGATGGATGCCACTTTCTCAGCATATTCCGGTTTAAATCCTTCGTCCAGATAATGGCGCATCAGCATACTGATCCCGAACCGGATGATATACGGCTTATCCGACTCCATCCAGCGATAAATCTCCCGGATAAATATATCACGGTGTTTTTTCATCATATGGAGCGCCAGCAGATCACAGGTCGCCCAGTTATCAATATGCGGAAGAAAACACTCCAGTTCTCCCAGACATTTATCATAATCTCTGATCTGCTCGATCAGCAGGCCATGGAGATTATTTTCCTCATAATACTGATGAGGAAGAACCTTCAGGAACATTTCGGATCTTTCTGTTTTTCCAAATTCTTTTGCAAATTTCCGGAGTATCGGTGTCCGGATACCGATGATCTTTTCTTTCTCCACAGTCGGAACCAGCCTTGCATGAAAATCCCGATATCCTGTATCCTGCATTTCAAACAGTCTTTTCCGGACATCCCGGATCATCTCTTCCTGATTCATTTATCATCCCCGCCTTTTATACCAAAGATCGCGATCAGAGAACTCACTAGCAGAAGCATGGGGTAAAACAGTTTCGGCATGATCTGAAAAGCAGAAAGCTCAAATCCCAGTTCCTTTGCCGCAGAAATGGCAACCAGCATCTGGGCTCCATATGGGATCACCCCCTGGAAAATACAGGAAAATGTATCCAGGATAGAAGCTGTCTTTCTGGAAGTGATCTTATATTCCAGCGCCATTTCCTTTGCAATGGGGTTGGCCATAACAATTGCCACCGTATTATTGGCTGTTGCGATATCCATAGTTCCAACCAGAAGTCCCATACCAAGAAGTCCGCCTTTTTTCCCTTTAAAAACTCTCTGTATTCCGGAAAGTAGTGCTTCAAAGCCTCCATGCTCCCGGATCAGCGCACACATGGCTGCTACAAGGATAGCCACCATACAGGTCTCGAACATTCCGGAAACACCGGATCCGATATTGGTCAGAAGCTCCACCGGTGTGATATGTCCTCCAAGAAGCATGATAAATGCGCCGGAGATAATTCCGATCAGAAGTACCACAAATACATTGATGCCGATGATCCCGCCGATCAGCACCAGAACATATGGAAAGATCTGTATAAGATGATAATCCTGTACCACTCTTCCCTGGATCTCTGTCTGAAAAGACAGGATAAGGATCAGGATCAGTGTAACAACAGCTGCCGGAAATGCGATCCAGAAATTTTCCCGGAATTTATCTTTCATCTGACAGCCCTGACCGTTGCAGGCTGCGATCGTGGTATCAGAAATAAAAGAAAGGTTGTCACCAAACATGGCTCCTCCCATCACCGATGCCACACAAAATGCCATATCAAAACCGGAAGCTTTGGAAACCGCTACCGCAATAGGGGTAAGAAGCGTGATCGTCCCAACGGAAGTTCCCATAGCCACAGATACGAAGCAGGCAACTACAAACAATACCGCAACGGAAAAACGTGCCGGTATCAGAGAAAGCATACAGTAGGCCACACTTTCTGCACTGCTGCGCCCCACAACACCCACAAAAGAGCCTGCGGTCAGAAAGATCAGAAGCATGGTGATGATATTTTTATCTCCTACTCCTTTTGCCATAAGCTCCAGCTTTCTGTCAAAGCTGATCGTTCTGTTCTGAACACATGCCACCAGGATCGCAGACAGAAAAGCCACAACGATCGGTACATTATAAAATCCCATAGGGATCTTCATCACATACTCAAACAAAATCCCCAGTCCCAGATACAGGACCAGAAAAACACCGATAGGCAGCAGTGCGATCACATTTCCTTTTTTCTTCATTTCCTCCATAAAACAATTCCCTTCATCACTTATTATATTCCCGGCTTTTTTCTCCGGGTGATCTGTTTTCTATCATATCATATTTCCCCATTCCTGTCCTGCTGCTGACGGAAACTTCTTCATATTTCCGTCACGATCCTGTTATCTCTGATATTTTTTACCTTATTTAACAAGATTTTCACCAATTAAATCGTTCCTTCCGTTGAAATCCAGAGCTTTTTTCAGTATAATTGGCTGTAGACAATTGTGAAAAAGATATCCGAAGGATTTATGGTGATATCTCTGATCACAGTCATTAAAGGAGGAATATGATTATGGCAACATGGAAAAATCTGGACACTCTTGCTTCTTACAGCAAACTTAACGGTCTGAAAGATCACGTGAACATTGCAGAAGCAATGTCCGGCGAGCAGGGTGCAGAACGTGTAAAGAAGTACAGCGTACCGATGGCAGCAGGTCTGGCTTACAATTACGCAGCTAAGGAAGTGGACGAGACCGTTCTTGACGCACTTTCCAAACTGGCTGATGAGGCAGAACTGATCGAAAAATTCCAGGAATTATATAACGGCGCAGTGATCAACACAGGCGAGAAACGTATGGTCCTTCATCATCTTGCACGTACACAGCTTGGCGAGCCTGTTGTTGTTGACGGTGTGGACAAGCGAGAATTCTATGTAGCTCAGCAGAAGAAAGCTGCAGATTTTGCAAACAAAGTACATGCAGGCGAGATCACAAATGAAGCCGGTGAGAAATTCACTACGGTTGTACAGATCGGTATCGGCGGAAGTGACCTGGGACCGCGTGCATTATATATCGCACTTGAGAACTGGGCAAAGGCAAACAACACCTTCAAGATGGAAGCAAAATTCATCAGCAACGTTGACCCGGATGATGCAGCTGCTGTTCTTGCATCTGTAGATCTTGCTCACTCTCTTTTCATCGTTGTATCCAAATCCGGTACAACACTTGAAACTCTGACAAATGAGGCATTCGTAAAAGACGCCCTTACAAAAGCGGGCCTGAACCCGTCCAGACATATGCTTGCTGTAACCAGTGAGACCTCTCCTCTTGCAAAGAGTGATGAGTACCTTACCGCTATTTTCATGGACGACTATATCGGCGGACGTTACTCTTCCGTTTCCGGCGTAGGCGGAGCGATCCTTTCCCTTGCATTCGGACCGGAAGTATTCGCAGACATCCTTGACGGAGCTGCCGAGGAGGATAAGCTTGCAACAAATAAGAACATTCTTGAGAACCCGGATATGCTGGATGCCCTGATCGGCGTTTACGAGAGAAATGTACAGGGATATCCTTCTACTGCAGTTTTACCATACTCACAGGCATTAAGCCGCTTCCCTGCTCATCTTCAGCAGTGTGATATGGAGTCTAACGGTAAATCTGTAAACCGCTTTGGTGAGCCGGTGGATTATGTGACCGGACCGGTGATCTTTGGTGAGCCAGGAACCAACGGACAGCACTCCTTCTACCAGCTTCTGCATCAGGGAACCAATATTGTTCCGCTTCAGTTCATCGGCTTTAAGAAGAGCCAGCTTGGTGTTGATGTTGATATCGAGAACAGCACAAGCCAGCAGAAGCTCTGTGCAAACGTTGCAGCACAGATCGTTGCTTTTGCATGTGGAAAAGAAGATGAGAACCTGAACAAAAACTTCAAGGGCGGACGTCCTTCCAGTATCATTATTGGTGAGGAACTTACACCGAAGTCTCTGGGTGCGCTTCTTGCACACTTTGAGAACAAGATCATGTTCCAGGGCTTTGTATGGAACCTGAACAGCTTTGACCAGGAGGGTGTACAGCTTGGTAAGGTTCTTGCAAAACGTGTTCTCGCTCATGATACAGACGGAGCACTGAAAGTTTACAGTGATCTTCTTGATATCTGATAAACAGATAGGTACCGTCCCGGAAAATGTTTTTTCGGGACGGTTTTTCTGTATATGTGACCTTAACCGGGAAAGGAAATCTTAAATATGCAGCAGATAAAAATGATCGGTCTTGATCTGGACGGAACTCTTCTGAATACAAAAAAAGAACTCACAGAAAATACCAGGCGCGTTCTCAGGAAAGCTATTGATGCAGGTATCCTTGTTCTGATGGCTACCGGCCGGCCATATACCGGCATTCCCGCGGAACTGAGAAATTTTCCGGGAATTCACTATGCTCTCACCTCCAACGGAGCCAGAGTCCTTGATACAGACCATAATAAACTTCTTATCGAGCAGCTTCTTCCCATGGAAAGTGCCAAAAAAGCTCTCCGTATCTTTGAAAAATATGATACTTTAAGTGAGATCTATTTTGACGGCCAGGGATATGCAGACGCTGCCAAGCTTGATAATGTAGGAAAATACCATCACGACCCTAATATGTGGAATTATGTCCGTACTACCCGTATCGCGGTTCCGGACATCCAGGATGTCATTACAAAAGAAAACAGAAGCATGGATAAAGTCCAGGCGCTTTTTGCAGACATGGAGGAACGTGCCGCCGCCTGGAAGGAATTAAGTGAACTTAAGGAGCTGGAGCTTGTAGGCTCCTTAAGCTACAATATTGAGATCAACGCCGCCGGTGTCAACAAAGGAACCGTTCTTGTTGCTCTTGGCGAAATGCTGGGAATCCCAAGGGAATCCATTATGGCATGCGGAGACGGTGACAACGATGTCCATCTTCTCCGGGAAGTCGGTTTTGGCGTAGCCATGGCCAATGCACAGCCCCAGGTAAAAGAAGCAGCCGATTATATTACTGCTTCCAATGACGAAGACGGTGTAGCACGCGCCATTGAAAAGTTTGCGCTGCACCGATGAGATATTCTATTATGTATGCCAAAAAGGAACCGACAGTTTTTACGCTGTCGGTTCCTTTTTTAGAATGGGATTGAATAGCGGTACATTCACATTCGATCAATATTCATAGTTTCCTGCCGGCTGTTTGATCCTGGTAAGAAGATCATGCCAGGACTGATCCCAGATATACCATTTTCCGGTTTTGGAGTGCTTATATGTACAGATCCATCTGGAACTGTCGCTACCTGCAAAATCAGTAAATGATCTGTAGATCGCAGGAGTGGTCTGGGTCGGTTCAAAATACGGGATATCTTCACTGATGGAATTTCCCTTACCCGGAAGTGTGTCCTGTCTTAACGTAATGGAAATCGGTTTAGACGGAGTATAATTGTTGGCTGGAGTTGCTCCGTTCAGGTAAGAATTACCAAGATATTTATATCCGTTATCCGCTTTCATACGATCTCTCAAAAAGTTTTTGTAATACTGAGTCATCTCTTTATTGTTGAGATAAGAAATCATCTCCTCGCAGTCCGTCGGATTGGTCGGTGTCCAGGTACGATATGCAAGGATCAGAAGAGCCATGGTCTTATAGCGTCCGTCTGCCGTTGTGATATCATACTGTTTCAGCTCCTCTGCATTGGTCGGGATCGTGGTAAAGGTGTAAGTATAGGTATTTATCGTTACATTAATGACTTCCTTCTGTCCTTTATCATTGGTGATCTCTTTTTTTGCAGATTTAGTTCCTTTTGTAAGAACCGGCTCCACCTGTTTCTTTACTGTCTGTGTCACGTGGACAGTACAGCTACCTCGCCAGGTACTCTTATCCCGGACCTGGATCTTTGTTGTTCCCACATTCACTGCCGTTACTTTGCCTTTACTGTCTACAGTTGCAACAGATGTATCATCACTGGTCCATACAAGAATCTCTTTATAATTCTTTACCTGAAGCTGTCTCACATCACCTTTATTCATATTTAAGGTGGTGGCACTTAAAGATGGTTTCGGCACCGGTGTAGGTGTCGGCTTCGGCTTCGGTTTCTGCGCTGCTTTTACTGTAACCTTACAATTGAATTTCTTCGTATTTGCCTTCGCTGTGATCACTGCTGTTCCTTTTCTCACTGCGGTGATCTTTCCTTTGGAATCCACACGTGCGATCTTCGGATTGGAAGAAGAATATTTCACCTTCACAGTTGTTCCTGTCAATTTAATGGCACTGGATTTCTTTTCTGTTAATGTCAGCGATGTCCTGCTGAGCTTCGGTGTTTCTACCTTTACAACACATTTATATGTTTTTTTGCTTACCTTTGCATAGATCGTTGCGGAACCTTTATTTTTGGCAACCACCTGACCTTTGCTGTTTACGGTCGCAACGCTCTTTTTGGAAGATCTCCAGGCAACCTTCCGCCTGGTTCCGGTAACCTTAAGTGTTGTCTTCTCACCTTTTAAAAGAGTTACTTTTGTTCTGTTCAGTTTTGGTGCGGCGCTGACCGTCACACTTCCAAATGCCATCGTAAAAATAAGGCTGATCAGCAGCACAAAACACAACAGATTTTTTTTCTTTTTCATTCTGATTTCCCCCTTTCCGGTAAAACGTATATTTACGTCATATATTGCTTTAATCATATTTTAGAGGAAATCCCTTATAAAAACACTAGCACTTATGATAGTATCCTTGTAAATATAATCGTTTATATTCTTTCATCGCCCATACCGGGGCTTATTGTCAGGAAACAAAAATAAAACAGGACTGATTTTTGATACAGATACTTGAAATCAAAAGTTTCATCTGTTTAAAAATCAGTCCTGTTATATAAAAAATATCATGGTTGATCCGTAATAGCAGGCAGATCAAGGCATTCGCTATCTGCTCATAATGATACAGTCACGTAACATCGCCAGTGCATGCGCTGTAGTCTGCTCGCGGATCCGTATGCGGTTTCCTGTAAAGTGGAACTCTTTGGCAATAGCCTTGCCCTTATAGCAGCAGCCCATAAATACAGTACCAACCGGAGTTTCCTTTGTTCCGCCTCCCGGTCCTGCCAGACCCGTCACGGAAATACTGATGTCTGCTCCGGATGCTTTGCAGGCGCCCTTTGCCATTTCTCTGGCACATTTGGCGGAAACTGCCCCCTGCTCCTTCAGAGTACGCTTCTTCACTCCCAGACATTTATGCTTGGCCTTGTTACTGTAAGTCACAAAGCCATAGCCAAACACCTCAGACGCACCAGATACATTGACAATGCGCTGGGCGATCATACCGCCGGTAAGCGATTCCGCCAGGGAAAGCTTCAGATCTTTCTCTTTCAGAAGATCGATCACCGCTTCCTCCAGTGTCTTGCTCTCATCTGTGGCGAAAACATTCTCTCCAAAACGCTTCTTTAGCTCCTTGACAACCGGTTTGATCAGCTTTCTGCAGGCCTTTTCATTCTCTGCGCTTGCTGTCACACGAAGATGCACTTCACCGGTTTTTGCATAAGGTGCAATGGTAGGATTGGTCTGGCTTTCGATCAGATCCTGGATTTCCTCTGCTACCTGACTCTCACCGATCCCGCTGATCTTTACCATCTGGGACACAATGATCTCCGGTTGGTTTTTCTGCAGATACGGGACAACATACTCCTCGAACATGGGCTTCAGCTCATTGGGAGGACCCGGAAGAAGGATCGCGGTTTTTCCTTTTTTCTCAAGGATCAATCCCGGAGCAGTTCCGTTATGATTGTCAAGAACAATGGCTCCCTCAGGAACCATGGCCTGTTTATAGTTGTTCTTCGTGATACGTCTCTGAGGATTGTTTTTCTCATATTCCTTCAAATATTTATCGATCAGTTTCCTTGAGTGGGAATCTTCCTTAAGAGGCATTCCCATCAGATCCGCAGTTACTTCCTTGGTGATATCATCCTCTGTTGGTCCAAGACCTCCTGTGAGGATCACAACATCGGAACGATCCAGTGCAGTACGGATCACGTCACGCATACGGCCTTCATTATCACCTACTACATCCTGATAGTAAACACTTAACCCAAGCAGGGCGCATTTTTCAGAAAGATAGGCGCTGTTGGTATTTACGATATTTCCTAGAAGGATCTCGGTTCCTACGGATATCAGTTCTGTGATCATGAAAAGAAACTCCTTTCGTATACTCTGATCCCTACTCCTGCATGGAAAGGACCTTTCTGTTCTGCATGATATAAGTCAGCAGGGAGATAATGGTCAGTGCAACGGACAGCCAGATAAATATCTGTGTCAGCACTGCAAAAACACCTCCGAAATCCAGCATCAGAAGTATGATCATGATCATCTGGGAAACGGTTTTGAATTTTCCCCAGTAGTTTGCGGCAATGACAATTCCGTTCTCCGCTGCGATCAGACGGAAACCACTGATGATAAATTCCCGTCCGATGATAATGATCACAACCCATGCCGGAAGCTTGTCAACCTCGATCATGCAGATCATGGCAGAGCATACCAAAAGCTTGTCTGCCAGCGGATCCATAAATTTTCCAAAATTGGTTATCAGGTTATATTTTCTGGCAAGATGACCGTCAAACCAGTCTGTCACACTTGCTGCGACAAAAATCGCAAGACAGATCCAACGGTTTGCTTCTCCTCCCCAGCCTGTCAGTAAGAAAACTACAAGAAATGGTACAAGTATCATTCTTGCAACTGTAAGTTTATTCGGTGTATTCATCGCTCAGCACTCCTATCAAATCATACTCAAGCGCACCTGTCACACGTACCTTTGCAAAATCACCTGTCATAAGCAGTTCGCCTGTCTGAACGAAAATGTATCCGTCAACCTTCGGTGCATCCCCGTAGGTACGTCCGATATAGGCACTTTCATCTGCAACTTTTCCTTCGATCATAACAAGAAGTTCCTGTCCGATACGGTCCTGGCCTCTGTCATAAGAAATCTCCTGCTGAAGCTCCATCAGCTCGTCTCTGCGTTCTTCCTTCACTTCTTCCGGAACCTGGTCTGCCATCTCTGCTGCCGGGGTATTCTCCTCCGGAGAGTAAGTGAAGACACCGAGACGGTCAAATTCCATCTCATCTACGAACTCCTTCAGTTCTTCATGGTCTTCCTCCGTCTCACCCGGAAATCCGGTGATCAGAGTTGTACGCAGTACGATATCCGGAATCTCCTTACGGAGCTTTCCGACAATATCGATCAGTTCCTGTTTGGAAGTACGGCGGCCCATTCTTTTAAGAATTCGGTCCGATGCGTGCTGGATCGGAATATCCAGATAATGACAGATCTTCTTCTCATCACGAATGGTTTCGATCAGTTCATCGTAAATCTCCTCCGGATAACAGTAAAGGATGCGGATCCAACGGATACCTCTGATCTCACAGAGCTTCTTTAAAAGAATGTGAAGAGATTTTTTGCCGTAAAGATCCTTTCCATAAACGGTGGTCTCCTGTGCTACCAGGATCAGCTCTTTCACTCCCTGTTCAGCCATATCCTCTGCCTGGGCAATGAGGCGCTCCATTGGGACGCTTCGAAATTTACCTCTGAGCTTCGGGATGATGCAGTAGGTACAGTGCTTGTCGCAGCCTTCCGCGATCTTCAGGTAGCCGAAATGTCCACCTGTTGTAAGGACACGTTTGCTTCCTGTATCCGGCAGATAATCAATATCACGGAATTCTTCGAAATGATTTCCGGCTACTGCTTCCTCCAGAGCCTTTACGATGTCGCCGTAGGATGTAGTTCCAAGAACAGCATCGACCTCCGGAACCTCCTCAATGATCTCTTTCTGGTATCGCTGTGCCATACAGCCGGTAACGATCAGAGCATGGCAGCTTCCTGTTTTTTTGTATTCTGCCATTTCAAGAATGGTTTCCACACTCTCTTCCTTGGCATCCTTGATAAAACAGCAGGTATTGATCACGATTGCATCTGCCTGTGTTTCATCGTCTGTGATCTCATGACCTCCGGCTGTAAGAAGTCCCAGCATTTCCTCAGAATCCGCCAGGTTCTTGTCACAGCCAAGAGAGATGAATAATATTTTCATAAAATTACTCCGCTTCTGTCTGAGCTGCTTCTGCAGTCTCAGTGCCTTCTGCGGTCTCGCCCTCTGCTGCCTCAAGAGCCTCCTTCTCAGCTTCAAGAGCCTCCAGCTCTTCCTCTTCCTCCTGTCCGGGAAGGATCTTTACTTTGCCCTTGTAAAGCTCATCAATGGCAACGGAAAGCGGTTTCTTTCCTGCTGCACCCGGTACAAGCGGCTCTGCTCCTGCGATCAGCTGGCGGGCACGTTTGCTTGCTGCAAGTACAAGAGAATAACGGCTGTTCAGCACGAGAGCCTCATCGTCGTCCTCGTTGTTTGTGTTGATAGCCTCAATTAATTCTGAATAAGATGGATGTATCATATCTTTTCTCCCTTCTGTAACGGCAGGGCCGTATTTAACTTGTTAATTGGTATTTATAAAAAAGCTTCCGCTTCTTTCTGGATCCTGGATACAAAATCATGATTCCTGGATGTACGCATGCGCTCACACCGGATGGTCTCATGAAGTGTATCAACACATTCCTCCAGATCATCATTGATCAGGAGATAATCATATTTATCCATTCCTCTGGATTCTTCAACCGCTCTTCTGAGACGCCCGTTGATCACATCCAGAGTCTCTGTTCCGCGACCTACCAGACGGTTCTTAAGCTCCTCCATAGATGGCGGACATACAAATACCAGCAGTGTATCCGGAAACTTCTCACGGATCTTCATGGCACCCTGGATCTCGATCTCAAGGATCACATCTTTCCCTGCGGAAAGCTGCTCCTCTACATATTTGCGGGGTGTGCCATAATAATTCTCCACATACTGTGCATACTCGATCAGTCCGTCTTCCCGGATCAGCTGTTCAAATTCTTCTTTTGTGCGGAAGAAATAAGCCTCTCCGTCCTTCTCACCCGGTCTTGGATTTCTGGTAGTAACAGAAACAGATAATGCATAATTGTCATATTTTTCCATCAGCCGTTTCATGACAGTACCTTTTCCGGAACCGGAAAAGCCCGAAACAACAACTAAAATTCCCTTACTCATTTCCTTCCTCCCTCATTTCCTCTCCATATGCTTCCGAAAATCTCCTGGCAATAGTTTCCGGCTGCAGAGCGGAAAGGACAAGATAATCATCGGAAGTAACAATCACTGCTTTTGTTTTTCTTCCCTGTGTGGCATCGATCAGAGTTCGGGTCCCCTTGACACTCTGTATCATGCGCTTTACAGGAGCGGCATCCGGACTTACCACAGCCACGATCTTGCGTGAATTGACAACATTTCCAAAGCCTACATTAATAAGTTTCGCCATTTACGCTCTCCCTTTCTGCCTGTGTACAGCCTGTTTCCTGCCCGGTTACTCGATATTCTGGATCTGCTCACGGATCTTCTCGATCTCTGTCTTCAGATCGATGGCCGCGTTGGATACAATAAGATCATTGGATTTAGACAGGATAGTGTTCGCCTCACGGTTCATCTCCTGTGCCATGAAATCCATCTTACGTCCCACGCCCTCGTTCTCATCCAGGATCTTTCTCATTCCGTGGATGTGGCTTCGAAGACGTACCGTCTCCTCATCATTGCAGATCTTATCTGAAAAAAGTATCACCTCTGCGGCGATCCTGGAATCATCGATCTGGTTATCTTCAAGTAGCTCGTGCATCTTGGCTTCCAGTTTCTCCCGATAAGCCTTCACTACTTCCGGAGAACGTTTTTCCACTACATCGACCTTTGCTTCCAGTCCGTCCAGCTTCCCAAGAAGATCCTGTTTCAGATTAGCACCCTCACGCTGGCGGGTCTCCACAAATTTCCGGCAGGCCTCATGAAGCGGACCCTCCAGAAAATTCCAGAGCTCTTCCTCATCCGGAGCCTGCTCTTCCATTGTAAACACATCCGGATATCTGGAAAGTGTGGAAACACGGATATCATTTTCGATCCCCAGTTCCTCACTCATCTGGTTCAGATAGCCCAGATATTCCTTTGCCAGCTCTGCATTGTATTTCAGAGCCATTCCGCCCATTGTATAGTCTTCATAGGTGATGAACACATCGACTTTACCGCGGCGGATATAAGTCTTCATCACATTTCGGATCTCTCCCTCAAAATAGCTGAGTCTTTTCGGCATTTTGATGTTCAGATCCAGATATCTGTGATTGACGGATTTCAGTTCAACAGAAACCTTACGCTCTCTGGAAACTGCTTCTGCCCTGCCAAAGCCGGTCATACTTTTTATCATGTTATCCTCCAATACTGCCTCTTAAGTTTATCAGCTGCTGATAAATACAGTAACTGATTGCATACGGATTTATTATAGTTCATTCCAAAACCCTAGTCAAACTCTTTTTTTACTGTTATAATGATTGATGTTGAAATGGAGGTAAAATCATGGCATTTGACGGAATTACAGTTTCTGCTCTCGTGGCAGAAATCGATGATAATTTAAAAGGCGGACGTATCAACAAGATCGCCCAGCCGGAAAACGATGAACTTTTGATCACAGGAAAGGGCGCAAATGGACAGAAACGTCTTCTCTTAAGTGCAAGCGCATCCCTTCCTCTGATCTATTTTACAGATAAGAACCGTATCAGTCCTTTAACTGCACCGAACTTCTGCATGCTTCTCAGAAAGCACATCGGAAGCGCCCGTATCCTTGATGTGAAGCAGCCTGGAATGGAGCGTGTGGTGGAATTTGAGCTGGAGCATCTTAATGAGCTGGGGGATCCCTGCAGAAAGCGTCTGATCATGGAGCTGATGGGCAAGCACAGCAACATCATCTTCTGTGACGAAAAAGGCATGATCCTGGACAGCATCAAGCATGTCTCTTCCCATATGAGCTCTGTCCGTGAGGTTCTTCCCGGAAGAGAATATTTCATTCCCAATACTAGGGATAAAGAAAATCCGCTGACTGTTTCCGAGGAGGAGTTCACACAGCACATCTGTAAAAAGCCTGTGAATATTTCCAAGGCGCTTTACACTTCACTTACAGGTATGAGCCCGGTAATGGCTGAGGAGATCTGCTACCGTGCATCCATTGACGGAAGCGATGCATCGCAGTCTCTGGATGAGGCAGCCTGCACCCATCTTTATCATACCTTTCTCCGCCTTATGGAACAGATTCGGAACAGAGCGTTCACCCCAAATATTGTCTACCGCGGAGAGGAGCCTGTGGAATACGGTGTCTTTCCTTATCAACAGTTTGGCAGTGAATACCGCAGCGAAATCTTTGACAGTGTCTCTGTTATGCTGGAGACCTATTACGCTACCAAAAGTCTGCTGACACGTATCCACCAGAAATCCTCCGATCTTCGCCGTGTAGTACAGACCGCTCTGGAACGTAACCGAAAAAAATACAACATCCAGAAAAAGCAGCTGAATGATACTGCAAAAAAAGATAAATTCAAGGTCTACGGTGAACTGATCAACACCTACGGATACGGGCTTGAGGAAGGCTGCAGATCCTTTACGGCACTGAACTATTACACCAATGAGGAGATCACTATCCCTCTTGACCCGACACTGACTCCGGCACAGAATTCCAAGAAATATTTTGATAAATACGGAAAGCTAAAGCGTACAGAGGAAGCCGTCACAGAACAGATCACAGATACGGAAAGTGAGATCTCTCATCTGGAATCTATCTCCAATGCTCTGGATATCGCCAGATCTGAAAGTGACCTTTCCCAGATCAAGGAAGAGCTCACTGAGTACGGCTATATCAAACGTCACTACACAAACAAAAAAGGCCAGAAAGCCCAGCCGAAATCCAAACCGCTCCACTACATATCCAGTGACGGTTTTGATATCTATGTGGGAAAAAACAATTTCCAGAATGATGAGCTGACTTTCAAGTTCGCAACCGGAAATGACTGGTGGTTCCATGCAAAGAAAATGGCTGGTTCCCATGTGATCGTCCGCACCAAAGACGGTGAACTTCCGGACCGTACCTTCGAAGAAGCAGGCCGCCTGGCAGCCTGGTACTCCAAAGGACACTCTGCTCCCAAGGTAGAAATCGATTATATCCAGAAAAAGCATGTGAAAAAACCTGCCGGTGCGAAACCCGGTTTCGTTGTTTATTACACCAATTATTCTCTCATGGCTTCTCCGGATATTTCGGATCTGAAAGAGGTTACGGAGTAATAACTATTCAACAAAAAACCTTCCTGTGTTTTCTTATTTCTTCAAGACCGGATACCTGTATCTCTGCAAGTATCTGTCCTGAGAAATTTTTCTGTAAACACAGGAAGTTTTTTTATTGAACATTCGCACTCCGCTTCGTTACATGCTCACGAACAAAAATCGCAAAACGATTTTGTTCAGATCTCCAGTTTTTTCTTCACTGCCGGTGCAATAGACGTATCTGCTTTATGATATGGGATCAGTGTAGACTGCAGTGCATGGTACAGATCGGATTTTCCGGGCCATACGGTTCCTTTCAGATGATTCTGCTCATCCAGCTGATGAAACCAGGAGCCGTTTTCGTGATCCATGACCACTTCATCCAGGTACTTCATAAACGCAGCATAATCTTTCGCATATTTCTGCTTACCGGTCACCTGATAAAGAACTGCAGAGGTATTGATCGCTTCCGCAAGAGTCCAGTGCATACGGTCATGTACCACCGGTTTGCCATTCCAATCTGTCGTGTATACAATTCCCGGTGCACCATCTGCGTTCCAGCCGTCTTTTATTGCTGTTGTGTAAAGTTTCTCTGCTGCCTGAAGATATTTTTCCAGTTTTTCTTTCTCTTCTCCACAGTTTGCAAGCGTCCACTGTGTGATCAGCCTTGCCCATTCGATTCCATGTCCCGGTGTTGCGCCGTATGGCTTGAACGGATCATCCGGACGGTCACGGTTGCAGTCAAGATCTGCCACCCATTCCTTCGTAAAATGTTCCGGGATCCTCCAGGAGTTATCTTCTGCCCACTGGATCACATGATCAATGATCCTGCCTGCACGAATGTGATATTTTTTATCCCCGGTGACATCTCCTGCTGCCAGAAAAGCCTCTACCGTATGCATATTGGCATTTAATCCCCGGTAATCATCCAGCACGGTAAATTCCGTATTCCAGGTATCGCAGGCCAGCCCCTCCTCTTCATTCCAGAAATGTCGGTCATAAACAGCCAATGCCTCTTCAAGGAGCTCTTTCGCCCCGGGCCTTCCGGCTGTCAGTGCGGAAGATGCAGCCAGGATCACAAATGCATGGGCATAACACTGTTTATTGGGCACAATATCTCCTTCCGGTGTTACACCTGCATACCAGCCACCGTTTTTTTCATCGTGAAGCTCTCCCTTCAGACCTTTCAATGCCGCATCCGCAAGCTCTTCGCTTCCCTCATGGCCAAGCATCAGACCCAGACTGTATACATGCGCCATACGACAGGTGATCCAGGTTTCCCGGTTTCTGTCCTTCCATGGTGTTCCGTCGTCCCCCAGATAATAGGAACCTCCATTCGGTGAAGGAAACCGATGCCCGAAATTCAAAAGCTCCTCACAGGATGCTTTCAGAAATTCCCGGTTTTCTTTTGTGCTGATCTCATATTTGCTGTTCATTTCAACCACCCCATCTGTTTTTCTTTAGGATATCATTCTTTTTAGGGAACTTCAATTCTTTTAGATTCTTTTAGATTCTTTTGGATTCTTTTGACAGATTGACGAAAAAAGGAGAATGCCCTATATGCATTCTCCTCATATCAGATTTCTTAATTCCATTACCGTAACGGTCACAGATAGTCCTGTATTAATCTTCAAAACAGGTGATCACATAACGCTCACTTTCCATGATCACATCAGAAACATTGTCTCTGTCCCAGATCGCATCACTGATGATATCTTTCAGCTTATCATCCATAACGATATTAAAATTCTCCTCGATCACCTGAAACGGGACTCCCTCATTCTCCTGTGCATACTCCATGATAAAATCAAGAATCTTCTCTTCCATACCTTAAAATCTGCCTTTCTGTAAATACTAACGTTTAATATATTACATCAGATTTCCGCAGATGTCCAGATATTTTCCAGCCATGTCCATGCGGTATTCCATAAGATATTATGCCAGTATACACACCCCTTCACATTTCGTTCTATATCAGAATCTGGTATGTCGGTTCACATATTTTGCTTTATATTTGGAGTACACAATGGTCTGATCCTTGTAAAGGCCATAATATCCCGATGCTGCATAGCTGATAGATACTGCGATCAGATAGAAGGATACTCCCTTAAAGCCAAACATTTCAAAAGCGATCAGGATCGAAGTGATCGGACAGTTGGTCACACCGCAGAAAACTGCTGCCATTCCGCAGGCTGCACAGATCGACGGAGAAATTCCCATAAGATTACCCATCACACAGCCAAAGGTAGCTCCAATGCAGAAAGAAGGTACGATCTCTCCCCCGCGGAATCCTGCGCGCATAGTCAGTGCTGTAAGCAGCATTTTCCAGAAAAAGGCGAAAGTATCCGCCTGTCCGTTTTCCACCGCTTTTTCAATAAGCTCCGCACCAGCGCCCATATATTCATCTGTTCTCAGAATAAAGGTGACAACAATGACCAGGCAGGCGCCCACTGCAACCCTGACATATTTATTCTTAAACCATCTGCCATAAAGTCCTGCTGCACCATTCAGCGCAATACAGAACATAATGCTGACAATTGCACAGCCCAGAGCGATCACTCCCATTTTCAGGCCAGTTTCCACAGTCAGTGCCGGAATATCCGTCACATGAAAACTTTCAGGTGTGACTCCCATTCCGGCTGCAAATCCGGAAGCAATCAATGACGCGATCATACACGGCATCAGTGCTGCATAATACATCACGCCCACACTGACCACTTCCAGCGCAAAAACTGCCGCTGCCATCGGTGTTCCAAACAATGCGGAAAACGCCGCGCTCATGCCGCACATAACAATTACATGACGGTCCTCCTCGTCCAGATGGATCCATCTTCCAAGCTGGTTGGCAATACTTCCTCCAAGCTGGATCGCTGCTCCCTCACGTCCCGCAGAACCACCGGCAAGATGAGTCAGCGCCGTTGTGATAAAGATCAGAGGCGCAGAAAGGATTGGCACATCATCTCTGGAACGCACGGTAGAAAGAACCTGATTGGTCCCTCCATCCTCTTTTCCAAGCTTCTCATACAAAAATACAATGACAAGTCCGGATAATGGCAGCAAAAGAAAAATCCATTCATGCGCCTTCCGGTAACTGGTCACTGCCTTCAACGTAAAAGAAAACAGTGTGCTGGCAGCACCTACGATATATCCTGTAATGACAGCAAAAACCAGCCACTTGATCAGATTTGAGATATCCCGGCTGATTCTTGCACTGTAATAATATAAATGTTCCTTTAATCTTTTGTTATGATCGATCCCCATGTTCCTTCCCTTCTTTTCTTTACTGTCTGCATTATACTACATTTTTCCTCTCAGTAAAAGCAGGAAGAGAAAGCCCTGTTATTTTTTCTTCCGTGAAATATGCCTGTGTATCAGGATCGAGAATACACTGATCATCACAAGAAGCACTGCGGAGAGCCAGAATGCCGGAGACTTCGGATTTTTGATATTTGCTCCAAATATTGTAGCGAGAATAACTCCCGGCAGCGTTCCAAGCACGCCACCTGCCATATAGGTTCCAAATGGAATCTTTTCAGCTCCGAGAAACAGACTCACAGCATCTCCCGGTAAAAAGTTCAATGTCCGCATAAAAAATGAAATATACAGGCAATTTCCGTTCTGGTAATCTACTACTGTTTTCAGTTTCGGATATTTAGCTGTAAGACTTTCCACCATGGATGCACCTGAGAAGCGTCCCATCCAATATGGAAGTGCCAATGTGACTGCTCTTCCCAGAAAGTTCACCAGAAGTGCTGTTCCTGTAGAAAACAGATGCCCTACAGCAAGCTGCAGGATCGCAATTGGAAATATAAAAGAGACACTTTTCACTGCATAAAGCCCAAGCATAAGTAATGCAGCCTTAACAGGTTCCTCCGGTGTATAGCTTAAGATCCTTTCCACAGACAGATCCTCTCTATAACGGATACAGAAAAGGAGAAGCACAAGAAGGAGCACCGCCGGCAGATATTTTCTGATGTTATCAATCATTTTTTTCATGGTCTGATCCCTCCGTTTTCAAAAAAAGAGCACCGGCACCTGTTTCCGGTACCGTGCTCTTTCATAAGTTCTGCTTTTTTAAGTTTCAGGATCAGCAGCCTTTCTTCGCTGCCTTTCTCTCCTGGTCTTCCTTCCACATTTCCTCTGCTACCGGCTTCCAGTTTTCAGCATACCGGTCACATTTCGCACAGAGATGCTCTGCACTCTCCGGTGACTGAAGATCTGTGGAATGTGCTCCGGATTTTTCTACCATTTCTCTCAGCTTCTGCGGATTTTCAAGCATCGGGCATGGACGGTACATATTGTCATTAAACGGCTGTCCGTCATGATATGCCATCATCATCGGAGACTGCAGTGCTTCCAGAAGTGTTTTCTCGCGGATATTGGAATCAGAATAATGGATAAACACACATGGATCGATATCGCCGTTTGCATTGATATGCAGATAGCGACGGCCGCCTGCAATACATCCTCCCACAAACTCTGCATCATTCTGGAAATCCATGGCAAACAACGGCTTTGTTGCACGGTATTTACGGATACGCTCATAGGTTTCTCTTCTCTGTGCAGGAGTAGGAAGCAGCTCCGGTGCTGCATCATTTCCAACCGGCATATAATGGAAATACCAGATAAAGTACGCTCCAAGATCGATCAGGCTGTCGTAAAATGCCTCTGATGTGATAGACTCGAAATTTGCACTCGTATAACATGCAGAGATACCAAATACAAGCTTCTTCTCTCTGAGAAGATTGATGGCCTTGATAACCTTCTGGTATACACCATTTCCTCTTCTGCCATCTGTTGCAGTCTCAAATCCTTCCAGTGAAATTGCAGGAACAAAGTTTCCTACCCGAAGCATATCATTTGCAAAATCCTCATCGATCAGTGTTGCATTTGTGAAGGAAAGGAAGATACAGTCATTATGTTTCTCGCAAAGACGGATCAGATCCTTTTTTCTTACAAGTGGCTCTCCGCCTGTGTAAATATACATATAAACGCCAAGCTCCTTACCCTGGCGGATGATGTCATCGATCTCATCGTAGGTGAGGTTCAGCTTGTTTCCATACTCTGCTGCCCAGCATCCTGTACAGTGCAGGTTACATGCACTTGTTGGGTCAAGAAGGATTGCCCACGGGATATTACAGCCATATTTCTCACGGCATTCATCCTGTTTCTTCCAGCCTGCAAGATTTGCATTGATAAAGAAGTTTGCAACCAGAGTTTTCATAACATGCGGATCAATATCAGTTACCAATCTATGAATAAACGGATAATACGGATGTTCCGGATTAGAAATGGCTGCGCGGATCATTGCTCTCTGTGTAGGAAATCCACCACCGGAAAATTTATCTGCCCAGTCCATGATCTTGATAAAATTCTTATCCGGATCTTTATAAACATAATTGAATGCCTGTTCAAGTCCGAATTTCTTAAGTGTGTTCATTGCGCTCATACTATCTCTCCTTATTTCTCTCAATGTAAATATGCAATCTAGCTAAACGGACATCTTCATTCCGTCACACTGCATTTCGAGTACCAAAGCTTTCTTACTATCTTTGCCTGACTCATGGTGTTACTGTACGTTTTTTCCATTTGAATAACAATAGACAATATAATTGGCATGACCAAAAACTAGGCAAATCTGTTAAAATGCCTAAATATTATTGGCATTTATTCTAAATAACATTAGTTATTTTTGTGCATACTTACTTCACGATGTTTATCCATATAAAAAACACCCTGGCAAAGGCAGAAATATCTTCCGCCCTGCTTCGGGTGTTTTTGATTTATCTTATTACTTTACTACGATATTGATGATCTTCTTCGGTACGTAAATCTCTTTGATGATATTTCCGGAAATCTTATCTGCAACTGCCTTCTTTCCTTCGGCAATCGCATCTTCTTTGGAGATTTCTGCCGGAATACTGATAACAGCCTTGGTCTTGCCGTTGATCTGAACCGGAACCTCGATCTCATCATCCTTCATAAGCTCCTCATCGTGAGCCGGCCACTGTGCATGGAAAACGGAATCCTCATGACCAAGCTTCTCCCAGATCTCCTCTGCAATATGAGGAACAAATGGCGCAAGAAGAATGGTAACTGTCTCGATGGTTTCTTTGTCAACAGCGCCGTCGTTCTGCTTTGCGATAGCGATCAGCTTGTTTGTGTATTCCATAAATCCGGACACTACGGTATTCAGGCTGAAGGCCTCAAGTCTGCTGGTGATATCGTATACCATCTTATGACGGGTCTTCTCCATCTCTTTGGTAGCCGGGATATCTTTCTCAATGCTGTCAAGAGCCAGATTCCAGAAACGTTTCAGGAATCTGGATACACCATCGATTCCTCTGTCATCCCATTCTGCATCCAGTTCCGGCGGTCCTACGAACAGCTCATACATACGTAAGGAATCACATCCGTAATCATTTACAAGATCATCCGGTGAAATAACATTTCCTTTGGATTTACTCATCTTGATTCCGTTTTTACCTGTGATCATACCCTGGTTGAACAGCTTGACAAACGGCTCATCGAAATCAATAGCTCCGATATCATACAGGAACTTGGTGTAGAATCTGGAGTACAGAAGATGAAGAACAGCATGCTCTACACCACCGATATACATATCTACCGGCAGATATTTATCAGCTTTCTCTTTGGAAACCAGTTCTTTATTATTCTTATTATCTACATAACGGAGGAAATACCAGGAAGATCCTGCCCACTGAGGCATGGTGTTTGTCTCACGTTTTGCAGGAGCACCACAGCATGGGCATGTGGTATTTACCCACTCGTCAATAGCTGCAAGCGGTGACTCTCCGGTTCCTGTCGGCTGGTAGCTTTCTACCTCCGGAAGTCTTAACGGAAGCTGATCCTCCGGTACCGGTACCGCACCGCATTTCGGGCAGTGTACGATCGGGATCGGCTCACCCCAGTAACGCTGGCGGGAAAATACCCAGTCTCTCAGTTTGTAGTTGACAGTCTTACGTCCGATACCCAGCTTCTCGATGATATGCGGTGCTTCCTTCTTCAGTACGGAAGATTCCATTCCGTTCCACTCACCGGAGTTGATCATGGTTCCGGAAGCCTCTGTGTAAGCTTCTGTCATATTCTGAATTTCTTTACCATCTTTTGCGATAACCTGGATGATCGGAATATCGAATTTCTTTGCGAACTCAAAGTCACGGTCATCATGAGCAGGTACACACATGATAGCACCTGTACCATAATCAGCAAGTACATAGTCAGAAAGCCAGATTGGAAGCTTCTCGCCGTTCAGCGGATTGATCGCATAAGTACCTGTGAACACACCGGTCTTCTCTTTATCCTGAAGACGGTCTACATTGGATTTCATGGAAGCATCAAAGATATATTTCTCTACAGCCTCTCTTGTCTCGTCTGTTGCAAGAGATTTTGCAAGAGCATGCTCCGGTGCAAGTACCATGAATGTTGCTCCATGAAGAGTATCCGGTCTTGTTGTATAGACCGTGATCTTCTCTTCTCTTCCCTCAACCGGGAAATCGACCTCTGCGCCGTAGGATTTGCCGATCCAGTCTGTCTGCATCTTTTTAACCTTCTCCGGCCAGTCCAGTTTATCCAGATCACTTAAAAGTCTGTCTGCATATTTTGTGATGCGGAGCATCCACTGACGGAGGTTCTTTTTGGTAACCGGAGTGCCACAACGCTCGCAGCATCCGTTTACAACCTCTTCATTTGCAAGACCTGTCTTACAGGAAGGGCACCAGTTGATCGGGAACTCCTTCTCATATGCAAGCCCCTCTTTGAACATTTTTACAAAGATCCACTGTGTCCATTTATAGAATTCCGGATCTGTTGTGTTAACCTCCATATCCCAGTCATAGATCGCTGCGATATCGTTGATCTGACGTTTGATATTTTTGATGTTTGCTGCTGTAGATACTGCCGGATGAACACCCATCTTGATGGCATAGTTCTCAGCCGGGAGACCAAAAGCGTCCCATCCCATCGGATGGATCAGGTAATAACCCTGGAGCATTTTATAGCGGCTCCATACATCAGAGATCACATAGCCTCTCCAGTGTCCTACATGAAGACCGTTTCCGGACGGATACGGGAACATATCCAGACAGTAGTATTTCGGTTTCTTGCCATCATTGACATTTACCGGCTTTTTCTCCCAGTTTGTGCGCCATTTCGCTTCGATGGCTCTATGGTTATAAGGTGCAGCCATTTTTTTATTCCTCCTGACAAATTACTCAGTATTAATACTTTAATGCTTTCACACACTGCTATTAATTTTAACTACTTATGATGTATTTGTCAAACAAAAATCCAAAAACAGCCCTTTTCCATCAAAATATACATGAACCTGCAATCCTGGCCTGGTTTAGTTGACGCTTCTTTTTTCACATGATATAATTTCCTGCATGTATTTTCCTATATTATACATACCATACATATTTATCTTAGGAGGGAACGCATAAATGAAATCTTTTTATTCCTGGTACCGGAAGCATATTACCGGTGCGATCTTTACAGGACTGATCCTGGGTATCCTCACAGGACTTTTCCTAGCCGGACGGTTTGAACCTGTCCTCACTGTGACCAGTCTGATCGGAAGTATCTACATGAACGCCCTGAACATGATGATCTTTCCCATGGTCTTCTGTTCCATTGTCATTGGAATCTGTTCCATCGGAAACGCACGTACTACCGGCAAGATCACTGCAGCATCCATGATCTATTTTCTCTGCACAACGGCACTTGCCAGCCTGTGCGGACTGATCATCCCGAGACTGATCCATCTCGGAAAGGGAGTCAAATTTGAGATGGCAACAGCAGATATCCAGGCTACAGAAATGAGCAGTATCCTTGACACCCTGAAAAACCTGATCCCTTCCAACCCAATCGCCGCATTTGCTGACGGAAACATGCTCCAGGTTCTGGTGTTTGCCCTGATCATCGGTTTCACACTGATTGCAGTCGGTGAAAAAGGAACTCCATTCCTGAATCTGATTGATTCCGTCAATGAAGTATGCCTGAAAATCATCACAACCGTCATGTACTTTACACCCATCGGTGTTTTCTGTACCATCGTACCGGTTGTGGAAGCCAACGGAACTGAAACGATCATTTCCCTTGCAACACAGCTTGTCATTCTGTATGTGGCATTCTTTGGCTTCGCTATTGTAGTGTACGGTCTCTCTGTAAAGCTGATCGGCAAACAAAGTCCGCTGAAATTCCTGAAAGCGATCCTGCCAGCAGCACTGAACGCCTTCGGAACCTGCTCAAGCTCCGCAACCATTCCATTAAGCAAGCAGTGTATGGAAGAAGAAATGGGCGTATCCAACCAGATCACCAGCATCGCCATTCCTCTTGGTGCTACCGTTAATATGGATGCTGTATCTATCCTGATGTCCTTTATGATCATGTTCTTTGCAAACGCCTGCGGGATCCATGTAAGTATTCCTCTTATGATCATTATCCTTCTTGCAAACGTACTGCTTTCCGTTGGTACTCCAGGTGTTCCCGGTGGTGCTATCGCATCTTTCGCAGCACTGGCAACTATGGCCGGACTTCCTGCCGGAGTTCTTGGTGTTTATATCAGCATCAATACCCTCTGTGATATGGGCGCCACCTGTGTCAATGTTATCGGTGACATGGCATGCTGCTCTGTACTGAAAAATGTTATCCAGATTGAGGAAGAAGCATAAACAAATCTTTCTGAAGTGTTATTTAAACAGAATGCGAATTACTTTACATAAAACATTTTATGTAAAGCAGCAATAGCAAAAGCCGTAAGATATATGTTTAAGAAACTTTCACATATACTTACGGCTTTTCTGTTTATCAACTGTTCACATCCTGTATTCTTTATACTGTTTAACGTAAATGATGTAACACAGAAATTTATATTTCATTTTGCTGACTTTATTTTTTCAGAACACGGTAATTTTCTTCTCTGTCGTAATCCTTATGGACCCCATCGTCCTCATATAAGGTATACTCCGCACCTTCATATCCGAGAAGCTGCATATTTTTTGTATCCAGAGCTGCCACACATTCCGCTGCTTCTGCAACCGGAATACATTTTCCCTTCCGGATAAACAACGGAATCTCATTCAGTGCCACCTCTACATAATGAACACCCTTTTCAAGGATCTCCTCTGCAATGGTTCCATCCGGAAGGAATTTCACAAACTTCATCTCCTCTGGAAGATATACATAACGGCCTCTTGCGTTCTGTTCATAAACCGGAGCGATCATGATCTCATTTCCAAGAAGCAGCTGGTCTTCCACATGTACAGCAATCTTATCCTCCGGATAAACAAAGCCCAACGGCCGGAAATACATATCATCGTTCAGAGCCGCCTTCATATATTCACTGTAAAGATACGGAATAAGACGATATCTTACACCGATCACATGACGGAAATCTTCCACATTTTCAAACTGGTAGCATTCCTGCTCTCTGGTACCGATCGCTGTATGATCACGCATCAGCGGTGTGAATACTCCAAGTGCCAGGAAACGAAGCAGCAGTTCTCTTGTTGTATCAGCGCCAAATCCACCCAGATCTGCTCCTGCATACAGGAAACCACACATATTCAGAGATGGCATCATCTTCAGGTTCAAAAGGATATGAGCCCACCAGGATTTATTATCGCCGGTCCAGATCCCACCATAACGATGCATACCAATATAGGATGATCTGGAGAACATCAGAAAACGTTTTTCCGGATCGATCCGTTCAAAAGCCTCCCCTGCTGCTCTGGTCATATTGTAGCCAAACAGGTTATGTACTTTGTCATGGCGGATCTTTCTGCCATCCACATTATGGTAAAATCTCCGATAATCTTCCGGATTGTTTGCAACATTGCGAAGTGCACTCTGCATCTTCCAGATATGGATCTTTCCTTCCGTATCTTTTGCAAATTCTCCTGCAAGCTCTTTGACCTCTTTCATTCCCTCTGTGGAATAGAAGATCGCCGGCTCATTCATATCGTTCCAGAAACCGTCGATTCCCTTCTCGATCAGGAAACGGTATTTGTCACCGAACCATTTTCTGGCATCTTTGTTCAATACATCCGGAAAATGAGTATCCCCCGGCCATACAGCAGCTACAAAATCACTGCCATCCTCTCTCTGGCAGAAGTAGCGGTTTTTGACACCCTCCTCATAAACATCGTATCCCGGCTCTACCTTGACGCCGGCATCGATGATCGGAATCAGACGGATATCCTGATCCTTCAGTTCCTTTACGAATTCCGGAAAATCCTGAAAATTCTCTTCACTTAATGTAAAGTCCTTATAAGACTGCATATAATCAATATCCATATAGATCATATCAATAGGAATATGATTTTCACGATATCCAGCTGCAACCTTCCGGAAATCCTCTTTTGTAGTATAGCCCCATCTGCTCTGGCCAAATCCAAAGGCAAATTTCGGCGGGATATAGCTTCTTCCGATCACATGACGGAACTGCTTTACAATATCATAGGGACTCTCCCCTTCGATCACATAAAGCTTCAGGTCTGCATTTTCGCAGGTTACCTTCATGGTATCCATTCTGGTATAGCCAATGTCAAAGGTGATCGCTGCCGGATAGTCAAAAAACATTCCAAAGGTTTCTTTTCCGGACACAATGATAAGATTATGTGCACCGTACAGGGAATATTTATCCTCTGTATGCTCCGGATCATCGGTACAGTTACTGGTGTAAATGAATCCTCTCTTATTGATACCGCGGTTGGATTCTCCCAATCCGTAGACGATATCCTCTTCATCCATGATATAAGTAAAAGAAAATCCATCTTCTGCACAGATTTCTCCATATCCTGGCTTTCCTTCTGCTGTCTCAATGTTTTCTGTCAGTGCCTCAGTCTCAAAGGGCTCTCCATATACATATTTTTTTATCATTTTTCCCTCTCCTGTTACAGATTTCTGTAAAGAACAAATGCCTCATAAGGTTTCAGGACCACTTTCTTTCCAAAATCCTTTCTTCCAAGATTTGTGATCAGACATTCTGCATTTTTCTGAAATTCTTCCGGAATTTCCATTTCTGCCACATGCTCACTGAAATTGCAGACTGTGAGAAGCTTCTCTCCCTCAAGAGTTCTGGTATATGCAAAAATCTGATCATGATCTCTGTAAAGTGCCTCAAAAACACCGTAAACGATCACTGGTTTTTCTTTTCTTAAACGGATCAGCTTCTGATAATAATGGAAAATAGAATTCGGATCTGAAAGCTGCTGCTTCGCATTGATCTCCTTATAATTAGAGTTTACCCTGATCCATGGCGTTCCCTCCGTAAAGCCGGCCTGATGAGAATCCTCCCACTGCATTGGTGTTCTGGCATTGTCACGTCCTCTCAGCATCAGGCACTTCATCATATATTCCGGTGTATAAATACCTGCTTCTGTATATTCATGGAAATACTGAATACTCTCGATATCACGATAATCCTTAAGCTCTGTAAAATAAGCATTGGTCATTCCAAGCTCTTCTCCCTGATAAACATAAGGAGTTCCCTGCATCATATGAAGACAGGTTGCCAGCATCTTGGCTGAAGTTTCCCTGTATGCCGGATTATCATTTCCAAATCTGGAAACACTTCTTGGCTGGTCATGATTTCCAAGAAACAGACTGTTCCATGCTTTTCCCGCAAGCTCTTCCTGCCATTTGATCATAACCTTTTTAAATTCCTGGAAATCGTATTTCTCGGTAGTCCATTTACCATGGTCTGATCCCTGATCCTCTACATGCTCAAACTGAAACACCATGTTCAGCTCATTCCTGTCCTCACCTGCATATTTCTGTGCCTCTTCGATAGTCACACCGGAGGTTTCTCCAACTGTCATCACATCGTATCGGGATAAAACCTCTCTGTTCATTTCCTGAAGAAACTCATGGATCCTCGGGCCATGGACGCAGTAAGGACCAAAATCACCGTATAATCCTCCATTCATTTCTCCATCCGGATATGACTGATCCTTGGAGATCATGCTGATCACGTCCATTCGGAAACCGTCGATTCCTTTTTCACACCAGAAATTCATCATATCGTAAACTTCCTGACGAACCTTTTCATTTTCCCAGTTCAGATCCGGCTGTTTTCTTGAAAACAGGTGAAGATAATACATCTCTGTCTGAGGATCATACTCCCATGCAGGTCCTCCGAACGCACTTCCCCAGTTATTCGGTTCTTTTCCATTCACCGGCTCTCTCCAGATATAGTAATCCCTGTAAGGATTATCTTTGGATTTCCTGCTTTCAATAAACCAGTTGTGTTCATCGGAAGTATGGTTTACGACCAGATCCATGAGGATCTTAATGCCCCGTTTATGCGCTTCTTCAAGAAGCTTTTCATAATCCTCCATGGTTCCATATTCTTTATAGATCCTGCGGTAATCGGAAATATCATAGCCATTGTCATCCTGCGGAGATTCCAGCATGGGTGAGATCCAGAGAACATTTACTCCCAGTTCTTTCAGATAGTCCAGTTTTTCTATGATCCCGGGAATATCACCAATTCCGTCTCCGTTGCTGTCCTTAAAACTTCTCGGGTAGATCTGATATACCACGCTTTCTTTCCACCAGTTTTTTTTCATGGTAAATTGCCTCCTTTTTCTGTTGATTCTAAAATCAGCATATCCTATCCCACCTTTAAAATCAATAAGTTTCTCGTGAAACTTAAATTACTGCCAAACTTTTCTGTTTTTTTTATGCAGTTTTAACAATAAAGCACTACTGGCCTCTAAAAATAATTTCCAACCGTATTTCGATGATGTGCCAGGAAAAGTCAGCACAACATAAAAAAAGAGATCCTGCTACTCTTTTACAGAATCTCTCTTTACAAGCCAGACAGGGCTTTTTACATTTTTTTCGGCAGGTTCCTTTCCCTCTGCCATAAGAAGCAGCTTCCGCAAGGCCAGAACTGCTTTCTGATGAACATCCTGATGAATGGTGGTCAGCTTTGGCCTGACAATCTGCGCATAAAAATTATCATCAAAGCCGGTAATGGAAATCTGATCCGGAATCCGGATTCCCCTGTCTGTAAAAAAATTGATGGCCTCCACAGCTGTGTAATCCGAAGAAAATGCCAGTGCCTTTGTCTCCAGAAAATGAGGCAGCAGCTCTTCATATTTTTTCAGTCTGCGCCGGGGTTCCTGGGGAACCACCACATAGCGGGAGCGGCTGCAGAAGCCGCCATTTTTTTCCATAGCCTGTTTGAATCCAAGCCATCTGGCATAATCACTGTCCTGCTCTGTTTCCGCAACAAAAAGTGCCCGGTGGTATCCACAGGAATGCAGATATTCCCCGATCTGATATCCGCCGGAATAATCATCCACTCCTACATTCTGAAAGCTATATCCACCCTTCGGATAGGCATCGATCAATACCATTTTTTTATTCAGCTTTCTGGAAAGCTGATGATACTGTTCTTCATTATACCCTATAATGATAAGACCCTCTACATTCCAACGGGATGCCATATCTACCACATTATCGATCCGTTCACCGCCAATGAGCATAATATAATAGCCTCTGTTTTCTGCTTCGACCTGCAGCGTTCCGGTGATCTCTCCCACAAAAGAATCCTGCAGAGACTGCATACCATGAATGAAGGAAAAACCAAGAACCACTCCAATGATCCTTGATCCATGTCCGGATAGCATCACAGATCCCATGTGGGGAACATAATTCTGCTCCTTCAGGATCGCCGTGATCCGGTCAATGGTGCTCTGTGAAACCCGTTTTGTATTTCCATTGATCACATTGGATACGGTTGTACGACTGACACCTGCCATATCCGCGATATCCTGCAGCCTTATCATTTCATTGAATACTGCATCAACTCATAATGAAGCTCACAGCCCTCATAGATTTCTGCCGGAAGTAATGCTCTGGCAACCACTTTCAGTTCCTCCTCCGGCTGATCCACACGCTTCAAATGTGCATAATCTCCGTCAATCTGTTCCACGATATAATCACATACTAACATTTTTGTCCTCTCTCTTTTCTTTTTTGCTCATACTTCAATAACCTGTATGAGCGCAATTCGTTTCTCTGACTGGTTATTTTCAAATGCATCTAAAAACAGGCTACAGCAAATGCTGCAGCCTGTCAACTCTTTATTCTGCCCTCAAAAAATATCTCTGTTTATTCGTCAGCACTGTCAACCTTGCTTGCGCGTGCCGCGATCTCTTTCTCCTGGATATCATTAGGAGCCTGCTCATAGCGTGCAAATTCATAGGAGAAATCTCCGCTTCCACCGGTCATGGAACGAAGGACAGTGGAATAACCATAGATTTCAAGAAGCGGAACATCTGCCTCAATGATGGTATTTCCTTCGTGGTCCGGATTCATTCCGAGAACACGACCACGTCTCTTGTTCAGATCTCCCATAACATCACCGGTATATTTATCCGGAACTGTAATCTTCATGGAGATGATCGGCTCAAGAAGTACAGGAGACGCTTCCATAAAGCCCTTCTTGAAGGCAAGGATAGTTGCCATCTTAAATGCCATCTCAGAAGAATCTACCGGATGATAAGATCCATCGTAAAGGGTTGCCTTCACACCAACAACCGGATATGCAGCCAGAGGTCCCTTGAGAACACATTCCTGAAGTCCCTTCTCAACAGCCGGGAAGTAGTTCTTCGGAACTGCACCACCTACAACTACCTGCTCAAATACATAAGGTGTCTCCAGATCGCCAGATGGCTCAAAGCGCATCTTAACGTGGCCATACTGTCCGTGTCCGCCGGACTGTTTCTTATGTTTGCCTTCTACATCTGAATTCTTACGGAGTGTTTCACGGAACGGAACCTTCGGTTTGGAAAGCTCCACATCCACTTTATAGCGCTCCTTCAGCTTGCTGACAACGATATCAAGATGCTGATCACCCATACCGTAGATCAGACTCTGACGGTTTGCACTGTCATTGACAACCTTCAGGGTTCTGTCCTCTGTCATCATCTTGGCAAGGGACTGTGCGATCTTATCCTCGTCGCCCTTCTTCACTGCCTTAAATCTCTTATATGTATATGGCGTGGAAAGTATAGCCTTTGGATAAAGGATCGGATTCGCCTTGGTTGCAAGGCTGTCACCGGTCTGTACACTGCCAAGCTTGGCAATGGCACCGATATCCCCTGCAAAAAGCTCCGGAACTTCGATCGGTTTGGAACCTTCCAGGACATAAAGCTTGTTTACACGCTCCTCTGTTCCTTTCTCTACATTAAGAAGTGTATCATCGGATTTCAGCACACCGGAGCATACCTTGATCAGAGAATATTTACCAAGGAACGGATCCGCGATGGTCTTAAATACATAGGCGGATTTTGCCTTGGCAAAGTCATAATTGGCCTCAAAGATCTCGTTAGTCTTCTGTGCGATACCATTGCAGGAACGTCCGCTTGGGCTTGGGAAGTAACCGCAGATATCATCCAGAAGGTTAGATACACCGCGAAGGTTCACCGGTGATCCCATGCATACCGGAACAATACTTCCATCCTGTACATTGGTTGCAATAGCGGCGGAAACCTCTGCTACGGAGAAGGTATCTCCCTCGAAATAACGATCCATAAATTCTTCGCTGGTCTCTGCAACAGACTCCATCAGAGTTTCATGGTATTTCTCCAGGTATTCGGTCAGGTAATCAGGAACCGGGCATTCTTCCTTGCCGGCCTTATCAATATATCTTCTTCCTGCCTGCTTCACAACATTGACATAACCTACAAACTTACCATCCTCACGGATCGGGAAATGAAGGGGAGCGATCCTCTTGCCGTACAGCTCTGTCAGCTCTTCCACGACCTCACGATAGCTGACATCATCCACGTCCATATCTGTAACAAAGATCATTCGCGGAAGTTTATATTTCTCGCAGAGATTCCATGCCTTCTGTGTTCCAACCTGAACACCGGCCTTACCGGAAACAACGATAATCGCTGCATCTGCGGCGCTGACTGCCTCTTCAACTTCTCCCACAAAATCGAAATATCCGGGAGTATCCAGCACATTTACTTTCATCTTATCCCATGGTACCGGAATCAAAGAAGTTGTGATGGAAAAATGTCTCTTTATTTCTTCCTTGTCATAATCGCTGACAGTATTGCCATCCTCAACACGTCCGAGTCTGCTTGTCATACCTGCCAGATAAGCCATTGCCTCAGCCAGTGTTGTTTTGCCTGCGCCACCATGACCTAATAGGACTACATTTCTGATTCGGTCTGTTCTGAAAACGTCCATATGTAATACCTCCCTGTTTGTCTTACTTAATATGTTCACATTTTACTAAATTTCCATGCAAATTTCAAGTATTTTATTCAATTTTGACAACTTTTTTTCAGAAAATTTTTCGTATTACCGTCAATTAATACAGAACAGTCGTCTATCTTTCAGAATTTCCGGTTTACATACTTTTTCACGGCATCCACAGAACGGTTCAGTACCAGCTCTTCCGGAAAATCCAGTTTAGTCAGAAGGTCTCTGGCAAGATCAAATTCCCCGATCAGAAGGTCAAAATGGGCATCACTGTCCATAACCACAGGTACCCGATATTTTTTGCAGTATTCCAGCATGATGGTATCATTCTCCACTGCATTCTCACGGTTACAGTCAGGGTCCATGGAGTGATTGTTCAGCTCCAGGACTTTACCGTATTCTCTTGCGCCCTGTACAAGCGCCTCATAGTCAACCTCGTATCTTCCGTCATCCGGATGTCCGATGATATTGACACACGGATTCTTCATAGCATTAAGATAGGCCTCCGTATTCTCCTGTCTGCTGCCTGGTCTGATGCATGGAACATGAAGACTTGCAATGACCACGTCCAGCTTCTCCAGGGTTTTCTGCTCAAGATCTACCGTTCCCGCCGCATCCAGGATATTTACCTCCGAACCCAGAAGCAGCTGGATCCCGTACATTTCACGGGGTACTACCTTTATATTCTGGAAATAAAACTTATGACAGGTTCCGGGCATTTTCGGTGCATGCTCTGTGATTCCCAGGAGTTCAAGGCCTTTATCGGAAGCAGCCCTGGCCATCTCGCGAAGTGTGCAGTATGCATGTCCGCTGGCTACGGTATGTGTGTGAAGATCCATTACTGACTGATATTTCATGATAAATTCTCCTCTGTATCTTATATTGTTTTTTTCTTATTATATTATACGTCCGAAATCTCCGATTTCTCAAGCCTTTTTCTATTGTTACTGTTCACTCCGTTCTCAGCAACACGCTTCGCGGAATATTACCAATGAACAGTAACTTTCTATTACTCTTCCCTGTTCGCAAAACATTACCGGTAAACAGCTACAAAAATGGCCTTCCTGTTTCCGCTAACATTTGTTGACATTTTTCACACTTTCTTTTACAATATAGTCGTGATTTACACTATTAAAGAATAAAAGTAAAAAGTAACTTGAAAGGACTCTGAAGTACTATGAAAACCATAGGTTTTATCGGCCTTGGACTGATCGGCGGCTCCATTGCCAGAACCATACGAAAATTTCACCCGGATTATCGCCTGCTTGCCTTTGACAAAGACAGAAGTGCTCTGGCAGAGGCAGTCAGTTTAAACGTGATCAACGGGATCTGTGATATTGACGATGAGCAGTTATATAACTGTGATTATCTTTTTCTCTGTGCACCTGTAGAATTTAATGTGGAATACATGGAAAAGATCAAAGATTCTCTTGGAAAGAACTGTATCCTTACAGATGTAGGCAGTGTAAAAAGCGTTATCCACGAAAAAGTAACCGAGCTCGGACTTGAAGGACGCTTCATCGGCGGTCATCCTATGGCAGGCTCCGAACGCAGCGGTTTTTCCAATTCCAGTGATCATCTTCTGGAAAATGCTTATTATATCATCACTCCGGGAGGAGAAGTTGCTTTGGAAAAGATTTCTGATTTCACAGAACTGATCTCCTCTCTTGGTGCGATCCCCCTTGTTATCACTGCAGAAGAACATGATTTCATCACGGCAGGAGTCAGCCACCTTCCTCATATCGTAGCCTCCGCTCTTGTAAATCTTGTAAATCTTCTGGATAACGACGCCCAGTATATGAAAATGATCGCAGCCGGCGGTTTCCGTGATATCACACGTATTGCCTCTTCTTCACCGGTTATGTGGGAACAGATCTGTCTGGAAAATCAGAAAAACATTTCCACGGTTCTGGATGAATTTATCCGTATGCTGATCCAGATCCGCTGTTCCATTGACAACAAAGAAGCTGACAACATCTTTGACATGTTTGCAAGCTCCAAGGATTACCGTGACTCCATTGACATTGTAGACAACAGCCTGATCCCCCGCTCCTATGTCCTTTATATCGATGTGGCAGATGAGGCCGGTGCCATTGCAACCATCGCAACCATCCTTGCAACAGAAAAGGTCAGCATCAAAAATATCGGTATTATCCACAACCGAGAATTTGAAGATGGCGTTCTGAAGATCGAATTTTATACAGACGCAGCTCTGGAGCAGGCTAAAGTGCTTCTTACAAAACGTAATTACAAGATCTGCGAACGCTGATATATAAACGGCAGCAGATATCCGATCTGCTGCCATGTATTTCAAAAATAACAATACAGGCAGGTAATAATATGGAAATCAAAAAAGCAAAAAAATTATCCGGCTCTCTTGCCATTCCCGGAGATAAATCCATTTCTCACAGAGCTGTCATGTTCGGCTCTCTTGCAGAAGGCACTACCAAAATCACAAATTTTCTGGAGGGTGCAGACTGTCTCTCCACTATTTCCTGTTTCCGGAAAATGGGTATTAACATTGAAAATACAGAAGGAGAGATCCTGGTCCACGGAAAAGGTCTCCATGGTCTCCGTGCTCCGTCAGAGACTCTTGACGTCGGTAACAGCGGCACTACCACCCGCCTCATCTCCGGGATCCTTGCAGGACAGGACTTTGTATCAGAGCTTACCGGCGATGCTTCCATCCAGAAACGCCCTATGAAACGGATCATGACTCCGCTTTCCCAAATGGGTGCCGATATCGTAAGTCTCAACGGAAACGGATGTGCACCGCTTAAGATCTCCGGAAAAAAGCTCCATGCCATCCACTACAATTCTCCGGTAGCATCTGCCCAGGTAAAATCCTGCGTACTTCTTGCCGGAATGTACTCTGACGGCATTACCCGTGTAACAGAGCCGGTCCTTTCCAGAAATCACACGGAGATCATGCTGAATTACTTTGGCGCCAATGTAACCGCAGAGGGAACAACAGCATCCATCAAACCGGACCCATCTCTTTACGGACGTGAGATCCTGGTTCCGGGAGATATCTCTTCTGCAGCTTATTTTATCGCAGCAGGTCTTCTTGTTCCCAACAGTGAGATCCTTCTGAAAAATGTGGGGATCAATCCGACCCGTGACGGCATCCTCCGTGTGTGCAGGGCCATGGGAGCAGATATCACTCTTCTTAATGAAACCACAGAGGGCGAACCTACTGCCGATCTTCTGATCCGCTCCTCCGCGCTTCACGGGACCACAATAGAAGGCGCGATCATTCCTACTCTGATCGATGAACTTCCGATGATCGCCGTTATGGCAGCTTTTGCAGAAGGAACCACTGTTATCCGGGATGCACAGGAGCTTCGTGTCAAAGAGTCCGACCGCATCCAGGTTATGACGGAAAATCTTCGGAAAATGGGCGCAGATATCCAGGAAACCGAAGATGGCATGATCATTCATGGTGGAAAAGCCCTTCATGGCGCAGAGATCGATTCTCATCTGGATCACCGTGTAGCCATGTCTTTTGCAGTAGCAGGACTGCTTTGTGAGGGAACACTTTCCATCAAAAACGGAGAATGTGTCAACATCTCCTATCCGGAATTCTATTCTGATCTTTATAGTCTGGCTGAATAATTATCTTATATCCAGACAGAGAGCATTTTCATGTATCACAGCGTCTGTTCCATCAGATGACAGTGCATAAAATGCTCTCTTTTTTTTGTATTTCGTATAATTTTTATTTATTATGGATATCATAATTCCAAAATGAAACCATTTTTTTGATAAATTTTATCATTTTTCCCACTTTCCAAATTCCTACTATTATGGTATTATTTTTTCGGAAAATAATTATTTCCAGAGAGGAGCAACGATTATGAAAATTTTGTTTTATGACACCAAGAGCTACGATAGGGAATTTTTTGAGAAGCTGCTTCCATCTTATCCAGGCATTGAAATTAAATTCATTGAAGCAAATATCCATGAAGAAACCGCAGCTCTTGCCCACGGCTACGATGCCATCTGTGCATTTGTAAATGCAGATCTCGGCGCACCGGTCATTGAAGGACTTCACCGCCAGGGTGTAAAACTGATCCTGATGCGCTGTGCCGGATACAATAATGTTGATCTGGAAACTACAGCAAAATGCGGGATCCAGGTGGCACGTGTTCCCGGTTATTCTCCGGAAGCAGTTGCCGAACACGCCATGGCACTGGCTCTTACCGCCAACCGGCACACCCACAAGGCATATATCAAATGCCGTGAAAATAACTTTGCACTGAACGGTCTCATGGGCGTTAACTTTTATCAGAAAACTGCCGGCATCATCGGCACCGGAAAAATCGGTCAGGCAATGGCAAAAATCTGTCGCGGCTTTGGCATGAAGGTAATTGCTTATGATCTTTTCCCTAATAAAAATCTTGACTTTCTGGAGTATGTTTCACTGGATGAACTTCTTTCCACCAGTGATCTGATCAGTCTGCACTGTCCGATGACTCCGGAAACAGAGCATCTGATCAACTCCGAAACGATTGCAAAAATGAAAGATGGTGTGATCCTTGTAAATACCTCCAGAGGTGGACTGATCAAAACAGATGATCTGATCGCAGGTATCCGTGATCACAAATTCTTCGCCGTTGGTCTGGATGTTTACGAAGAAGAATCCGCATATGTATATGAAGACATGTCAAGCAGCATTCTTCCTACTTCCACGATCCAGCGTCTTCTGTCCTTCCCAAATGTGACCATGACCTCACATCAGGGATTCTTTACGGTAGAAGCACTGACCAATATTGCGGAGACAACCCTGGAAAACGCAAAAGCTTTTATGGTTGGAGCTGAAATGAAAAATCTGGTCCACTGATCGGTCTCAGCCCTGACACACAAAATAAGCCCCTCGGATACTGATCGTTTATCTGTATCCGGGGGCTTATTTTGTTCTTTTGATTTTAATAGATCTCGTCAAAAGACTGTCCGTCATCGTCTGTGTAATAAATGCGCTTTGCATCCTGAGTGAAGATCAGCTTCTGTTTCCCTGCATCATCGAGGCTGCACTGCTGATAGGTGACGCCCTCCTCTACCGGAAGCATACTGTCTGCATTATCATAGTCTGCAGCAGTAAGATTGGAGGGTACATGGCCATACTCATAAATGTACTGGGCCACTTCATCTTTATCTGTATAGGTGCCATTTTCATCCAGTTTCTTTTCGCTCTGCGAGTCTGCTGCATCCGATGAATCGGACCCATCTGTATCTCCTGCTCCTGCAGCATTTTCAGAATCCTGCAGCTGCTCCAGGTCGCTTTCATCAGCTACTGCCATCTCATCGTCACCATTCTGGTCCATGGCCTCCACTTCATCCTCACTCAAAGGTTCCAGGTCATCCTGAAAAGCGGATTCATCATATTTTTCCTTATCTTTGCATCCTCCCAGCATCATCGCTGCCACCCCAGCAAGCACCAGGATAAAATATCTGAACTTTTTCATGGATCAATCTCCTTTCATGGAATATCGTTCTCGTAAAAGTGCAATTTCTCTTTTCCATCCTTCATCATCATTTGGTGTCTCCAGAATAAAGGGAATTCCCTCAAGAGCCGGATGGCACACCACATTCACAAGTGCATCCAGGCCGATCTGACCTTCGCCGATCTTTGCATGACGATCCTTATGACTGCCCAGTCCGTTTATACTGTCGTTAAGATGAACAGCCTTCAATCTGGAAAGGCCGATCACCCGGTCAAACTCATCAAGAACACCATCCAGATCATGGACAATATCATAACCGCCATCCCATACATGACAGGTATCCAGGCAGACACCCAGTTTATTATTTTTTTCCACCCTGTCAATGATATCACGAAGCTCCTGAAACGTTGCTCCTACTTCCGAACCCTTGCCGGACATAGTTTCCAGAAGGACGGTCGTACTCTGTTCTTCTGTAAGGACATCATTGAGGATTTCCGCAATTTTGGTAATTCCCGTCTCAGTTCCCTGCCCTACATGACTGCCCGGGTGAAAATTATAATAATTTCCCGGTGTATATTCCATACGTTTCAGATCATCTGCCATGATCTCTCTTGCAAAATCTCTCAGATTTTCTTTTGCGGCACAGGCATTCATGGTATACGGTGCATGTGCCACCAGCTTTCCAAAATGATTTTCCCTGGAAAGCTCCAGAAATCTTTCCACATCTGCAGGATCGATCTCTTTTGCCTTGCCTCCTCTGGGATTGCGGGTAAAAAAAGCAAACGTGTTTCCACCGTTTTTCAGCATCTGACGCCCCATGGCAGCATAGCCTTTGGACGAACTTGTATGATTTCCGATATATAATATCATATCAGCACCATCTCCCTGTAGTTTATATTTCTGCCTTTTGGCCTAATTATTATATCAAAAACTTCTTTTTCTGAAAAGTCCGCGATTCTTTCTTTACAATACTTACCATTCTTTCTATAATAAAGATATCTTTACATACGAAGGAGAAAAAGAATGGCAAACGACAATCAAAGGCGGCCGCCTCATGGCCATGATCCAGAGCAGGCACGCAGAGAAGCCGCCAGAGCACGGGAAGCACGGCGGAAGCATTCTGGTTCTGCATCCCGTAATTCCCGTTCACATTCCACCGGGACTCGCAGGAATGACATCAGCAAAAAATCCAGATATTACCAGGTACGCCGTCAGAAAATGTTTCTTGCAGCTGGCGGGATCCTGATCATACTTGTTCTTGTGATCATTTTTTCCGCACGTGCATGCATTTCTTCCCGGAAAGCTGCAGAAGCCGCCGCTTTGCAGAAGGCCCAGGAAGAGGAGGCCGCAAAAAAGGCAAAAGAAGAAGCTGCTGCTGTGAAAGATCCCGTTTCACTGACGCTCAGCGTAGTCGGGGACTGCACGTTGGGTACCGATGAGACCTTTGATTATGACACAAGTCTGAACGCATGCTACGATAACAACGGCAAAGATTATTTCTTTAAAAATGTAAAAAGCATCTTTGAGGCAGACGACCTGACAATTGCCAATTTTGAAGGAACCCTCACCGATTCCGATGCCAGAGAAGATAAAACCTTTGCATTTAAAGCACCTGCCGAATATGCTCAGATACTCACCAGCGGTTCCGTTGAAGCCGTAAACACTGCAAACAATCACAGCCACGATTACGGAGAACAGAGCTATACGGATACTCTGACTGCTCTGGACAATGCGGGCATTACGCACTTCGGTTATGATGATACTGCGGTTATGGACATCAAGGGGATCAAAGTTGGTCTTGTCGGAATTTATGAGCTGAAGGATCATCTTGGGCGCGAACAGCAGCTGAAAGATAATATCGCAAAGGTCAAAGCAGATGGAGCAGAGCTTATAGTTGTGATCTTCCACTGGGGCAATGAGACCGAAACAGTTCCTGATACCAATCAGATGACCCTTGGCCGTCTTGCTATCGATGAAGGTGCAGATCTGGTATGTGGCCATCATCCGCATGTACTCCAGGGAATCGAAACCTATAAAGGAAAAAACATCGTCTACAGTCTTGGCAATTTCTGTTTTGGAGGAAACAGTTCTCCAAGTGATATGGACACCATGATCTTCCAGCAGACCTTCACTGTCACCTCAGAAGGCGTACAGGCTGATAACGTGACCAATATCATTCCCTGTTCTATTTCTTCCGCAGATGGCTACAACAATTATCAGCCAACTCCTGCATCCGGAGATGAGGCATCCAGGATCAAATCCAAGATAGAGGAACGCAGTGCTGCGATTCCTGCCGCGGATTCTTCATCCGCTACATCGGAAGGCTCTGACAGTGAAGAATAAATAGCATAACAAAAAATAATATCCCAACAGATCCTGTAATAATGCATGTTTCCATGCTGCGATCCGTTGGGATATTATTTATATAAAAAGTAATTTTAAATCTTATTCGATCATCATGGCATCCCCGAAACTGAAGAAACGATATCTTTCCTTAACAGCTTCTTCATAAGCAGCCATAATATGTTCTTTTCCGGCAAGGGCTGAAACTAACATCAGAAGCGTTGACTCCGGCAGATGGAAATTGGTGATCAGTCCATCGATAGCTTTGAATTTATAACCAGGATAGATAAAGATCTCTGTCCATCCGCTTCCGGCCTTCACGATTCCATCCTCTCCGGCTGCGGACTCCAGGGTACGGCAGCTGGTAGTTCCCACAGAAATCACTCTTCCGCCGTTTTTCTTTGTATCATTGATCAGTTTTGCCTGATCTTCTTCCACAATATAAAACTCCGAGTGCATGTGGTGCTTTTCTACATCATCTACCTTTACCGGGCGGAAGGTTCCGAGACCTACATGTAAAGTTACATGTGCAATATTCACACCCTTCTCCTTTACTTTCTCAAGAAGCTCCGGCGTGAAGTGAAGTCCTGCGGTAGGTGCAGCAGCAGATCCCTCATTCTTTGCATATACAGTCTGATAACGGTTCTTATCCTTCAGCTTGTGGGTAATATACGGCGGCAACGGCATTTCTCCCAGCTGATCCAGGATCTCTTCGAAAATCCCCTCATAATGGAACTGGATCAGACGGTTTCCCTCATCTACAATATCAATGATCTCACCCTTCAGGATACCGTCACCAAAAGTGATCTTTGCACCGGGACGTGCTTTTTTTCCCGGCTTTACAAGACACTCCCAGATATCATTTTCGCGGCGTTTCAGAAGCAGGATCTCGATCAGCGCTCCAGTTTCTTCCTTGTGACCATAAAGACGTGCCGGGATAACCTTGGTATCATTGATCACAAGACAGTCTCCCTTATGCAGGTAATCCAGTATATCGGTAAAATGACGATGTTCGATACTTCCATCTTTCAGGGACAGATGCATCAGTCTGGAAGAACTTCTGTCCTCCAGCGGATCCTGAGCGATCAGTTCCTGTGGCAGATCATAATAAAAATCTGATGTTTTCATAATTATTTTTCCACTTCCTCTTTCCACTGTTTGCGAAGCCTGCGGACCTCGTTCCACTCTTTGTTGGTCAGATCAGCTTTTGGTAAAAGATCCGGCCTCCATTTGGCTGTACGGATGATAGACTGCTCTCTTCTCCATTTATCCACATTGGCATGGTGTCCGGAAAGCAGCACCTCCGGAACCTTTTTGCCATGCCATTCCTCCGGGCGGCTGTACTGGGGATACTCCAGAAGATTCCCGGAAAAGGATTCCGTCTCACCGGATTCCTGATTATTCAGAACACCTGGTACCATTCTGGAAATAGAATCCATCATGACCATAGCCGGAAGTTCTCCTCCGGTAAGTACATAATCACCAATGGAAACATAGTCTGTTACGATTTCTTCCAGAACACGCTCATCAATTCCCTCATAATGACCACAGAGGAAAACCAGGTCTTCTTCCAGGGCAAACTCTTTTGCCATATCCTGATTGAAGGTTTTTCCCTGAGGAGTCAGAAAGATCACGCGGGGTTTCCTTCCAATACGTTCTGCAATGGATTCATAAGACAGATATACCGGCTCCGCCTGCATCAGCATTCCGGCTCCGCCGCCATAAGGATAATCATCTACCTTCTGGTGCTTATTGAATGCAAAATCCCGTATATTGATCGCTTCCAGTGATAACAGTCCCTTTGTAATGGCACGGCCTGTAATACTTGTGTTCATTCCGTTCTCGATCATTTCCGGAAATAATGTAAGTACATGATAATTCATTTAAACAAGCCCTTTCATCAAATGTACAGTCATGGTATTTTTTTCCACATCCACATCAAGAACACAGTCATGGATCGCAGGAAGCAGGATTTCCTCGCCATCCACACGATCTACAATATAAACATCATTGGCGCCGGTCTCCATCACATCACGGAGCACTCCGAATTTCTCCCCATTCTCCAGAAGTACCTCCATTCCGATGAGATCCGCCACATAATATTCGTCCTCGCCAAGCTCCTGTGCCTCTTCACGTGGGATCCAAAGCTCACGGCCCTTATACATTTCAATATCATTGATGTTGTCAATGCCTTCAAACTTCAGGATCGCAAGATTTTTAAAAAACTTTACATTCTGAATATTCAGTCTGCGAAGCTCTTTTCCTGTGTCCAGAAGCACATATTCAATATCAAGAAAACGCTCTGCGTCATCCGTTGTCGGAAAAACTTTTACTTCACCACGGACGCCATGGGTCGTTGTAATAACTCCTACCTTTAATAAATCTTCCATTTTTGCTCCCTTTCAGAGTAAAAACAGGAGCCATGGAATCCACAGCTCCTGTCTCTTTTTCATTGCAGAATATCTACAATCACTTTTTTGCTGCTTTTTGAAGAAGCCGCTTTCACAACAGTACGGATTGCCTTGGCAATTCTGCCCTGTCTTCCGATAACCTTACCCATATCGGCCGGTCCGACCTTCAGTTCAACAACAATCGCGTCGTCTTTTTCAGTCTCAGTAACGACTACTTCATCCGGATTTTCAACAAGAGATTTTGCAATTACTTCTACAAGTTGTTTCATTACATACCTCCTTGCTCCTGCCTCATTGAGGCCACAGATCCAAATCTGTCAGGTATTATTTCTCGATTCCGGCAAGTTTAAGAAGCTTAGCAACTACCTCTGTAGGCTGAGCACCAGCTGCAAGCCATTTTTTTGCTGCCTCTTCATCGATTTTGTATACGCTTGGGTCAAGGTTCGGATCATATGTTCCGATCTCTGCGATGCATCTTCCGTCACGTTTGCAGCGAGAATCTGCTACTACGATTCTATAGAAAGGTGCTTTCTTCTGTCCCATTCTTCTTAATCTGATCTTAACTGCCATTTTTGTTTTCCTCCAATTATCTTTCTGAAAATTTATTGTTATTTATTAAAAGGGAAGCTTAAAGCCGCCTCTTTTTCCCATATTCATCTTGCCGCCTGTTAATCCCGGCATCTGTTTCATCATCTTCTTGCTCTGCTCAAACTGCTTCACAAGACGATTTACTTCTGTAATATCCACTCCGGCGCCTCTGGCGATACGGTTCTTGCGTGAGATGTTCAAAATGTTGGGGTTACTTCTCTCCTGAGGTGTCATGGAAAGAATGATGGACTTGGTACGGTCCATAGCCTTCTCATCGATCATACCCTCGATATCCTTCATCTTACCGCCCATTCCGGGAAGCATGTTCAGGATACTGGAAATACCACCCATCTTGTTCATCTGCTCCATGCTGGTAAGATAATCATTGAAGTCGAAATCCATTTTCTTCAGCTTCTTTTGCATCTCCTGAGCCTGTTCCTGATCCACAGATGCTTCCACCTTCTCGATCAGACTCATTACATCGCCCATTCCAAGGATCCTGGAAGCCATACGTTCCGGATAAAACTGTTCCAGATCTGAAAGCTTCTCTCCCATACCAACATAGAAGATCGGTTTGCCGGTCACGGCTTTAATGGAAAGCGCAGCGCCGCCTCGTGTATCACCGTCCATCTTAGTCAGGATCACACCGTCAATGCCGACTTTATCAGAAAAGTTCTGCGCCACATTTACTGCATCCTGTCCTGTCATGGCATCAACTACAAGCACTGTAGCATCTACATTCACATTCGCTTTGATATTCTCAAGCTCCTGCATCATGTCCTCATCAATATGAAGACGTCCTGCTGTATCGATGAGCACAACATTCTGCTGATTGGATTTCGCATGCTCGATAGCTGCTTTTGCAATATCCACGGGATTCTGCTTATCTCCCATAGAAAAGACCTCGACGCCCTGTTTCTCACCGTTTACCTGCAGCTGTGTGATCGCTGCCGGACGGTAAACATCACAGGCCACAAGCAGTGGTCTCTTTCCCTTGGATTTCAGTTTGCCTGCCAGCTTGGCAACCGTCGTTGTCTTACCTGCACCCTGAAGACCGACCATCATAAGAACGGTAAGATCCATTCCCGGTTTGATCGGAAGCTCTGTTGTCTCACTTCCCATCAGGTTGACCAGCTCATCATTTACGATCTTGATCACCATCTGTCCCGGATTCAGACCATTCATAACATCCTGTCCGATAGCCTTTTCCTGAACGGATTTCGTAAACTGCTTAACAACCTTAAAGTTAACATCCGCTTCCAGAAGCGCCATCTTAACTTCCTTCAGTGCTACCTTGACATCAGCCTCTGTGAGACGGCCCTTGCCCTTCAGCTTCTTAAATACATTCTGCAGTTTATCTGTTAAACTCTCAAATGCCATTGATCATAACTCCTCTAATATCACATTGGAAATCGCCGCAATATCTTCGGCGTGGTACTTGTCAGCCAGTTCATGGATCTTTATGACCTGACTGCGGATGTTCAGGAATTTCTCGACCAGATGAAGCTTCTCTTCATATTCTTCCAACGTCCGATTGCACCGTCTGATCATATCATGCACACCCTGTCTGCTGATGCCAAGTTCCTCAGCAACCTCACTTAAGGAATAATCCTCAAATACCACACTGGTGTACACCTGCCGCTGCCTCTCTGTCAGAAGCTCTCCATAAAAATCAAATAAAAATGTCTGCTCTACAAATTTCTCCATCTGTAATCACCTTGGCTATCATACACGATTCCGCCACACCTGTCAAGGGTTTTTGCTTTACAAATTTATTTTTTCCTGAATTTCACAAAAAAAGGCCGGAAAAGCACTTTTCTGCTGGGTTTTGCAGGCTTTTCCAACCTTTGTTATTCTATTTACTTCTTATTAATAAATGTGATATCTTTTCCATATTCTTTGATCAGCTTCGGAAGATCATTAACAGACATACAGCCCTGCCCTTTTTTCCGCACTTGTTTTGCCACACCCCAATATAAAAGGCTTGTTTCTGCACTTGTTTTCTCCTTATGATTCTATTATACTGTAAATCAAAAGAATCACACTTCCACATAACATGGCTATTATTCCTATTTTTTCCTACAAAATATAGGAAGGAGGATTTTCCTTGAAACTCAGTGCAAAACTCATCTGCTATCATTTACAGAAATCTTTTCCCCTGCATACATCCAGGCTGGATACAATTCCTTCCCTTTCCTGCCCTTCCTGCTTTGAAAAGAACACCTCTCTTCAGGATGGGCGTGTTTACCTTATCACAGATCCGGATTTTCAGCTCACTTTTCATCATCCCAAAAATATTCTGTTCCTGATGATTGGAAAAATCTATCAGAACTACGAATTAACTCAGCCAAACATGTGTATCATCCCTGAAGATATTCCGGTCAATATTGTCTTTAACAGGATTCAGGATATTTTTATCCTCTATGATCAGTGGAATCAGTCCCTGATGGATTCCCGTCTCCGGAATGCTTCTATCCAGGAACTTCTGGATCTTACAGCTTCCATTATTCCCAATCCAATGATGCTGATCGGTATGGATTTTACTATCATTGCCTCCAGAGACTGGAATCTGAGTGATCTTTCCAATTCTGTTTTGGGTTCCACTGAAAATTCCTGGGCTATTGTGGACAGCCTGAAGCAGGATCCTCATTACGAAGAGGCTTTTTATAAAACCGGATATTTTTATTATCCGGGAAATGGCCTTACTGCTCCTTCTCTTTGCGTAAATATCTCCAATAATGATAAAGCAGTATACAGGCTGATGTTTTCCGAAGGTGAGGTTCCCCTGGATGATACGTTTGGTTTTGTTCTGGAGTACCTTTCCCAGATGGTATCCCATGCACTTTCCACAGGTATCATGCACAGCCGGGATAAAGCTTTTCCTCTTCATCAGATTTTTATGTCAATTCTGACAGATCCTGGAGCTGATTATGTAAAAGTCAGTCAGCAGCTGACAAATGTAGGGTGGCTTTCTTCCCATATATATCAATGTATTTTGATCCAAACCGGGCTGATCGACCAGAAAAATCTGACCCTTAATGCCATCTGCAATTATCTTGAAAATACGATCCCGGCCAGCTGTGCTACCGAATATAAGGGAAATGCTGTGCTTTTTATCAATCTGGATCTCTGCACTCTGACTATCCATGAGATTTCCGATAAGATCGAGGGTTTTATCAAAAGCAGCATGTTAAGCGCCGGATACAGCCGGAAGATGCTTGGACATTTTAATTTCCACCGACAATACACGCAGGCTTCTGTTACCCTGCAGGTTGGAAAACGCAAAAATCCCGCAGAAAGTATCCACTATTTTGACTCCATCGCTCTGCCCTATATTCTGGAACAGGCAACCAAAAAGCTTCCTGCTTACATGGTCTGTCACGAAAAGCTTCTGTCAATGAAATATAAGGATGAGGCAAAGCAATCTCATCTCTATGAAACACTGCGTTGTTTTCTGGAGCACAACCAGAACATTTCTCATACTGCCAGCGCTTTATTTATCCACAGAAGTACTCTTCTTTATCGTCTGGATAAGATCAAAGCTTTTCTGGATTCAGATCTTACAGACAGAAACGAGATCCTGTATCTGTTGCTTTCTTTTCATCTGATGGATATGGAAGAAGAAAACCAGAATGCAAGATCATAAAAACGGGAACTCTCTTAAATATTTAGCGTTTTCCCAGCTGCCAAAATGCAACTGCACTGGCTGCCGCCACATTCAGTGAATCCACACCGTGTGCCATTGGAATACATACTGTATAATCACAGTCCGCAATGGTCTCCGAAGCAAGGCCATCCCCCTCTGTTCCAAGAACTACTGCCAGTTTTTCTTCTGCCATCAGATGAGGATCATCAATATCAAAGGAATCCTCCCTAAGAGCCATGGCTGCCGTCTTAAATCCCATCGCTTTCAGAGACCGGATTCCTTCCGTTTTCCACTCTGTTTTTTCATCAAAAAATGTCCATGGTATCTGGAATACGGTTCCCATGCTGACACGGATCGCACGGCGGTACAATGGATTGCTGCACCCCGGTGTCAGCAGCACCGCATCCATCCCAAGAGCCGCCGCAGAACGAAAGATCGCGCCTATATTAGTAGGATTTACCACATTTTCCAGAACTGCGATCCTGCGGGCATTTTTGCATACATCGACTATATCAGGAAGCGCCGGCCGGCGCATTGCACAGAGCATTCCTCTTGTCAGCTTGAATCCAGTCAGCTGCGTCAACACATCAAATTCTGCCGTATAAACCGGGATGTCTCCACAACGACGGATCAGTTCTTTTGCCTCACCCTCAACATGTTTATGTTCCACCAGAAAAGAAATCGGCTGGCACCCGGAATCCAAAGCTCTCTCAATAACCTTCGGGCTCTCCGCAATAAAGATCCCCTTCTCCGGTTCTGCCCGGTTCAAAAGCTGTATCTCCGAGATCCTGGCATATACATCCAGCTCCGGAGCGTTGAAATCTGTGATTTCTATGATATTTGACATGGTTATTTTTCTCCTGTTCTGTCTTCTTGTTTTCATCCTGCTATTGTAACAGAATCTCTTTGCAAAAGAAAGCCAGGTGCTATATGTTTCCACCTGGCTTTGCTGCTACTTGTAAAACAATTTGTTTATATTCAGATTCTCACTTCCATCCACCGGATCATATCCCCGATCACTTCATCTTTACAATACTCATTCAGGATCTCATGAAAAAGTCCGCCGTAGATCTTCATCTGCTTGTCTTTTGATCCTGCTTCTTTAAAGAAATCATAGGTATCCTGTACACTTACCAGACCGTCTTTCTCGCCGTGTGTCATAAGGACCGGATAATGGAACTCTGCTTTTTTCTCTTTGAACCAGTCAAGTCCGTCGCAGATCGCATAGCATAACCCCGCTGTAAAGGACTGTTTATTGTATGGATCTTTTCCGTACCAGTCTACCACTTCCTGTACAGAGCATACACCTGAACCCAGCTGATTGGCAAGGCGCGTATGTACATCCATTTCTCCCGGCACACCACGTATCAGATTGCCGTTATCTGCGGTCAGCGCACCACTGGTAATGATCCCCCGGAGTTTTTTGTCCGGATATTTGGCTCCGTACAGAGAAACCGTAAATCCGCCCATGCTGTGTCCCAGAAGAAATACCGGGATATCCGGATTTTCCTCAATTGCCATATCCACAACTACGTTGGTGTCGTCCAGAAGCTCATTGAAATCTGAATAAAAAGTCTCTTCACCTTCAGACCGTCCATGTCCTCTGTGATCAAAACGATAGGTTCCGATTCCCGCCTCATGAAGTTTTTCCGCAAAATAATCGTACCTGCCCTGGTGCTCACAGAGTCCGTGGACAATCACGATCACCGCTTTATTGTCTGCTGCTGTTTCTTTTTTCAGATACAGTTTCGTTCCGTCAAACGATGTGATCATACTTTCACCCATAATAAAACCCTCCCTTTTCTTTCTGCGAGATACATATCCCCATTATATGTCTCACGCTATCTGATAGGTTTATCATATCATGAAATCTGTATTTTGATAACCCCTATTACTAATTATCAGCAATTATATGATTTTTACAAAAAGTAATGAAAAATAGAGGAGTGACATATTTTGTTCTCTGAACTATAATCACCTCAGTACAAAGGGGCTGTCGCACTAAAAAATTAGTGCGACAGCCCCTTCTTTTTTCATTGTTAGGGCAAATCCCTAACAAAAACGGCAGCGGAATATCTACATTTCCGCTGCCTGAATTTCTTATTCTACTTCTTCCGGCTCCATGCTGAGCATATGGCCTTCCTGATTTCCAATATCATATTTCTGTCCGTATTCCTTGAAATACTGGTAGTAGTCCGCACTGTTTGTGGGATAGATCTTGGAATCGTGAATATGAAGATCAGATCCTGTCTCTCCGCTCTTCATAAGTGCCACCATAGCACTTGCACAGTGAGTTGCGATACGACAGAAACTGTTAAGGATATCACTAAATACCGTTCCCTCTTCCAGTCCGCATTTGCCCTGGCTCAGTCGCTCTGCATGACGCATCTTCAGTACATCACAAAGTCCTGTGATCACAGCTCCGAGAGGTGCTACTCTCTGTGCCATTTCTTTATCGTCTTTCATGAAAGCATTGCAGGTTATATTGATATCCTCACGAACTGCCTCCATAACAACATTCAGCTCATCCCAGGCTTCCTGTGAAAAATTCGTATGGTTATCATGCATTTCATTGGACATATGAGCAATGTAAGAAGCATGATCACCGATACGCTCAAAGTCATTGATCGTATGCAGATACAGTGAAGTCTGTCTTGTCTGTGCAGAATTCATCTCTCTCTTTGTCAGCTGGATCAGATACTCTCCTAGACGACTTTCATACTTGTCGATCAGATCCTCTTTTCGCTGAACCTTATCATACTTATCCTGCTGATAATCATTCAGAAGATTCATGGCTCTGTTGACATTCTTACGGAGCTTCTTGGACATTCCGTTCATTACACGGTGACACTGTGCGATAGCAAGGGCCGGGTAATTCAGAAGACGCTCTTCCAGAAGATCAAAGTCTGCCTCATCTTCCAGATCTTCTTTGTTATCCTTAACAAGCCAGCATACCAGCTTCTCGATCTTTGAAATAAACGGGAACAGCACGATAACCGTTGCCAGACGGAAAACTGTGTTCAAAAGTGCGATCGCTACCGGTGTCATGGTCATATCCATAAATGTAAAATGTACAAACGCATTCACGGTATAAAAGATCACAGACCAGAGAATCAGACCAAACAGGTCATTGATCAGATATACAAGAGCCGTTCTTTTACCGTTCTTATTTGCTCCGATGGCTGAGATCAGAACTGGACATGCAGCACCAACACCGATACCAAGAACGATCGGAAATGCACTTGCAAATGTCAGGATACCGGTTACGGAAAGAGCCTGGAGCACACCGACTGTTGCAGACGCACTCTGGAGTACCGCAGTAAAAGCGATACCTACGAGAATACCTGCGATCGGATTGGAAAACATAGTCAGCATCTTGATGAACATCGGACTCTCACGCAATGGAGATACCGCACCACTCATCATCTGCATACCTGTCATCAGGATCGCAAAACCAAGCATGATATTTCCCACGTTCTTATGTAAGGTACGCTTACAGAACATACGGAAAATAATACCAACTACAGCCACAACAGCAGAAATAGTTGCTGTGGAAAGAACACTAGCGATTCCATTAGATCCTTCAATATAAGAAAGACATAAGATCCAGCCAGTAATACTGGTTCCGATATTGGCTCCCATGATGATACCGATCGCCTGTTTCAGTTTCATCATACCGGAGTTTACAAAACCGATCACCATAACTGTCGTCGCAGAAGACGACTGGATCACACTGGTAACACCAGTACCAAGTGCGACACCCTTCAGCGGAGTATTGGTCATCTTATAAAGAAATGCTTCCAGCTTATTACCTGCTGCCAGCTTCAGACCATCGCCCATTAGGGACATACCAAACAAAAATAATGATACTCCACACAACAAAGATAAGATCATTGAAAAAATTGCCATAATTTTCTCCTTTGTCATACTCGCTTCCTGTCATAACCTGTCAGGAGCCATGTTATCCTGAAAATGCGACTTTACATTTCCTTAATCTGGATTTTTCTTATTTTTAACATTTTCCCATTTATTATGCCACATCAATTTCCATATTACAACAACAGATTTATTTCGAAAATGAAAAAATTCGAAGGCAGCGGATTATCTTCCAAAACTCTGCCCTCGAAATGGGGATTTTTGAGTGATTTTTCACAAAATTTTCTATTTTTCCAGGCGCATCAGCATATCATCCAAAATATCTTCCAAATACCCTCCCGTTGTTTTTTCCCCTTCTTTTTTTATCTGGAGCATCGCTTTCAAATCTTCATCGGACAGGCAGATGATCAGTTTCCCGCTTTCCCGTAGACTTCCCCGTGCAGCCATTTTCGCATGTTTATCCGCTCCTTTTCTGGAAATAATGATCGCAACTTTACGGAGAGCTTTTTCGTACAGATATTTTTCTGTAGTGTAAATTTCCCTCTGAGTAATAGGCTTTTCATAGTTTTTAAACTCGAACACGATATACTTCGTAGAAAAATACTTACAGATCGTGTCAAAAAAATCCTGTGTCACCCCGTTTTTGATCTTACAGCACATGTCAAAACGATACAGATCTTCCTCTGTTGTCTTCTGCTGCTCCCACAAAGTCAGATATTCTCCAAGGATATATTTCAGAATAGAAACACAAAGTTCCTCATATTTCTTGAAAGCTGCACTACCGGTCTCCAACACTTTTAACTGCGCTATATAGCTGTCAGCAACCGATTCCGGATCCGTATTCTCCATCTGGCTGCTTTCCTCAAAGATAAAAGGCTCCGGTCTCTCCGGTTCTATGTTTTCCACCGAATAATTCAGAATCGAGATCAGTTCGTTCTTCAGTTCCGGATAGTCCTCAAAGAGCCACAGCACATTTCGGATGTCCCAGACATATCCAAGCTTCGCCTCTTCGTACTTTCTCTTAGTCTCATCAGAGACCAGATTCGCCACTACACAGATATTTTGTAATGGCAGATCCTTTTTCTGATCTGACACTGCTTTTCCAACCAGACGGCTATAACTCTGCAACCGTTTAAGTGTAGCGATTTCTTTGGAATCACTGTACATTCTGGTCATAAAGACCCATTCATCGCTTTGGAAAGAAACCCCTTTATATGTAAGGTATTTTTCAAAAAGCTGCTTAAAGCGGGCCATATTTTCCCAGTTTTTCATCTGCACATCACCCTCTGAATTTATATAGGGTTCTACGCAGAGATTGCGAACGACCTGTTCTGTCACTTTTATGTTCGGCGCATATATCAGGCTTCTGTACATCCGGCTTTTGTTTGGCACAGAACGTGGAAAATCTTCCGGAAATCCCTTTAATCTGGCTATTTCTTTGTGTGTGATCTTATGATAGACGCCATGGATACGGATCAGCGGCATTTTTATCAGATTCAGACGAACCTGCCCGGATTCCCGATAACCGCCTTTTTCCCAACACAAAACGCTGTCACCGGCATGCGAAGCATCAATCTTCTCTTTCGCAAAATCAATTCTGTAATACCAGGAATCCTGTGGATTCATTTCCACCCAGCCATCCAACAGGATACTACTCTTATGGACCTGCACCGGCATGATCATATCCGAAGCATTCACTCTTTTTGAAACAATATATGCAAATTCTTCCCGCAGCGGAAATGCAGTAACCTCCGAACTCTGGATATTTTTATGCGTGATATGGTATCCATATTCTTGCAGCTGAAAAATGTGCTCCTTTATGAACCCTTTCCATAATTGCTTTTTCATAACAAAAAGAATGGCCGGCGGTCGTCTTCTTTGCACCAGGGTCAAACTATAAAACACCTCTTCTGCTTTCGACTGCGTCAGATCAAAAGCCCAGACATCACTGTCCGGAACTGTGGCAGGATCTATGGAAGAAAGGCTGCATGCAGTTACATTTTGACTTATATTTTCCTGATAGATCTCTATCACTTTTCTGTCCGGCTCATATGCTTTCAAAATCTCATAACCGGCATTTTGAAAACCAAGAGTCAGCGCACCGATACCGGCATTAAAGATCACCACTGTATTCTTCATATATTTTTTCCTATCTTATTATTTGTACTGTGACAGCAGCTCCAAAAGCTTACCACTGTTGATTGGTTTGTTATAATTGATCCCCACAAGCCAGGATATTCCCTGTACATTTCTGTAAAGACTCCGGATAATTTTTCTCCTTTATCTGCTCTATGGCTGTCCGGGCACTCTGGTTTCAGTTCAATCTCCTCTCTGGCACTACCGGCATAAGCATGTACCCGTCACCCCTTCTTAATATCCCCTGAAAAGCAAAATAATTTCACAGCATCATATGTCTATATGATACCATGAAACTATTTTTGCGTAAAGATTTTATAAAAAAGCCTCAGAGTATTTTCGCATATACATACTCTGAGGCTTTCTCTATAGTCCATATATATTTTTTACTCCACTGTCACGCTCTTCGCCAGATTTCGTGGTTTATCCACATCCAGTCCTTTGGCTACGCTTACGTAGTAGCCCAGAAGCTGAAGCGGGATCACTGCCAGGGATGTTGCAAAGTGCGGGTCTGTTTTCGGGATGTAGACGGTGAAGTCTGCGGTATCCTCGATATTGTAATTACCAAATGTGGTCAGGCCCATAAGGTAGGCGCCGCGGCTCTTACACTCAACCATATTGCTGACTGTTTTTTCGTAGAGATCCGGCTGGGTCAGCACACCGATCACAAGAGTCCCGTCTTCGATCAGGGAGATCGTTCCGTGTTTCAGCTCTCCGGCAGCATAGGCTTCAGAGTGAATGTAACTGATCTCTTTCATCTTCAGACTGCCCTCCAGGCTGATAGCGTAATCAATTCCTCTTCCTACAAAGAAAGCATCTTTTACATTTGCCTGTTTTGAGGCAAACCACTGGATACGTTCCTTATCTTCCAGGATCTTACAGATCTTATCCGGAAGTGTCTGCAGTTCACTGATATAATTGCTGTAGGCTTCTTCTGTGATCGTTCCTCTTACCATTGCAAACTGGATCGCCAGTGTATAAGCTGCGATCAGCTGTGTGCTGTACGCCTTGGTAGTAGCTACAGAAATCTCCGGTCCGGCCAGAGTATAAAATACATTATCAGCCTCACGTGCAATGGAAGATCCCACTACATTAACGATTCCCAGTGTACGAATACCATTTTCCTTGCATTTACGAAGTGCTGCAAGACTGTCTGCTGTTTCACCGGACTGGCTGATGATCACTGCAAGGCTGTTGGTGTTAAGGGCCATTTTTCGGTAACGGAATTCGGAAGCGAGCTCTACTCTTACCGGGATCTGTGCAAGATCCTCGATCACATACTGTGCTGCCATTCCTACGTGATAAGCGGAGCCGCAGGCTATGATATAGATCTGCTGGATGTTCCGGATGCTTTCTTCTTCCAGGCCAACTTCACTGAGGTCGATCTTTCCATCCTTGAGCACGGAATTCAACGTATCCAGTACTGCCTTTGGCTGTTCATGGATCTCTTTCATCATGAAATGCTCATATCCGGCTTTTTCCGCTGCTTCTGCATCCCATTCAATGGTTTTCAGCTCTTTCTCGATCTCATCTCCATCAAGATTGTAGAAGGTGACTTCGCCTTTTTTCACACGCGCCATCTCCAGATTGCCGATATAATATACATTGCGGGTGTATTTCAGGATCGCCGGTACGTCAGAAGCGATAAAGGATTCATCTTCTGCCACTCCAAGGATCATGGGGCTGTCTTTTCTGGCTACATATATTTCACCCGGATAATCCTTGAACATGATCGCAAGGGCATAGGAACCACGGATACGTACCATGGAATGTGTGATGGCATCCACCGGTGTTCCCTCATATTTCTTGTAATAATAATCGATCAGCTTGACTGCTACCTCGGTATCGGTCTCAGAATAGAAAGTATAGCCTTTACGGGTGAGCTTATTTTTCAGTTCCTGATAGTTCTCAATGATGCCGTTGTGGACTGCTACGATATTACCGTCGTCTGTCATATGCGGATGTGCATTGTTCTCAGAAGGTTCACCATGAGTTGCCCATCTGGTATGACCGATACCACAGGTTCCCGGTACAGTCTCTCCGCCGTTTGTCTTTTCTGACAGAACTTTCAGTCTTCCCTTGGCTTTGATCACTTCCGTCTCGTCCTCGCCGTCACGTACGGCGATTCCAGCGGAATCATATCCTCTGTATTCCAGCTTGGAGAGTCCATCTAAAAGGATCGGAGCTGCCTGGTGTCTACCTGTAAATCCTACAATTCCACACATATTTATCTGTCCTTTCTGTCTATGCAGGTATTTTCGCAAAAGACCGGGCTGTTACATCATATGCAACAGTCCGGTCAGAAGTTTCAGTTATTGCAATATAACACGTCCTACAGTATAGCACGTACCACTCTCGGTTTGCAACCCGCTTTTTCCAGAGCTGCAACGATCTGATTCTTATGATCTGTTCCGAATGCTTCCATAGTGATCCGAAGTTCTACGGCTGCATTTCGGTTGGTACTTACAAACTGGTTATGATCCAGTTTGATAACATTACCCTGATTTTCAGCGATCACACTTGCAACACGTACCAGTTCACCTGGCTTATCCGGAATAAGTACGGATACGGTAAAGATACGGTCACGCTGGATCAGTCCGTGCTGTACAACCGATGACATGGTGATCACATCCATATTTCCACCGCTTAAGATGGAAACGATCTTCTTATTCTTTACATCCAGATGACGGAGAGCTGCTACAGTAAGAAGTCCTGAGTTCTCTACGATCATCTTGTGGTTTTCTACCATATCAAGAAAAGCCACGATCAGCTCATCATCATCGATGGTAATGATATCGTCCAGATTTTCCTGGATATATGGGAAGATATTTTTTCCCGGAGTCTGTACTGCAGTACCATCTGCGATAGTATTTACGTGAGGAAGCGTTACGACCTCACCTTTCTCCAGGGATGCCTTCATACATGCTGCGCCTGCCGGCTCAACACCGATGACTTTGATGTGTGGGTTCAGAAGCTTCGCAAGTGTAGAGACACCTGTAGCAAGTCCGCCCCCTCCGATCGGTACCAGGATGTAATCTACAAGCGGAAGTTCCTGTACGATCTCCATGGCGATAGTTCCCTGACCGGTTGCTACTGCCGGATCGTCAAATGGATGGATAAAGGTATATCCTTTTTCTTCTGCAAGGGCAAGTGCGTGTGCGCAGGCTTCGTCATATACGTCGCCGTGAAGGATAACCTCCGCACCGTAACTCTTGGTGCGCTCTACCTTGATCAGTGGTGTGGTAGTTGGCATGACAATGACTGCTTTTACTCCATATTTATGTGCAGCATAAGCAACACCCTGGGCATGATTTCCTGCAGATGCAGTGATCAGACCTTTGTTCCTCTCTTCGTCAGAAAGTGTGCTGATCTTGTAATATGCGCCACGCACCTTATATGCACCGGTACGCTGCATATTCTCTGGCTTCAGATAAACCTTATTTCCCGTCATATCTGAGAAATAACTGCTGTATATCAGCTTTGTTTCCTGTGTCACTTCTTTTACTTTTGCTGCCGCTTCCTCAAAGCTCTCTAATGTAAGCATTTGTATTTAGCTCCTTTCTTCTACGTCAAAGAGGGCGTTTACAAATGCGTCTGCATCAAATTTCTGCAGGTCATCGATACTTTCGCCTACTCCGATGTATTTTACTGGTATGTCAAGCTCAGACTGGATCGCTACTGCGATTCCGCCCTTGGCTGTACCATCAAGTTTGGTAAGAATGATTCCGGTAACGTTTGCGACCTCGGCAAACTGTCTTGCCTGGGAAAGCGCATTCTGGCCCGTGGTTCCGTCAAGAACTACCAGCGTTTCCAAATATGCTTCCGGATACTCACGTTCCAGAATACGGTAAATCTTGCGAAGCTCTTCCATAAGGTTTTTCTTATTATGAAGTCTTCCTGCGGTATCGCAGATCAGAATATCTGCATTTCTGGCTTTGGCTGCTGCCACTGCATCATAGACAACAGATGCCGGGTCTGCTCCGTCCTGGCCGCCGATGATCTCAACGCCTGCACGGTTGGCCCACTGTGTCAGCTGCTCCCCGGCTGCCGCACGGAAGGTATCTGCTGCCCCGAGGATGACCTTTTTTCCCTGATCCTTTAATTTACCGGCCAGTTTGCCTACGGAGGTAGTCTTACCTACTCCGTTGACACCGATCACAAGGATCACGGATTTCCGGTTCTCAAACTCATATTCTGTGCTTTCTACCTGCATCTGTTTTTTGATGCTGTCGATCAGAAGCTGTTTGCACTGGGACGGCTCCTTGATATGCTGCTCAGCAACCTGCTCCTTTAAATGCTCCAGAATGGAGGTGGTTGCGTTAATGCCGATATCTCCCATGATCAGGATCTCTTCCAGTTCTTCATAAAAATCATCATCAATACTGGAAAAACCGCTGAAAATGGAATCAAAGCCGGCAACGATATTGTCTCGCGTTTTGGTAAGTCCGCTTACCAGACGTTTAAAAAATCCTTTTTTTTCTTCTGCCATACTGATTCATCCCCTCTGCTACTGGGTAAGCTGGTTCTCTACTAAATCTACGGATACCAGCGTGGATACCCCTTTTTCCTGCATGGTAATTCCATAAAGCCTGTCTGCTGCATTCATGGTACCACGTCTATGTGTTATTATAATAAATTGTGTGTTCTTCGTCAACTTCTGAAGATATCCCGCAAAACGTCCTACATTGGAATCATCCAGTGCAGCCTCGATCTCATCCAGAAGACAGAATGGTGAAGGCTTCAGATTCTGGATCGCAAAAAGAAGTGCAATGGCTGTCAGAGCTTTTTCCCCACCGGAAAGCTGCATCATGTTCTGAAGTTTTTTTCCGGGCGGCTGGGAAATGATCCGGATCCCTGCCTCAAGGATATCCTCGTCTTCCGCAAGTTCCAGAGTTCCCCGGCCTCCGCCGAACAGTTCTTTGAAGGCTTTATCAAATTCTTTCTGGATCTCTCCGAATTTTTCGCTGAACTGCTTCCGCATGCCCTCATCCAACTCCTGGATGATCTGTTCCAGCGTTTTTTCCGCTTCCAAAAGATCGTTGTACTGACCGCTTAAGAACGTATGCCGTTCCAGAAGTTCTTTGTAATCCTCAATGGCATTGACGTTGACAGAGCCAAGAGCTCGGATCTCGTCCTTTAATTTATGGATCTGCTGCTTCATCACATACCTGTCATTCATTTCTTCTTTCCTGTACTGCAAGGCATTATTCGGAGTGATCTCGTATTCTTCCCACATATAGGAAATCCTTGCTTCCCGGTTCTCTTCGATCTTTTCTGCCTGAGTCTTCAGTCGGAAGCATTCTTTGTCCAGAAGACTGATCTGGCCAGACAGCTCATCACGCTTTTCAAAAAACTCCTTATGGCTTTTTGTGCGCTCTTCCTTTTCCTGCTGCCATTTTTCCAGCTGTTTTGCAGCCACCTCTTCTTTTGCGGCAAAGCCTTCGATCTCCTTACGGACCTTGTCGATCGTCTTTCTCTTTTCTGCAGTTTCCTGGCTGCCTTTTTCCAGAGAATCCAGAATTTCTTCCCTCTCTTTCGAAAGAACTTCGATTTCCTCTTTCAGGCGCCGCAGATTTTCCTTTATGAAGCTTTCCTTCTGCTGGGATGCAGATGCGTCAAGACGGATCCTTTCCAGCTTCTCTGAAGTCTCCGCTTCGTCCTTTTTCCAGTCCTCCAGCTCCTTCTGCCGGGTCTCGATAAACGTTTCCAGCTCTTCCTCATCCCTTTTGGATGCTTCAAGTTCCTGCGTGATCTTTATGTTATCTGCCTGCATGTCTCTTGCCTGAAGACGGATCTCCTCCTGCTCCCTCTCGATCCTGGTATAACCGCCGCGGATCTCCTCCGCTTTTTTCTCCAGCTGTTCAATGTTCAACCTGGCTGTATTCTGCTGAATGGATTGTTCCTGAAATTTCTGCTGCAGCGCCGCCACAGTATCACGCATCTCATTTCTTCTGCTGCGGTTATCTTCCATGGACTGTCGGATCTCATGATACCCGGCTGCCAGCTCTTTTACCTTCTTTTCCAGTTCCTCGATCTCACGACGACGCCCAAGAAGATTGCTGTTGTTCTTAAAAGCTCCACCGGTCATGGAACCGCCTGGACTTAAGGATTCTCCCTCCAACGTTACCATACGGATACTGTATCGGTATTTTCTTGCAATGGCAATAGCATGATCGATATGATCCACCACCAGCACTCTGCCAAGAAGATATCCGATCAGACCGTCATATTCCTTCTCTGCAGTTACCAGGCCACTGGCAAGACCAATAGCTCCCGGTTCGTTCAAAGCACCTCTCTGATTAAACTCGCCTCTTGAAGAAATGCTGTTTAACGGGAGAAAAGTCGCACGACCATACCGGTTTTTCTTCAGGAATTCGATCATCTGCTTGGCAGTCTGCTCGTTATCCGTAACGATATTCTGAATACTTCCGCCAAGAGCTGTCTCAATAGCGATCTCATAATTTTTTTCAACGTGAATGATATCCGCCACTACGCCACGGATCCCAGGAACATGATTCTTCTGTTCCATGACACGGCGGATACTGTTTCCATATCCATCATAACGTTCTGTGATATTGCGGAGGGATTCCAGTCTGGATGCCTCTCTATGATAGGACGTCTGTTCCTTTTCCAGCTGTGTATTCTGCTGTTTAAGGGTTTCCTGGATGGCATGTATCTCTTTTGTAAGACGGCTGCCTTCTTCTCTGGTTTCCTGAATGGTCTTCGTGATAGTGTCGTATTCCTTCTGTGCCTGATCGATTGCTGACTGCTGCTCCTCTTCCTGGGTTTTCAGGGAAAGGATCCTCTGACTGATTCCTGCTTTCCGGATATCCAACTGCTCCTTCATGGCATCAAAACGCTGTGCCTTACCTTTGGTGTTTGCACGGGAATTAAGGATCTCAATGATCTCATTCTTACCATCTTCCACTGCCTGGGTGCATTCTTCGATGCTGCTCTGGATATTGTCCATTTTTTTCTGCTCGTCAGCAAGTTTTCTGTCGATCTCCCGTAAATTTGCCTGAAGATCTGCTTTTTGCTCTTCCAGAGCTTCCTGGTCTGCAGATTTTTTCTCCGTATCTTCCTGAACTGCTAAAAGACGGCTGCGATAATGACTGTCATTCTGCTCTCCTGCCAGGATCTGTTCATGAAGAACATTGATCTCACCGGACAGCTGTTGTTTACGGATAGCACGATCCCGGCTTTCTTCCCGCAACGCCTCCATCCGCTCATTCAGCTCTTCCAGTATTTTTTCCAGACGTTCATATTCATCCTTGGTACGACTATGAGCATCCTGGGCTTCTTTTAACTGATTTTCTGCGATCCTGGTTTTTTCTTCCAGCTCGCGGATCAGATTTCCGGTGTGTTCATATTCCAGGAGGAACATATTTATATCCAGCTCTTTCAGATTTTCTCTTTTTGCCAGATATATTTTTGCAGTCTCAGACTGACGTTCCAGCGGTTCCAGCTGCTTGGTCAGCTCACTTAAGATGTCCGTGACACGGACCAGATTCTGTTGTTCTTCCTCAAGCTTCTTCAGTGTGGTATTTTTTCGTCTTTTAAATTTGACGATCCCGGCTGCCTCGTCAAAAAGCTCTCGGCGTTCTTCGGGTTTTCCACTTAAGATCTTATCGATCTGACCCTGTCCGATGATGGAATATCCTTCTTTTCCGATACCGGTATCATAGAACATCTCATTGATGTCCTTTAAACGACAGGAGCTGCCGTTGATGCGGTATTCGCTCTCACCGGAACGATACAGTCTTCTGGTAACGGTTACTTCTTCAAAATCCACCGGGAGCTTGTGATCACTGTTATCAAGTGTAATAGCCACGGACGCAAAGCTCAGAGGCTTGCGAAGCTCCGTTCCTGAAAAGATAACATCCTGCATATTCCCGCCTCGAAGCTGCTTGGCGCTCTGTTCTCCCAGAACCCAGCGGACTGCATCGCCAACATTACTTTTTCCGCTGCCGTTAGGTCCTACGATGCCGGTGATCCCGTTATGAAATTCAAAATTTATTTTCTGTGCAAAGGATTTAAATCCCTGCACCTCTATATTTTTCAGATACATTGGCCACCTGCTGTTATTTTATACTGCGTATTGCCTCTAGGGCTGCAGCCTGTTCTGCTGCCTTTTTTGTATGGCCGGTTCCGGTTCCCATACTTTTTCCATTGATCAGCGCCTCCACAGTAAAGCTCTTGCTGTGGTCCGGTCCCTCTTCTTTCAGAAGACGATATTCCACCGGATGATTTCCGCCTTCCTGTACCATTTCCTGAAGCACTGTCTTGCTGTCATAAAAAATCCTCTTATCCTCCAGATCGTTCAGGATAAATTTCATAACAAAAGCCTGTGCCGGTTCAAATCCACCGTCCAGATACATAGCCCCGATCAGAGATTCCAGGGCATCAGAAACGATGGAATCTCTTTTACGACCGCCCATCATTTCCTCACCTCTTCCAAGGAGGATAAACTCCGGAAGCCCGAATTCTCTTGCACAGTAGGCAAGACTCTTTTCACATACCATGCTGGCACGTTTCTTGGTCAACTCACCTTCCTGATTATTCCGGAATTTTTTGTACAGGAAATCACTGCTGATCAGCTCCAGCACCGCATCTCCAAGAAACTCCAGGCGCTCATTGCATCCAAGCTTTCCAAGGTGTTTTTCGTTGGCATAGGAGCTGTGTGTCATTGCCTGCTCCAGTAAAGATTTTGCGGTAAACTGGTATCCGATAGTCTGCTCCAGCTTTTTTAAATTATTTTCCATTTCTTCTTCCCTTCGTTACTCGGCGAAGAGTCTCCACTGCATCGCCGACAGTAACGATCTCCTCGGCTTCCTCCGGGGCGATACGAACATCAAAAGTTTCCTCCAGATCAATAAGAATCTGAAAAAAATCCAGAGAATCCACTCCCAGATCATCCACAAAGGTAGTTTTTTCTGTAATGGCATCCATATTTCTTCCCAGAGTTTTTTCGATGATGGTCTTCAGCATTTCCAGTTCCACGACTGTTCGCCTCCTGTTCTGTCTGTAATATTTCCGGCAATCCCGGTTTTATTTTTTTTCGCTTTTTTCTTCCGCCTGTGCTTTCTGCTCAGCTGCTATAAACTCCTCGATCTTTTCATTGATCTTCTCTTCCTTAAACTGCTCGCACTGAAAGATCGCATGACGGATTTCTACGCTTTTGGCACTTCCGTGGCTTTTGACCACAAGACCTTTCAGACCAAGAAGCGGTGCTCCGCCATATTCACTGGCATCAAATGATTTTAAGGTTTCCTTAAGAGCAGGTTTTACCATCAGAGCTCCCATTTTACTGCGAATGTTTGTCATCATACCTTTTTTGATCATAGATATCAAAGTAGCTCCAACACCTTCATAAAGCTTGAGGATCACATTTCCTACAAAAGCTTCACAGACTACTACATCTGCATAACCTGACGGGATATCTCTCGCCTCAATACTTCCGATGAAATTGATATCCTTACATGCTTTTAACAGAGGGAAGGTAGCCTTTACCAGCGCATTGCCCTTTTCTTCCTCAGCACCGTTATTAACGATAGCAACTCTTGGTTTCTTAATACCCACTACATTTTCCATATAGATGGAACCCATCTGCGCAAACTGTACCAGATGATCTGGTCTCGCATCTACATTGGCACCACAGTCGATCAGAAGGGAAACGCCCTTTGCCGTAGGGATCAGCGGAGCAAGAGGTGGTCTCCGGATTCCTTGGATCCTGCCTACGATCACCTGGCCTCCTACCAGTACCGCACCGGTGCTTCCGGAGGAAACAAAGGCATCGGCCTCCTGTTTTTTTACAAGATTTAATCCCACTACAATAGAGGAATCTTTCTTTTTCTGGATGGCCATGACCGGAGGTTCCGCAGTCTCGATCACCTGAGACGCATGCACCACACGAATCCTGTCCTTAGGATAATCCGGGTATTTCCGAAGCTCTGCTTCGATCACATCCTGTACTCCTGTAAGGATGACCTGGATGTTCTCTTTTTCTTTCACAGCTTCCACTGCGGCTTTTACCGGTTCCTCGGGAGCATTGTCACCACCCATTGCATCTACAACGACTTTTACCATTTCTGACATATGTTGTCCTTTCTCTGTCCGAAATCTTTTCGGAATGCATATGGTACACTGTAGTGAAAATCCTCATACACATCCGTATAAGGATTTTCATTGCAGAGTACCAAAAGTTAAGCGGATATTCGAAATCCGCATTCGCTACCTACTCATAACCGAATAACTGCTTCGCAGTTTATCCGGTTAACGTACCGTTATTTATGATACTAGAGTTTTGCCTGAGAAGTCAATATCTTTTACTCTTTCTGATTTTCAATCTGTTCTGCAAGATCATTTAAATATACCCAGCGATCCATTTTTTCATCCAGCTTCTGCTGGATTTCCTGCTGCTCGTCGGAAAGCTCCCTGAGTTTTCCCGCATTTGTGGCATTGGCAGCCATCTCTTTGTCGATCTGCTCCAGACGTTCTTCCAATGCTGCGATGTCATCGTCAATAGTGTCAAATTCTTTCTGTTCTTTATAGGTAAATTTCAGTTTCTGTTTCCGGTTCTGTTTCCAGGTATCTGCAGCGGATTTCTTTTTCTCAGGCTCAGCTGTTTCTCCCTGTACTGTACCGCCATTCATATCTGAACGCGTTTCCAGAGACTGTCCCTTTCTTTCCTTTGCTTCCAGATAATCCGTATAACCGCCCTCATACTGGACAAGCCGGCCATCTCCCTCAAATGCCATAATACGGTTCACCACATTATCCAGGAAATAGCGGTCATGGGACACTGTGATCACGATGCCGGAAAAAGAATCCAGATAGTCCTCAAGAATGGTCATGGTGGGAATATCAAGATCATTTCCGGGCTCATCAAGAAGAAGAACATTTGGCGCCTCCATCAGAACCTTCAAAAGATACAGTCTTCGCTTCTCACCTCCGGAAAGCTTCTCCACCGGGGTGTACTGCATGGCCGGATCAAAAAGAAATCTCTCAAGCATCTGGGAAGCTGTGATCCTTCCTTCTTTTGTCGGAACATATTCCGCCACCTCACGGATATAATCAATCACTCGCTGTCTTCCATCCATATCCGGAACGTTTTGGGCAAGATACCCGATACGGATCGTTTCTCCGATCTGAATCTCTCCGGAATCCGGCAAGATCAGTCCATCTGCCATTTTAAGAAGTGTGGACTTACCGCAGCCATTTGGTCCGATGATCCCGAGACGCTGATCACGAAGAACAATATGATCAAAATCATTGATCAAAAGACGACCTTCGATGGTTTTACTTACATGATGAAACTCTATGGTTTTCTTTCCCATACGGGTCTCAATGGAATCCATTTCCACATTCTGCTCTTTCAGCGGGGTTTTTCCCGCCTTCAGTGCTTCCAAACGGTCAAGCCTTGCTCTCTGTTTTGTACTTCTGGCACGACAGCCTCTTGCTGCCCATTCCAGTTCCATCCGAAGTACACTGCGGCGCTTCCGGTCACTGGCAAGCTCCATTTCCTCTCTCTGCGCTTTCAGCTCCAGAAATCTGGAATAATCTCCTGCATAGGAATATAATTTTCCGTGGCTGATCTCCAGGATCCGGTTTGCCACACGATCCAGGAAATAACGGTCATGAGTGACCATGATCACCGTCCCACGAAAATTCCGGAGAAAATCTTCCAGCCATATGACCATTTCTCCGTCCAGATGGTTGGTAGGCTCATCCAGGATCAGAATGTCAGCCGGATTTAAAAGCATCCTTGCCAGCGCCACTCTTTTCTTTTCACCACCGGAAAGATTATCCATATTGATATTCTGATCGGTAATACCAAGTGTATTCAGCATGCGTCTGGCCTCACTTTCGGTACTCCAGTCCTTCTGCCATTTGCCTTCTGCCACATAGTCCAGAATGGTCATATGCTGCGGAAATTCCGGAGTCTGGGGAAGCCAGCTGATCCGGATCCCGTTCTGGGTGATCACCTGCCCTTCGTCCGGTTCTTCCTCTCCAGCGATCACGCGGAGCAAAGTAGTTTTACCGGTTCCGTTTACACCGATGATACCTATTTTTTCTCCCTGATCGATGCCGCAGGAGATATCATCAAATATCACCTTATCTCCAAAAATTTTGTGGATATGTTCTATATTAAGAATGTTCATGCGCATTTTCTCCGTTTTCTTCCAAAGTATATAAAAATCATTTCCATGATAGCGAATTTCCACGATTCCGTCAAGAATCACTGTTATGACAGGGGAAAGGGCTGTACCTCAAATCTGGAAGTACAGCCCTCTTGGGGGATTGTTTTTTATCTGGATTTTGGTCAACAGTTTCTGGTGTCGCCAGCTGCTGCCCTTATTTTTCGTATATCCACCGCCTTTCGTATCTTTTGACGCTATTGTAAAAAAAATATCAGAAAATGACAACAGACCTGTGACAAAATGACAGTTTCCATGAAATATGACATTTTTATGGTCAAACGGATATTTTCGATAAAAACAGGTGACTTGATCTATTTGATCAAATGATCCTCAATTTTTTATTTCTAATAATTTTCTACATAATACGTCATTTCGGGCAAAAAACCGACATTGGATATACGCCAAAATTATGATATACTATTTTTACTACTCTTTTATAAACCGGAGGTTATATTATTTTGAATATTGCAATTATTGATGACATCTCAACGGATGCAGAAGCCCTGAAGAATATCGCTGTTTCCTATTTTGAGAAAAAACAGATCAGGGCAGAAATCTGTCATTTTTTCAGCGCAGAAGAATTTTTTGAAGATTATCAGCCCGGAAAATTTCAGATCCTGTTCCTGGATATTTATATGGACGGAATGACAGGTATGGAAGCTGCGCGCAGGATCCGAAGACAGTCCGATAGCTGCATCCTTGTTTTTGTCACTACCAGCAGTGATTTTGCTGTGGAAAGCTATGATGTAGGAGCCTCCTATTATCTTCTGAAACCATTTCAGCCAGAAAAACTCTGTTCCATTCTGGATTCCTTTCAATCCAGGCATTTACTGGCATCCCGTTACATTGAAGTCGTTTCTGACCGGGTTCCCATCCGGGTCCCTCTGCGCAGTATTTTATATGCAGATACATTCCGAAATGCAGTGTGCCTTCATACCGACGCCGGTCCGGTCCGTTCTTATCTTACCTTTCACAAATTTGAGGAGCAGATCCGGGACTGTCCCAATTTTCTCTCCTGTTACCGTGGCTGTGTCGTCAATATGGACCGTATACAGGAAGCTTCTGAAGAAGGCTTTCTTCTGGACAACGGGGAGGTCGTCCAGATCCGGAAACGTGGCTCTTCTGCTATCCGTAAAGCCTATCTTCAGTATCTCTTTGCGTCAGATGAAGAAATATCTCAGCTTTAAAAATGCCATTTTCAGACTGAAAATCCGCAAACCCTCCATAACGTGCCGCAATTTCCATGATCGACGCAGTTCCGATCCCCTGTCCGGAATGCTTACCTGAAAAAAATCCTGTTTTATTTCTGCGTAAGGGATCTGTGCAGCTGTTTTCTTCTTTTATAAGAAGTTTATTATTTCTGGTACGTATCTGTACACGGACAAATCTGGAACTGCCTTTCGGACAAAGCTGTGCCGCTTCTATGGCATTTTCCAGAAGATTTCCAAAGAGACGACAAAAATCTGTATCCTGGATCCCTGTTTTTTCCGGTGCCTCTACCTGACACTGAAAAACGATCCCGTTTTTTCTGCATAGTTCTTCATAATAATGTAAGATCGCATCGGCAACCTGATTTTTACAGTAAGAATGATAGGTCAAACGTTCCTGGAATTCACGGGTATACCGGCAAAGGTATTTCTGCATTTCTCCATACTGCTCACGTTCCAGTAATGCAGACAGAACACGAAGGTGCTGACGCATATCATGACGGACACGGCTGGTTTCTTCCATCTGTTCTTTTAATCGGTCGTAATGATTTTTCTGGGCAAGGAGACGAAGTTCAGTCTGATGACTATATACCTCATAAGTCAGACTGATCTTATATGCTTCTGACAGGTCTCTCCACAGAACACAGCCAAACGCAGCTGTCAGTATCAGCCCACCTGTCTCCGGGAAACCTCCTCCCAAAATCGGCTCATAAAGATACCCTATCCGATCTGCCACAAGGGAACAGGCATAAATCGTTGTTCCCACCAAAACGATCTTTCCATATCTGCAATCTGTTTCTCCAAAAGTATTGAGCAGCATATAGATCGCTGCCACCCATTTGACTGCCTCACTGATCCAGACAACATCATAAAGAAGCCTGGCTGAAGGAAGTATATCCGCAAAAATCTCCAGAAAGAAAGCTACTACGATCCAGAGATCGATCAAAAGAAACAGATATATGCCCCTTTTTTTTCCTATAATACAATCCTCAAGCCGGATCATGCAGGAAAGGATCAGATAATAGATCATAGTTTCCAGGGCATACCAGGGCCTCGTGGGAAGAAGAAAAAAATTATGTACCAGGGAGCATAACGAATATCCTGCCACACAGAGACAGACCAGATTAAAAATAGCAAATTCTTTTATCCTGGTTCTGACATGTACCATAAGAGTCCCAAACATGATACAGATACAGAACGCAATGGCACAGCCGCTTCCGAGTACCCGCAGTCCTCTCTGTATGCTTACACGGACCGGAGATCCCAAAACCGGAATAGCCTGGATTCCGGATCTGATATGGCTTTTGTCTGCTACTGCTATGACAATTTCTACAACCCCGGATCCCTGAAACGTAAAAACACGGTTCATGACCCGGTCCATATAGGTTTTTTCGTCAGGATCCCCCACTTCCCCGGCCAGTTCTCCATTGATATAGATTCGGTATGCGGAAAAAACCTCCGCCATAGATATCGCCCAGATTTTTTCCTCTTCGGGCAGGATCAGAAACATCCGGTATGTCCCACATCCATACGTAGAAGCCTCTTTATTCCCCAGTTCCATTTCATTACGTTCTCCGATCGAAATATAACAACTGTAATATCCTGGATCCTTTTTCAGCATCTCAGGTGTAAGCAGCTTTCCCGGAAAATATTGCCATTCCCTGGCAAGATAATGTAGCTTTGCCGCCGCATCTTTATCATCCAGACAAAGGATTCCCTGAATGGGCTGCTCGCCTTTCGCTGTATATTCATTATTTATGAGATACATCATAAAAAAAGCAGTCATAGATAACACCACAGTAAGTCCAAAGATCAGGGTCCATTGCCTACTTTTCTCCTTTATGACTGTCACCTCGCTTTCCGGATCTGCTTCGGATTCCTACGATCAGCACTGTTATCATTGTTGCTGTCGTCAGGACTGCCACTGCAAAAGGATTCTCTTCTATATCATCTATTTTCCGACCTCTTACGCAGAAGATTCCTGTCTCGTCCGTGTCAACGATCAGAAGATCCTGCTTTTTATCCAAGAATGTCTTTAGTTTTCTTCCTCGGGAATCCGTAATTTCCATAGTTTCCGGATCTCCGTTGGGAAACATCTCTTTTACCGGTATCATGATCCGGCTCCCCGGAATATCCGTGATCTTCTGAATGCCTTTATAGATCTTTATTTCATATGAATGATTGGAAACCTTTTGTACCAGTGCCTGTATTGTACCATTCTCTGCTACCTTCCAACTTTGTGCCACAGAAGCAGGGATACGAAGACTGATTCCTTCTTTTTCAAAATTTATATCTCCCATATATTTCAGGATAAGATCCAGACGTTTTCCACTGATCACAGTCCATTTTTCAGTAACAACTTCTGTTACCTTTCTGGCCGGCTGCTGTACTTCAAGTTCAGCTCGTACAGTTCTCGCGCTATAAATCATACCGACACACAGCGCAATAACTTCAAGTATCAACCAAAAACCATATCGTATTGTTTTTTGCAGATTATACATATCTGGTCATCCCCATTACATATGTTTCATCTATCTGCATCCAGAATACCTCTTTTTCAGCTTTCAGGCAATCAAATCTATACGTAATAAATCGACATCTTTCGAACAAAACAAAGGTGCTGATCACTGCTATTGCACAGAATCAACACCTTTTCATATATCGTTATTTCTTTTTCTGCATACCTGGAAATCGCCGAAAATAATAGATGACAAACAGTACCGCAGTAATTATCCAGGACACCGGATAACTGAGCATGATACTTTCGATTCCCGGATGAGATCTTACAAAGGCAAACAACCAGATGATACGTAAAAGACAGACTCCTCCACAGGTCAGGATCATCGGAACCAGTACTCTTCCGGCACCACGCAGCGCTCCGGAAATAATTCCGATCACAACATAAATAGCATAGGACGGAATCAGGAAACGGATCATATGCACCCCAATGTCTACAACCACCTGATCTGTTGTAAACAAATGGTAGATCGGATTTGCGAACAGAATAAGTGCTCCGCTTACAATAAACGCCGAAATGTATGCCATCACCATACAGACACGGACACTTTTTCGCATGCGGTGGTATTTTCCGGCACCATAATTCTGTCCCACAAAGGTGGTAATTGAAATGGCAAAAGCATTGCATACCATCCAGAACACCGCATCAATCTTTCCCATAGTTCCCCAGGCTGCCACTGTGTCAGTCCCCAGTTCATTGACAAAAATCTGAATGGTGAGATTGGCAATATTATACATCACCGATTCCAGTCCTGCTGGAAGTCCAATCCTGAGAACTGCCCCCAAAGACCGGAGATCAAAACGAATCTCATGAAATTCCAGACGATAAATATCCTCTGCGCGCATCAGGAACCAGGTTACAAGGATGGCACTGACTGCCTGGCAGCTGACTGTTGCAAGTGCAACACCGAGGACTCCCATATGGAAGATCACTACAAATACAACATCCAGCAAAATATTCAACAAACAGGTAATGATCAGCACATAGAGCGGTCTTTTGGAATCTCCTACCGCTCTTAGGATACTGGATACCATGTTGTAGACCAGATTGAAAAATGTTCCCGCAAAATAGATATGCAGGTACAGCACAGAATCGGGAATTACTTCTGCCGGTGTTTTCATCAGGTGAAGGATCGGCTCAGCCAGGATAAATCCTGCTGTTCCCACAATAATACTGGCAGCCAGGCAGAAGATTATAGATGTGTGAAGTGCTTTTTTAAGGTTTTTGTGATCTTTCGCTCCGTAAAACTGAGAAATCACTACAGACGCACCGGAACATAAACCTACAAAAAAACCTACGATAAGATTCACGATCATACTGGATGAGCCTCCTACTGCTGCCAATGCTTCTTTTCCCACAAAGCGGCCTACTACAACTGTATCGGCAGTATTGTAGATCTGCTGGAACAGAGTTCCAAACAAGATCGGAAAAAAGAATATCAGAAGCTGCTTCCAGATCACACCCTCTGTGATCTGGTTCACGGCGGTATTTTTCTGATTCTTGTTCTGTTTCATATTTTTTTATTTTCCCCCCAGAGTATAAAAAAAGCCGGTATACTTATCTCAGCATACCAGACTCTTTTCGCATCATATATTGACTGTCTAATTAAAATTAGTCCTCAACTTTGATGATTTCCTTCTTATTGTAGCTTCCGCAAGCTTTGCAAACTCTGTGTGGCATCATAAGTGCTCCACATTTGCTACATTTAACAAGGTTCATAGCGCTCATTTTCCAGTTCGCTCTTCTCTTGTCACGTCTAGCTTTGGAAGATTTGTTCTTAGGACAAATGGACATAGGTTACACCTCCTTAAATTTACTGAATATATCACTGATAGCTGCCATGCGGGGATCCTTAGGCTCCTCCTTGCATCCGCAGGGACCTTCGTTCAGGTTCTTCCCGCAGCGGCTGCAGATACCTTTACAGTCTTCTTTACATAAGACCTTTAAAGGCCAGCATATCAATACCTCAAGATAGACCAACCGGTCCACATCCAGGTTCATACCTGTGAGATAGCTGCTTTCATCCAGATCATTGACACGCTCTTCATCAGAAAGCTTCATATCGAGCTTCTTCTTAAATTCCAGCGGCATCTCGACGGCTACTGTCTCAAGACAGCGGTCACAGGGAATGCCCACTGTGATCTTACCGGTTCCTGTAAGCTCAAGAACCTTATCACCGGTATTGGTGATCGTAAGCTCTACCGGTTCCTTCGCAAGTACCGGAAAACTTCCCATCTGAAAATCAATCTTCTCCAGTTCAGGAACAACTGATTCCTGGATCGTCTTGCCATCACAGGAAGAAATGTCTAATAAATGAATCTGCATAAGTCTCTCCTATCCACACTCAATCCATTATACATATGGTCTTGTGATTTGTCAACGTTATTTTCGGGAAAATATTACATTTTTTTAATTTTTTGTTACTGTCGGCTTAATCAGAAATTCGGGGTAAATTACGGGGGTGGACCTTTAATTGTCCGCCCCCCGAATGTATACTGCTGATCCACAGTAATATATAATTCTGCCTGATTACCGATCATGCCCGAACGGTTCTGTACCGGTACTGAAACAGCTGATTATACCAGTGCTACAGTCTCACGGCAGATTGCAAGCTCCTCGTTTGTCGGGATAACTGCAACCTTAACCTTGGAGTCCGGTGTGGAGATCACGATTTCCTCGCCACGATGTCCGTTAGCATCTTTGTCAAGTGTTACGCCAAGGTATCCGAGATAGCTGACAACCTTCTCACGTACCGGGATCGCATTCTCACCGATACCTGCTGTGAAGACGATCGCGTCAACACCATTCATTGCTGCAACATATCCGCCTACGAATTTAGCGATGCTATAGCAGAGAACGTCGATGGCATTAGCTGCATCCTCGTTTCCGCCTTCAGCTGCCTCGTTGAGGTCACGGAAGTCGCTGGAAAGTCCGCCGGAAAGTCCGAGAAGACCAGATTTCTTGTTGAGTACATTCATAACGCCCTCAATGTCCAGGTTCTCTTTCTTAGCAATGAACTCCATGATAGCCGGATCGATGTTACCGGAACGAGTTCCCATAACAACACCTTCAAGTGGTGTAAGACCCATTGTTGTATCTACACATTTGCCATTTACAACTGCGCTGATGGAAGATCCGTTTCCAAGGTGGCAGACGATAACTTTGGAGTTGTCTTTGTCAAGGCCAAGGAAATCAACAGCTCTCTTGGATACGAAGCTGTGGGATGTTCCGTGGAAACCGTATCTTCTTACTTTATATTTCTTGTAGAAGTCAAGCGGAAGTCCATAGAGATATGCTTTAGCAGGCATTGTCTGATGGAAAGCGGTATCAAATACGCCTACCTGTGGTACGCCTGGCATAAGCTCTGCACATACACGGATACCAATGAGGTTAGCCGGGTTGTGGAGCGGTGCAAGGTCATTGCACTCTTCTACTGCTTTGATCATCTCGTCTGTGATCACTGCAGAAGAAGCAAATTTCTCGCCTCCGTGTACGACACGATGTCCAATCGCATTAACCTCTTTAAGGCTTCCGATTGCACCTGTTTTATCGTTTGTAAGAGCATCCAGTACCATCTGGATCGCTTCTTTATGTGTTGGCATAGCTGCCTCTGTGATCTCTTTGTCACATCCGGCTTTCTGATATACCAGTCTTCCGTCAATACCGATTCTCTCGCAGAGACCCTTTGCAAGTACATTCTCTGTCTCAGAATCGATTAACTGATATTTTAATGAAGAACTTCCACAGTTGATAACTAATACGTTCATGATTTAACTCTCCTGATCTTTTAATAATTATTTATCCTCTGCCTGGCACTGTACTGCTGTGATCGCTACAACACCTACGATATCATCTGCAGAGCATCCGCGAGACAGGTCGTTTACAGGTTTTGCGATACCCTGTGTAACAGGTCCGTATGCTTCTGCTTTACCAAGACGCTGAGCAAGCTTGTATCCGATGTTACCTGCATCAAGGTCAGGGAATACCAGTACGTTAGCTTTACCTGCTACTTCGCTTCCCGGTGCTTTGGATGCGCCTACGCTTGGAACGATAGCTGCATCAAGCTGGAACTCTCCGTCAAGTTTAAGCTCCGGATGCTCCTCTTTGGCAATTCTTGTAGCCTCTACGACTTTATCTACGTCAGGATGCTTTGCACTTCCCTTAGTGGAGTGGGAAAGCATAGCTACGATCGGCTCCTCCTGAACAAGAAGCTTAAAGGACTCAGCAGAAGATGCTGCGATCGCAGAAAGCTCATCCGGAGTCGGGTTCTGGTTCAGACCGGAATCAGCAAATACGAATGCACCGTTTGCACCATACTCGCAATCCGGAACAACGATCAGGAAGAATGCGGATACAAGCTTGGTTCCCGGTTTTGTCTTCAGGATCTGAAGGCATGGACGAAGTGTATCTGCTGTAGAATGGCATGCACCGGATACCATACCGTCTGCATCCCCCATCTTAACCATCATTACGCCATAGTATGGGTACTGAGTATGAAGGATCTCTTTCGCTTTCTCAGGTGTCATTCCCTTCTTTGCTCTCAGCTCTACAAATTTATCAATATATGCCTGAGTTCTGTCAGATTTCTCCGGATCTACGATCTGTGCACCGGAAATATCAAAGCCGCCCTCTGCAGCTTTCTTGTTGATCTCTTCCTCATTACCGATGAGGATGATCTTTGCAACTCCCTCTTTCAGAATCTTGTCAGTTGCCTCAAGAGTTCTCATATCCTCTGTCTCTGGCAGTACAATTGTTTTTACGCTTTCTTTTGCTCTTTTTTTAAGCAGTTCAACAAATCCCATGATTAAATGGCTCCTTTCTTGATGTAACAAAAACGCTAGTGTCTGTTCGGGCACTACACTATGTTTATTATACCCCCTTACCCTTTTCTTTTCAAGCGTTTCATTGTCAGAAAATGGCTATACTGCGTATTTTTTGAAGTGCAATTGTTACTGTTTACCGACAATGTTCTGCGATGTGTTTTTTGTGGATAAAGATCACAGATGGCCCGAGGATTTCGGCGCATAATTATAAATTTGCGTGATTTCTGTATCTCACAAAGGGTGTTGCCGGGCCCAGAGCGGACAGCAGCATTCGGGTTTATGGCAGCAAAACAGATTTCGAATGCCGCTTAACTTTTTACATTGCTTATGTTAAAATAGCACCATTATTATAATATAAGAACTTATTTCAAGATTTGAATTTTCAGAAACGGCAGGTACTTTTTTATATGAAAGTTGTTGGAATCATTGCAGAATATAACCCATTTCACAAAGGTCACGAATACCAGATCCGCTATGCCCGGGAGATCCTTGGTGCTGATTATATTGTGGTCGCCATGAGCGGGGATTTTGTCCAAAGAGGGGCTCCTGCCCTTATGGAAAAACATCTCCGGGCTGAGATGGCTCTTCTCGGAGGCGCCGATCTGATCCTGGAAATGCCGGTACAGACAGCAACGGCCAGTGCGGAAGGATTTGCCGCAGGTGGCGTAAGCCTTCTTGACGGGCTTGGTGTTGTAGATGAGCTATGTTTCGGAAGTGAATGCGGAGATACAGAGACTCTTATGAATATTGCACAGATTCTTATAAAGGAACCGTTTGAATACCGCAAACTCCTTCAGCAGAATCTTCGTACCGGAATGAGTTTTCCTGCTGCAAGAAGCAGTGCTTTGATCCGTTACATGCGAGAAAAAGCCACTTCCGTGCATAACACATTCGGCGTTTCATCCGAACATATTGAACTCATTCTTTCTTCTCCCAATAACATCCTGGGAATCGAATACTGCAAAGCGCTTCTCCGTCTTAACAGCCGTATCCTTCCTCATGCACTTTTAAGAAAGGGATGTGGTTATCATGATACGGATTTTTCTCTTCTTTCTGACGAAGAATTTCCCTCTGCTTCCGGCATCCGGAGCCTTATGAAAAAATCCGAAGGAACTGTGCAGTCTGCTGATCTTTCCCGGTTGATCCCTTCTGCTTCCCTTCCCGGATTCCTGGATTCTCTCAAAAAAGGAGCATGGCTTTCTGACTCAGCACTGGATCTTCCTCTGCATTACAAACTGCTTCTGGAATCCGAAGAAACTTTAAAAATGTATCCGGAGCTTTCGGATGCACTGATCCGGCGTATCCTGAAATCCCGAAATCAATATGAAGGTTTTTCCCAGTTTGCGGATCTTTTGAAAACACGGGATATTACCCGTTCTGCTATCTGCCGCAGCCTTGTCCGGATCTTTCTTGACCAAAAAACAACAGCACCCGGACACATTCCCTATGCCCGGGTACTTGGCTTTCAAAAAAACAGCGCTCCGCTTCTCAGCCAGATCAAGAAAAACTCCTCGATCCCGCTGATCACCAAAGCCGCCGATGCATCTGCGATCCTCGATGAAACTGCGCTTCGACTTTTTAATGAAACCTGTGCGGCTTCCAATCTTTACGAAATGCTTCTCTGCCACAAAACAGGTCAGCCTTTCATCCACGAGATGAAAAAGCCGCTGCGGATCATTTAAGATCCACAGCGGCTTGAACGCTGATAAGTAATCTTTTCATGGCTTGAGATCGGATTTTGAACAACTTTCAGTTATTCAGTTTAATCCGCTTTTTCGGATCGCTTCCACTGCTTCCCGGATCTTCTCCGGCGGAAGTACCAGGGCGAAACGTACGTAGCCCTCTCCGTGGGGACCAAAGCTTGCTCCCGGAGTCACGATGACGCCGGCCTTTTCCATCAGTTCCATACAGAATGCCATGCTGTCGGTGCGGCCACCCGGGATCTTCGCCCAGACAAACATGGTGCCTTTTCCATTTGGAAGTTCCCATCCGATATCACGAAGTCCCTGGCAGAGAGCATCTCTTCTCTCCTGGTACTTCTGACACTGTTCTTTTACGCTATCCAGCGGTCCCTGAAGTGCTGCAATAGCTGCTTTCTGAAGCGGCAGGAACATGCCGAAGTCGATCTGGCTTCTCAATTTGCGAAGCGCTGCGATCACATCCGGCCGGCCTACCAGAAAACTAAGTCTTGCGCCTGTAACATTGAAGGATTTGGAAAGACTGAAAAATTCCACTCCAATATCTTTCGCTCCCGGAGTGGCCAAAAAACTTCCTCCAAATGCCCCGTCAAAAATAATATCGCTGTACGCATTATCATGAATGATCAGAATATCATATTTTTCCGCAAATTCCACGATTTCTTCGTAAAGTCCCGGAGTGGCAATGCTTCCTACCGGGTTGGACGGCAGGGATACTACCATATATTTAGCCTTATTCGCTATTTCTTCCGGAATTCCCTTTACATAGGGAAGAAAATCATGCTCTGCAACCAGCGGATAATAGTAAGGAACTGCTCCTGCCATCAGACTTCCTGCTGCAAATACGGGATAGCACGGATCCGGAAGAAGTACTGTATCTCCCTCATCACAAAGCGCCATGCCAAGATGCCCCATTCCTTCCTGGCTTCCATAAACAGTCATTACCATGTCCGGTGTCAGTTCCACATCAAAACGTTTCTTATAATAAGTACAGACTGCGTCCAGAAGCTCCGGCAGATCGCGGAGACTGTATTTCCAGTTGTTGTCATCCATAGCTGCTTCCGCTACAGCTTTCTTGATATATTCCGGAGTCTTGAAATCCGGAGTTCCCACACTCATGTTATAGATCTTCATGCCCTGTGCTTCCAGCTCCATACGTCGGTTGTTCAGAGCAGCAAAAATTTCATCTCCAAATCGGTCCAATCTTTTTGAAAACTGCATATCATTCGTCCCTCTTCCATAATAAAATCAAACGGATATTCGCAATCCGCTTCGCTACTTGCTCATAAATGAAATCACAAAGTGATTTCATTTATTTTATCACGGTAACGTGACATACTCAAGAATTTTCATAAAAAAAGAACCATCACCGGTGTAAAGCAGCTATTCATTTTCCACTTTACACATGATCGGTAACGGTTCTTCATTATTTATTCCGTTTATTCAGACAAAAGAATACGGTCATTATCCAAAGCCTTGCCCACTCCCGTTTTAAATTTCTCAAGAAGGCCATCCACGGTCATATCCTTCTTCTCTTCCCCTCCGATATCCAGCACGATATTGCCGGAGTCCATCATCAGGATACGGTTACCAAGATCAATTGCTGACTGCATATTGTGTGTGATCATCAGACAGGTCAGCTGATTTTCTTCCACGATCCGTCTGGTGAGATTAAGGACTTTCTCAGCAGTTCCCGGATCAAGGGCTGCAGTATGCTCGTCCAGAAGAAGTAATTTCGGCGGATTCATGGTTGCCATCAAAAGCGTCAGCGCCTGTCTCTGTCCACCGGAAAGAAGACCTACCGGATGGCTCATCCGCTCTTCCAGCCCAATGTCCAGCTTCTTTAATTCCTCACGAAAACGCTCTTTTTCCTGCCGGGTCGTGCGGGAAAGCCACCCACCCTTGCCGGCTGCAAGTGCAAGATTCTCTTCGATCGTCATTCCCGGTGCAGTGCCACGCATCGGATCCTGATAAAGACGTCCGATCTCTTTTGCGCGTGCATGCTGCGGCATAAATGTGATATCCCTGCCATCCAGCTCGATTGAACCAGCATCTGTAAGAAAATCACCGCAGATCGCATTAAAAAGTGTTGATTTTCCTGCACCATTGGAACCGATGATCGTAGCAAAGTCGCCTTTTTTCAGTTCCAGGGAAAGATCTGTGATCGCCTTTTTTTCGTTTACGGTTCCCGGATTAAATGTTTTTGAAATATGGCTGATTTTTAACATAGATCATCTTCCCCCTTTTGTATGAGTCATTCTTCTTCGGATCTGCGGCCACTGTTTCTTAAGATACGGACCGGAAATTGCAAGAACAACGATCACAGAGGATACCAGCTTCAGCATAAATGCCGGCATATTGAACCGAAGTGCGATGGTATACACAAGGCGGAAGATAAAGGAACCAAGCACCATTCCCACCGCTCTCACAAAAATTCCTCCATGTCCGAGAAGAGTACCTCCGATCAGCAAGGATGCCAGTGCGATGGTGACCATACCCTGACCGATGTTGATATCTACGGATTTCTGTGATTGAGACAGAAGACATCCGGAAAGTGCGGTAAATGCATTTGCCACGCAAAGGCCGATCACAGTTGTAAAGACCGGATTGATGGAGGAAGATTTTACCATATCAGAATTATTTCCGGTTGCCCGGATTGCAAGGCCAAGTCTTGTTTTCAGAAAGAACACCAGAAATACGATCACGAGGATCACTGCGATGGCTGCAATGAGGATATCTTCCCTGCCTTTTAACGGTGTACCTGCAAGCGCATCCTTCATCATGGTAAATACTGTGGTCGTCCGATTCATATTGATCAGGGATGAGCCTCCCATAACTGCGATATTTACGGAATATAACGCCGTATTTACAATGATACCTGCAAGCAGGCTGTCTACCCCCAGCTTCGTCTGCAGGATAGCCGTTACAAATCCTGATGTAACACCTGCTGCCATGGCCGCCGCAATGGACAGAAACGGATGTCCGCTTACAGCAACTACGGCTCCTACAGCGGCCCCGAAGGTAAAGCAACCATCTGTAGAAAGGTCGCAGACATTCAGCATGGAATAACTAAGGAACAAAGCAAGAACTGTCAGAGAACAGATCAGTCCAAGCTTCAGGGCAGTCTCCCCGAGGGAGAGCATAGTTGCAATCGTCACAGTGATTTCCTCCAATTGGATTTATTTCATAACTGCTCACAAAAGTGAGCGGTTAATTTATTTTGATTCTACTTCATCAAAGCTTTCTGCAGTTGTGATCTCATTTACCTGTGTGCAGAGAGGCTCAAATGCCTTCTTTACGGTATCGAAATCAAGTCCAAGTGCCTTGCAGGTTTCTGTATTAACTGTTGCAGTACCATTGTCAAAGGTTTCAACAGCTGTCTTAGACGGATCCGCATTATCTATCAGGATGTCAGCGATCATATCGGCTGTTTTCTGTCCCAGATTTGCATAATCAACACCATATCCTACAAAGGCACCATTTAATGCAAAGGAGTCGGCACCTGTGTAGTGCGGGATTCCTGCGTCGATGAATTTTTCATAAATAGAAAGCTCTGCTGTCATGATGGTGTTGTCCGTAGGTGTAAATACGGCATCCACACCGTCAGCGATCAGTGCATCTGCTGCGAGCTGGACTTCATCGGTAGTGGTTCCGGTACGCTCTACATATTCGATTCCCTCTTTATCCAGATAATCTTTTGCTTCCTGGATCGCTGTTGTGGAGGAATCCTGTCCAACATCATAGAGAAGACCAATCTTCTTTACATCCGGATTCTGTGCCTGGATCAGCTTCATGATAGAAGAAGTATCCAAGTAATCGCTGGTTCCTGTGATATTTGCACCAGGAGCATCCAGAGAATCTACAAGACCGGAGCCAACCGGATCAGATACTGCGGAGAAAACAACCGGTGTATCGCTTCCCTCTGTAGCGGACTGCATACGCATTGCCACCGGTGTAGCCACACCAACCATCAGGTCAACCTTATCCGCCTGAAAATCTGAAATGATCTGTTCCATAACACTGGCATCTGCATTACAGTTATCATAAGACACATCAAATGTGACACCCTTTTCTTTGCCAAGCTCCTCCAGACGGGACTGGATGTTGTCTACGATCTGGTTCAGGGAAGCATCATCTACATAATTGCAGATGCCCACTTTAAAATCCTCCGCCATAACCGGGCTTGTCATCATCATAGTTGTTGCTGCTACTGCTGCTGCGATCACTAACATTCTTTTTTTCATGGTTTTGTTCTCCCTTCTTATTTCCGCTTATGATTACCTTTTGTACACCTTGCGGTCTGCTTTTCCGGAACAACTTTCATGCGACAGAATCGCTTTTCCTGTAACACAAAAACCGTCCCAAGCTTATATCATGCTTGAGACGGTAATAAAAGTTCTTTATTATCGCGGTACCACTCAAATTGACGAATCGTCCACTTTCCGGTGTACTAACATACACTCCTCATTGGTAACGGGTTCGGTTCCCGTCGGCGCCTACTGTACAGATAAATAGTTCGGGCCGCCCTCGAAAGTCCATTCAACATCTGGTCCCCTGCGGATTTCCACCATCACCGCTCTCTGTGAAGCTTCCTGAAATATTTACTTCTCTTTCTCACTGGTTTGTTTTTTAAGTTGTGTTTACTTTAGCACATCAACGTGAGTCTGTCAAGCCCAAAAATAAAATTAATTCTTAAAGCTGTGGATCGGTGCCGGGATCCTTCCACCTCTCTGTACAAATGCATCACAGGAGAATGAATTTACAGGCATGATCGGAGCATAGCCAAGAAGACCTCCGAACTCAACCGTTTCGCCCACACCCTTACCGATAACCGGGATGAGACGTACTGCAGTTGTCTTCTGATTTACCATACCGATGGCAGACTCATCTGCAATGATACCTGCCAGTGTAGTCGCCTTGGTATCTCCCGGAACTGCGATCATGTCCAGACCAACAGAGCATACACAGGTCATGGCTTCCAGCTTCTCCAGAGTAAGCGCTCCCTCGTTTACCGCATCGATCATTCCCTGATCCTCGCTGACAGGAATAAAGGCACCACTTAATCCGCCCACAGCAGCTGCTGCCATAACGCCGCCTTTCTTCACCTGGTCGTTGAGAAGTGCAAGCGCTGCAGTTGTTCCAGGTGCACCGGCTCTCTCAAGGCCGATTTCTTCCAGGATCTCAGCTACGGAATCACCGATAGCCGGTGTCGGTGCAAGAGAAAGATCCACAATACCAAACGGCACGTCAAGACGCTTGGATGCCTCACGTGCAACCAGCTGTCCAACTCGTGTAACTTTGAATGCGGTACGTTTGATCATCTCGCAGAGAGTTCCGAAGTCCTCGCCACGAACCTGCTCCAGAGCTTTCTTTACAACGCCAGGGCCACTGACACCTACGTTGATGATGCAATCCGCCTCTGTGACACCGTGGAACGCGCCTGCCATAAACGGGTTATCATCCGGTGCGTTACAGAATACTACCAGCTTGGCACATCCAAGAGAATCCTGGTCCTTAGTAGCCTCTGCTGTTGCGAGGATGATCTCGCCCATCAGCTTTACGGCATCCATGTTGATACCGGTCTTGGTGGAACCAACGTTTACAGAACTGCAGACGCGCTCTGTTTCTGCCATTGCCTGAGGAATGGAGCGGATAAGAAGCTCCTCTGCCGGAGTCATTCCTTTGCTTACCAGTGCAGAATATCCGCCGATAAAGTTAACGCCAACTTCCTTGGCACATTTATCCAGCGTTCTTGCGATGGTCACAAAATCCTCCGGTTTCTTACATGCAGCCCCGCCAACCAGAGCAATGGGTGTTACGGAAATTCGTTTATTTACAACCGGGATACCGTACTCGGTTGCGATCTCATCACCGGTAGCTACCAGATTTCTGGCCTTTGTGGTGATCTTTTCGTATATTTTCTGATTCAGTGCATCCAGGTCAGGATCGATACAGTCCAGAAGGCTGATCCCCATGGTGATGGTACGCACATCCAGATTCTCCTGCTCGATCATTTTATTTGTCTCGTTTACCTCAAAAATATTGATCATTTTATTTTCTCCCTGATGATTGATGTAAAGTAGATATCATATGCATTGGCAATCCGCATTCGCTGCTTGATCATACTCGATGCATCATGTTAAAAATATCTTCATGCTGGCAGTGGATCACAACACCGATCTCCTTACCCAGATTTTCAAGCTCTTTTGCAAGTTCACCGCCATCCTTTTCACATTTTGCTGTGTCTGCGATCATCATCATGTTGAAGTAACCCTGAACGATGGTCTGAGAAATATCCAGAATATTAACCTGATTCTCTGCAAGATATGTACAAACCTTTGCAATAATTCCTACTGTGTCATTTCCTACTACTGTGATAATTGTCTTCTTCATCGTTTTTTCCTTTCTACACTGTGATTATTTCTGATATGTGATCCCTCTTCGCTACCTGGATCTTAAAATCCCTGGAACGGTACGGGTTGTCACCAAGTGTCACCTCCGAGCACACAGTCTCGTAGGCAAGTTCTTCATAGTTGTTTTCTCTGCTTAAATGGCCAAGAAAAACCGCCTTCAAATTATCATGGAGGATCCGACAGAGCAGACGTCCTGCATTCTCATTGGAGAGATGTCCACGGTCTCCCAGAATCCTCTGTTTGAGATAATAAGGGTATTTTCCAACCTGAAGCATGCGGATGTCATGATTTGCTTCCAAAAGCACCGCATCCAGATTCTCCAGATTTTTTACAATGTAATCATTATATTTTCCAAGGTCCGTGGCAATGCCCACAGAATGCTCTCCACATTCCAGGCGGTAACCCACCGGCTGTGCAGCATCATGGGGAATGGTAAAAGGATTTACCGTCAGGTCCTTGATCTCAAAAGGCTCATCCTCCCGGATCTCGTGGATCAGTCCCTCCGGCATTTTTCCAAGGGATTTCATACGAAGCATGGCATCTGCTGTTCCACCTGTGGTATAGATGGGAATTCCGTATTTTCTGGAAATCACTCCCAGTCCCTTGATATGGTCGGAATGTTCATGTGTGATCAGGATTCCGTCCACATCTTTCCCTGTAAGATCCAGGGAATTCAGGCCTTTTTCGATACTCTTCCCGCTGATCCCCACATCTACCAGAACATGTGCCTCCTCAGATCCCACATAAATACAGTTGCCGCTGCTTCCGCTGGCAATACTACAAAGTCTCATTTCTCTCTATCCCTTCTCTGATCTGTCTCCGGGTACCCTTCAGATCTCCATTATTCTCGATCACATAATCCGTATGTTCTCTGAAAACCTGGTCAGATACCTGGTTTCGGATAATGCCAAGAGATTTCTCTCTGGAATAGCCACGGCTTTCCATCAGACGACGGATCCGGATTTCCTCCTCTGTATACACATACCAGACTTCATCACAGAATTCCTGATAATTCTCTTCCAGAAAAAGAGCAGCTTCCACAACACAGATCTCTCTTCCAGCTTCCTTTTGTTCTCCAAGAAGATCCAGAATTCTCTGCTTTACAGCCGGATGGATGATCCCGTTTAATTTCAAAAGCATATCCTTATCTGTGAATACTACATCAGAAATCCGTCTCCGGTCAATAGTTTTATCTTTTTTTATGATTTCTTTTCCAAACAATGCGATCACCGCATCGTAACATTCTTCCCCCGGTTCCATCAGAATGTGGCCAAGCTGGTCTGCCTGGATCACATATGCCTGGAAATCTTCTTCCAGGATTCCAAGTACTGTACTTTTTCCGGCCCCTACTCCGCCGGTTACTCCGATCACTCTCATTTATTTCGCCTCATACCAGCTGTCACCCTGGTGCATATCTACGTCAAGTTCCACTGCAAGGTCTGCCGCTCCCTTCATCTCTTCTTCCAGAATACGGGAAACTTCCTCGATCTCTTCTTTCTTTGTCTCGATCAGAAGCTCATCGTGAACCTGCAGCACCAGTCTTGAACGCAGTCCCTCTTTTTTCATTCGTTCATAAACATGGTTCATGGCTATTTTGATGATATCTGCTGCAGTACCCTGGATAGGAGAGTTCATGGCTACACGTTCTCCGAAGGAGCGCTGCATGAAATTACTGGATCTCAGCTCCGGCACGGGCCTTCGTCTGCCGAACATAGTTGTCACATAACCGTGTTCCTTGCCATCCTTTACCAGACCGTCCAGAAAGCCCTTGATCTTCGGATAGGTCTCGAAATATTTCTCAATATAGGCAGATGCCTCTTTTCTGGTAATACTCAGATCCTGGCTCAGTCCAAAGGAACTGATCCCATAAACGATTCCAAAATTTACCGCCTTGGCATTTCTTCGCTGAAGAGATGTCACTTCATCCAGCGGCACATGAAACACCTGGGATGCGGTGAGCCGGTGGATATCCTCCGCCTCACGATAAGCCTGGATCAGTTTTTCATCACCGGACATATGTGCCAGCACACGAAGCTCGATCTGGGAATAATCAGCATCCAGAAATACAAATCCCTCTTCCGGCACAAAAACCTTACGGATCAGCCTTCCCAGCTCCATGCGGACCGGTATGTTCTGAAGATTCGGATCTGTGCTGCTGATACGACCGGTTGCTGTGATCGTCTGATTAAAAGTAGAGTGGATCCTTCCATCTTCTCCGATCACATTTCCGAGACCATCTGCATAAGTGGATTTCAGCTTGGTCAGCTGGCGGTACTCCAGGATATCTTTTACGATGGCATGATCCGGCGCCAGCTTATCCAGGATATCCGCCGCTGTGGAATAGCCGGTCTTGGTCTTCTTTCCACCTGGAAGTCCCAGCTTTTCAAAAAGGATCACACCCAGCTGTTTCGGGGAATTGATATTAAACTCCTCCCCTGCTTCCTGCCAGATGGTTTTTTCCAGCTCCTGGATACGGACTTTAAGTTTTTCACCATAGCTTTTAAGCTCTTCACCCTTAACGGAAATCCCCCATTTTTCCATGGAGTCCAGGGTAAAGACAAGAGGAAGCTCGATCTCATCATAAACCTTACGCATGCCTGTTTCATCCAGTTTTTCAAGAAGAACCTTTCGGGCCATGCAGGGCACAAACGCCTGATAGCAGGCATAATTTCCAAGGCATTCCAGTTCCTCTTCCCAGGCCTTTTTCAGAGAAGTCTTTCCAAGAAGGTCTTCCTTTGAGGGGAGCATCATACCATCCAGATATTCTCTGGCGATATCATCATGGGAATAGGAAGATTTCAGCGGGTTCAGAAGATATGCAGCAACCCCCGCATCAAAAACCTTCTTCGGATCATCAAGGGAAACATGTTTGAGAACTGATTTAATATCCATAGCACAGAGCACCGTACTGTCCGCCAGAGTTTTCAGTTTTCCGCAAAGGTAATCCCCTGTGAGAAGTCCTCCCACCGGAATCTGATAGATTTCTTTTTCATCCAGGACCAATCCCACGGTATACACCTGATCCGGATCTGCAAGAACAGAAATACCCACCTGATCTTTCTGCGCTGCTTTTTCAAACAGTGCCTCCACACCGGAAAGATCATTACAGGTAAAAAATTCCAGTTCCATGGAGGAATCTGCTGTCGTAGCCGGATCAAAACGGTTCAGCATGTTCTTAAATTCCAGGCGTTTACACAATTCATATGCCTCCGGAGTATAGGGATTTTCCACTTTCGCTTTTTCGTAGGAAAATTCCAGCGGACTATCTGTGTTGATGGTTGCAAGCTCTTTGGAAAGCTGTGCCAGATCATAATGCTCACGAAGAGATTCTTTCGCCTTATTAGGCTTTACTTCTTCCAGATGCTCATGAGCATTCTCAATGGAACCGAACTGCACGATCATCTTGGTCGCGGTTTTCTCTCCAACGCCCGGGATTCCCGGAATATTATCGGAGCTGTCGCCCATCAGCGCTTTCAGTTCTATGATCTGCGGCGGCGTTACCTGATATTTCTCAAGAACTTCCGCTGTATGGTAATTTTCAATGGTTGTCTTTCCCCGGACAGTCTTCGGAAGCCGGATCAGCACCTTATCTGTGGCAAGCTGAAGAAGATCACGGTCTCCGGAAAGAATGGTAACATCCATACCCTTTGCTTCACTTCTTCTGGCGACCGTACCAAGAAGATCATCTGCTTCATAGCCTTCCAGGGACATGATGTTGATTCCCATGGCAGAAAGCATCTCCTTGATCAGCGGAACCTGTTCCCGAAGCTCCTCCGGCATGGGTTTTCGGGTACCTTTATAAGCTTCATATCTCTTATGCCGGAACGTAGGTGCACTCAGATCAAATGCAACGGTAAGATACTCCGGCTTCTCTTCCTCCATGATCCTGAACATAATATTCAGAAATCCATATACCGCTCCTGTATGGCATCCTTCTGCATTGGTAAGATCCGGCAGACCATAAAACGCACGGTTCAGGATGCTGTGACCATCGATCAGTAATATTTTTTCACTCAAAATCAAATTCCCTCCTTCAGTTCCAGGATCACAAAAACAAGAAAGACCACCAGTGCCGCGATCAGAACGCAGACTGCCACTGCAGCGATCGCTCTGTGAAATTTCTTTTTTCGGATATACCTTCTGGATTTTCGGATATCCTCTTCCAGAAGCTCCTTAAAATCCAGAACAGTATCTTCCTGTTTCTCATCCAGCTGCTGCATGGCCTTATGTACAATGAAATATGTGGCAAGCTCATCGTAGCAGGAGGAACACTTCTCAATATGCTCCAGAAAATCCTCCAGATCATTCAACGGCAACGTATGATCGATATATTTATTAACCATTCCCTCTGCAATACGACAGTTCATATTTTCCCGTTACTGAAAACTTATAAAAAGTTATAAACTTCTATGTTTCATT
>NZ_QUJX01000050.1:0-516 GCF_003480785.1 Ruminococcus sp. AM26-12LB | reverse complement strand
TCGATGTCTTCCTATCTTTGCGTTTGCATTAATTTCTTAATACTTTGCGTTTAAGGATATTTGATTAACTTAATCAAATTTCATGTATGCAGTTTTCAAGGTACAATATCGGGCTTTAATACTTAACACCCGAGTGGGCTTAAGTGGACCTTTGCCCTATTGCTCATGATTATGAACTTTTCGGGGTTCTGGTTCATTTAAACCAGTGGGCTTAAGTGGACTCGAACCACCGACCTCACGCTTATCAGGCGTGCGCTCTAACCAGCTGAGCTATAAGCCCATCTTGAAATCTTTCGATTTCAGTGGAGATGAAGAGATTCGAACTCTCGACCCCCTGCTTGCAAGGCAGGTGCTCTCCCAACTGAGCTACATCCCCATTTGATCTGGCAGCCACCTGCTCTCCCACACCGTCTCCAGTGCAGTACCATCGGCCGCTTAGGTCTTAACCGTCGTGTTCGGGATGGGAACGGGTGTGTCCCCTAAGCGCATCGCTACCAGAAATATCATTATTCAGTT
>NZ_QUJX01000005.1:0-218027 GCF_003480785.1 Ruminococcus sp. AM26-12LB | reverse complement strand
GTTAATACAATTACTATTTTGTCCATCTTCAATTACTTGCATAAATTACGATCAGAGTAATCACTACCGTAATAACAATACTGTTTAAAAGAAACGGATAAAATTAAAGTGTGCGTTCATATTGATGTAGTTATCAATGATGAATTTCTGCGGAAGGAGATGATGCTCCAGAGCCATGATCTCCTGATTTTCCTTAAAGGATGAAGCTTCTGATCCGCCAGCACTGGCAAAGCTCCGGGATTTCCGTTACAAACCCTCCCGATACACGCTGTTGATCGTAGCCTGGGCGTGCTCCAGCTCTTTCTTCCGGACGATGGCTTCCCTATCACTTAAGATCGCCAGCATCTCATCGATCACATCCTCCACTCTGGGACTTGTCACCCTGTATAAATATCCCAGCATCCGTGTAGCTGTGTAATCGGTATTCATATGTTTATAGGCGATTTCCCGGCACAGCTCATCGGGATAGCCCTTATCCTGAAGCGCTCTGTAAAGCTCATCTGTTCTTGTATCTGCCATATCCTCCTGAGATTCCTTTCCTGTTTTTATTATAATTTCACCAAGCGGATATTCGCGATCCGCTTTCGCTGGTTCCCATATTCAGTACAATAAATCGAACATTTCCCTTCCACTCTGCTATATGATCACAAACACGACCGCTTCACGATTTATCATCCTCATCCATGCCAGTTTCTTTACCAGCCTTATATATCCCCCGGATCCCCAGGATCAATGTCACGAAAATCCCTGTGATCAGTATCCACACCGGCCACATAGGTGCCGTTCCCAGATTCCCGCTGATCCCGGCATAAAGACATACTCCAATGGATAACAGCTTGATCACAGACATCATTTTTGACGCAATCTCAAAGATATGCTCTCTGTTTTCCTCTGTCACCTCAACTGGATAGTTCCACCACTGTGGAAATCTCTGACAGAACATCAGAAGTGCCAGGATCAGCAGCCCCAAAATCGGCTCCAGAAGAAGGCTGCCCTTCTTTCCATACCGGTCCGGGATCCCATGCGCATTAAAATGGATCGGCACCCTCTCCGGCAGATTTCCCCAGGTGGCCACAAGATACATCACGTACCCAAGGATCATCAGAAAGCAGAGCACATCTGTAATATTCCGCAGTTTTTTCTCAGACATTATCCATCCCCCTTTCATTGCAAAATAAACCCGTCTGTAAATCGAATACTCTCTTTTCTGTATTTTACACACAAATTACCTGCTTGTAAAAGTATTTTGCAAAAAATTACCTTACATAACAATATCTGTTAAGCACTAACGATTGCATACGAAATTTTTATATGATAAAATAGACATGTTGTCCAAAAACATATTTAAGAAAGGGAAAGAAATATGTTAGAAAAAATCTTCAAGCTGTCCGCAAATAAAACGGACGCCAAAACAGAGGTTCTGGCAGGTATCACCACCTTCATGACAATGGCCTATATCCTGGCAGTTAACCCGAACATCCTGTCCGCAACCGGCATGGATTCCGGAGCTGTATTCACAGCTACCGCACTGGCAGCCTTCCTGGGAACGTTGCTGATGGCAATCTTCGCCAACTACCCGTTCGCACTGGCACCCGGAATGGGTCTGAACGCATACTTTGCCTATACAGTTGTCATCGGTATGGGATACAGCTGGCAGTATGCACTGACTGCAGTTTTTGCAGAAGGTATCGTATTTATCGTTCTTTCACTTACCAATGTACGTGAAGCGATCTTCAATGCGATCCCTCTGAACCTGAAATCCGCAGTCAGTGTTGGTATCGGTCTTTTTATTGCATTTGTAGGATTACAGAATGCCAATATCGTGATCGGCGGCTCCACTCTGCTGCAGCTTTTCTCTGTAGATGGCTACAACGCAGCCAAGGGTGTAGAGGCTTCCTTCAACAACGTTGGGATCACCGTTATCCTGGCTCTGATCGGTATCATCGTAACCGGAATCCTGGTTGTTAAAAATGTAAAGGGAAACATCCTCTGGGGTATCCTGATCACATGGGGACTTGGAATCATCTGTCAGTTCGCCGGACTTTATGTTCCGAACCCGGAGATCGGCTTCTACAGCCTGCTCCCGGATTTCAGCAACGGACTCTCTATCCCGAGCCTTGCTCCGATCTTTGCGAAGCTGCAGTTTGACGGAGTTTTCTCACTGGATTTCCTTGTTATCCTGTTTGCATTTTTATTTGTAGATCTTTTTGATACTCTTGGAACTCTCGTTGGTGTCTCTTCTAAAGCAGGCATGCTGGATGAAAATGGCAAGCTTCCTAACATCAAGGGCGCACTTCTTGCAGATGCAGTTGCAACAACTGCCGGTGCAGTTCTTGGTACATCCACAACCACTACCTTCGTAGAAAGTGCTTCCGGTGTATCCGAAGGCGGAAGAACCGGACTTACCGCAGTGACAACCGCCATCTTATTTGGCCTGTCCCTGTTCCTGTCTCCGATCTTCCTGGCGATCCCGTCCTTTGCCACAGCTCCGGCTCTGGTGATCGTTGGATTGTACATGCTCAGCAATGTTATCAGCATTGATTTCAGCGATATGTCCGAGGCGATCCCATGTTATGTATGTATCATCGCAATGCCGTTCTTCTACAGCATTTCCGAAGGTATCTCCATGGGAATTATCACATACGTAGCCATCAACCTGATCACAGGTAAGGCAAAAGAAAAGAAGATCAGCGTTCTGATGTATGTACTGGCAGTGCTGTTTATCCTGAAATATATTTTCCTGTAAAATATGGCAAAAAAAATCCCGGGAGTTTTGTCCCGGGATTTTTTTTATTCCAGCAAAATATTCTTATTTCTTCGGCTGATACCGCATATTCGATACATTATAAACCGTGATAAACGCTTTCGGGTCCTCCTGGTTTATAAACTTCATCAGCTTCTGATATTCACCTTTATCTACGATGGTGATGATCTCACGGCGTTTTTCCATGTTATAGGCTCCGATGGCCTCATAGATCGTGGCTCCGCTGTGCAGGTCATGGATGATAAACTGCCTCAGCTCCTCTTCCTTTTTCGTGATGATACAGACACGCCGCTTGATATTATTGTCAAAAATAAAATGATCCAGAACGATTCCGTTAAAATACGTTCCCAGAATACTTAAGACCACCGTCTTTTTATCATACACAAGCGCCGCGGAAAGTGCCACGCACATACCGGAAAGAGACATGGCTTTTCCAAGTTCCATGTGGAGATACTTATTCATGATCTTCGCCACGATATCCAGTCCGCCTGAGGATGCATTCCGGTTAAAAAGAATGCTAAGTCCCACACTCACTACCAGAATATAACACAGAACATCCAGTTCCTGGCTGTCTGTCATAGAACCGAAATTCGGAAAAATGATCTCAAACAATCCCAGAAACAACGGCAGCATCACACTGGTATAAACCGTCTTAACTCCAAACTCTCTTCCACAGGTAAAAAATCCAATGATCAGCAATACCACATTCAGGATCATGGTAATCGCCGACAGCTGCAGCGGCACAAAGTTGGAAAGCACGATTCCAAGACCGGAAATACTGCTGACCGACGTATGGCTTGGCACTAGGAAAAAATATACCGCCGCTGCAATGATCGCCACTGCCACGGTGAGGATCACGGTTTCCTTAACGATATCCGCATAATTCAGTTTCTTTTTCATGATTTCAGATACTCTTCCCATTCTTTTTCTTTAGCGCCCACCAGCACCTTGTCTTTCCCAACAAGGATTGGTCGTTTCACAAGCATCCCGTCTGTTGCAAGAAGCGCAAGCTGCTCTTCCTCGCTCATCTCCGGAAGTTTATCTTTCAGTTTCATCTCTTTATAAATATTTCCACTGGTATTGAAAAAACGCTTCAGCGGAAGACCGCTTTTTTCCCACCAGGCTTTCAGTTCCTCTGCAGTTGGATTGTCCGTCTTAATATCACGCAACGTATATTCTGCGCCACTCTCATCCAGCCATTTCTGAGCCTTTTTGCAGGTACTGCATTTTGGATAGCATACAAATAACATCTTATGTCCCCCTGTTCTTCGGCAGTAAATACGTAAATTCACTGCTGTCTGTTTTTTTGCCTACAGCACAGAATTTTTATAGAACTTTTTCACTGTACTGTCCAGGTTTTATTTTAACATAGACGATGCGGTATTTCTATCCTCTTGTTCCGACCATATCAGCTTCGATTCCTGTTTCATCTCATCCACAATTTTCTCCGCTGCATCCAGATCTCCCTTTGCTTCCAGCTCTGTTAATTCCAGGCTCTTCTTTCTGGCCTCCTCACTCATATAATAAACCTCTGTTACCGTTTCCGGGGTGCTGTCATCTTCCGGTGATACTTCCTCTGTCTTTTTGGAAAAATCCTGAAGCAGCATGTCATCGCCTTTCAGTTCCAGAGTTCCTGCATATGGCGCGTCAATGGCGTAGACGAACTCTGTTTTTCCATCTTCCGTGTACTGTACTTTCATTCGGTTGATGAGATTATTGGAAGAATACAATCTATTATTTTTTACGTACATTCCGCTATTTTCCAGGGTCATGTATTTTTCGTTGAAATACCAGTGGTTGTAGCCTGCTGCCGCAGCGATGAGTGTCAGGATAACTGCCACTGCTGCTGTCAGCACTCTGCGTATTATTAATTTTTTCCGGATTTTTTTCAGTGCGGCTGCGCTTCTGATATTTTCCGTTTCACCAACTCTGTGTCGTGCTCCGGAGGCTGCAGATAATATCATTTGAGCCTGCTCTTTTCCCTGCTCCTCTTTCATAATCTCCAACATTTTTCTGCATTCCTTACAAGCTTCCATATGCTCTTTTACCAACGCCTGACTGTCTTCACTTAAAATGCCGTCCACATAAGATGGCATCAGATCCTGTATTACATCACATGTGATCCTCATTGCTCCAGCTCCTCTCTGATCTTTACTCTTGCACGGTAATAAGTCACCCTCGCCCAGTTTTCACTTTTTCCAAAAAGCATTCCAATCTCACGGAAGGTCAGCTCTCCGAAGGTCCGCAGGGAAAAAACTTCTTTGTACGGTTCCGAAAGTCTATGCAGAACCTTGTGGATTTCCATAGCCTGGCTCCGCTGCGCCAGCTTTTCCTCCAGAAGCTCTCCGCCAGCGCTTTCTGTTTTTTCCAGCTTCTCATCCCCGAGAAGTTGCTTCTTCTGTTTTTTCAGATGATTGTACAACGTATTCTTTGCGATCTGGCAGAGCCACACCCGCACATCACAGTCACCCCGGAACTGATCTATCTTTTCCAGAGCTTTAAAAAATGTCTCCTGTGTCACTTCCTCAGCCAGCGATCCATCCTGTGAGATAGAACGGATATACCGATATACAATGTCAAAATATGTCCGGTAAAGTTCCTCTATGTTCATCGGTTTTTCTCTTTCCTCCCTTCTCACTTATAAGACGCACTGATCTCAAAAACGTTACAGAAAATCTTTCAAAATTTCGTCCGATATTTTTATTCCGGCGTTTCTTTTAGCACAAACGAAATGCCCGGTATAAAAATACCGGGCACAGCATTATTAGAATTTTCTTCTGACCTCCTCTTACACTCTGCTACATACCTTCACATCGTTCCATGCTTTTCATAATATTTCTTTTTTTCCGCATACATAAGATCATCTGCTCTTCTCAGCATTGTATCAAGCTCCGAAGAGCTTTCCTCCCAGACAACGCCAACAGAAACACTGATCCTTTTAGCAACAATGCTGTCACAGATATCCCGAACCTTACTCCGAAAAATCTTCTCATCCATATCAAAACAGATGAGTACAAATTCATCGCCACCTACCCGGTAAGCATTTTCCGGCAGAATCGCAAGCATGGAACGCGCTGTGTTTATGATCAGCCTGTCTCCGGCCTCATGTCCGTAAAGATCATTCACCCGTTTCAGACCATTGATATCAATATATGCTACGCCTGTTTTTATCACTGTTTTTGCCTGCATGCCTTCCAGAACCTGAATATACCTGTTCCTGTTATACAAGGTCGTCAGCATATCACGGTAGCTCATGTACTGCAGACACGCCTTACGCTCCTTGGCTTTCAGGCTGTCCGTTAAAAAGTACTGTATAGATGACAGCAGCGTATGATCCTCATAATGCAGTCTCGGATTATCTACCCCGAGAAATCCTATGATCTTTCCGTCACTGTTTAAAGGAACGGTCAGCAGCCTGGTAATGTCCTGCATCTTCAGAGTCTCATAATACGGCTGACCCTGCTCCTCCTCAATATCCGGAATATAATACAGGCCATTTTTCCGGAAGCTGTCCATCCAGATATCCAGCATTTCCATGGGAACCTTCTGAAGATTATCCTTCTCAGCAGTCACTCCGTTCATGGCATACTCATAGGTATTTGTACAGACATTCCTCTTTTCATCGATCTGAACAATATAACTGCGATCTCCGTCAAAATACCCACTGATAATACGCAGCAGATTGGAGATCGCCGCATCTTCATCTTCTCCTGATATCAACTCAGCAATGCATTTATTCAGTATCGTTGCGATCTCAAGTCTTTCCTTTATCTTGCCCTCTCTGCTTATCAGCTCATACATTTCCTGATTCAGCTCCGTCATCGTCACGATAAACATAATGATCATGGAAATACCAACAGAAAAATCGATCAGCGACATTCCATACCTGAATGCCTGCACAGCTGCCGCCACTGCCGGAAGTACAATGCATGACAGCATAGAGAACAGGAGCTTCCTGCTGACTCTCTTTTTGTACTGGAGCAGAAGCGTAAGATCAATGAGCAAGCCTGCTGCCGGAAGAAGAATTGACATAATATATAACGGTGCCCGATGGTAATAATTATCCACATCTATGTAATAATACCAGTGAGTAAACTGCGAGATCACCACAAAAACAGCCCCTGCGGCAGCAATAACATATCCGGCTTTTACTCTTTTTAATGTTCTCCGCTCCCTCTTCGAAAACAGATAAACACACACATAAATGTGAAAACACAGCAGGACTACGTCACTTAAAAGGAATACGAGAAAACTCGAAATACGGACCATCACACTGCCCGGAACTCCGGGATATCCGCTGAAAATATGCGCCATGGCATCCATCAGCAATAACATGGAAGCAAAACTCTCCATCAGGATAAGATACCGACGCTTTTCCCTGTCATAATTACTGCTCAGAAATATACATATTGCAGCTATGGCACAAAATACACATCCCCATATAAGTATCGCTACCTGCAGTACTTTTTCATCCAGCATAAAAAACACTCCTCACATTCGTCACTTACAATAAGTATTACACTTTACCGTGTAAAAGTCAACCTTCCAAAAAAATCCCGGAGTACATTGTCATACTCCAGGATTTTGTCGTCAGCCGGATAAAAGCAACCGCATTCGCTACATAATTCTACACCAGATAACTGCTTCGCAGTTGATTCAGTTAAAGCTCTTCCCCGCAGGATTCAATCACTTTTTTGTACCAGTAAAAAGAATCTTTGCGGATTCTGGAAAAGTCTCCGGTCCCGTCATCATTTTTATTTACATAGATAAGACCATAACGCTTCTTGAATTCTCCGGTGGAGGCACTGACAAGATCTGTACAGCCCCAGCAGGTGTAGCCGATCAGATCTACTCCGTCATGGATTGCTTCCTTCATCTGCTCTATATGGCGGCGCATATATTCAATACGGTAATCATCGTGAATCTTTCCATCCTCTGTCAGCTGATCCACGGCCCCAAGACCATTTTCCACGATCATGATCGGAATCTGATAGCGGTCATAGATCTGGTTCAGAACATAGCGAAGACCAGTTGCATCGATCTGCCAGCCCCAGTCGGAAGCTTTCAGATATGGATTTTTCAGATTGTCACTTCCATTTCCGGCCGTTTTCTCTCCGTCCTTTGTCACGCTGACACAGCTACTGGAATAATAGCTGATGGTGAAAAAGTCCACCGTACCCTTCTTGAGGATTTCTTTATCCTCCTGAAGAACCTCCAGCTGGATTCCGTGCTCCTCAAAGTATCTCGCTGCAAATCCCGGATAATATCCTCTTACATGAACATCACCGGCAATGGAATTGTGGATCTGCCCAAACTGCTGTGCATATAAGATATCATCCGGATGGCAGGTATATGGATAACCATTGTGATAAGCAAGCATACAGCCAAGCATAAACTCCGGATCGATCTCATGAGCCATGGAAACTGCAAGTGCACTTGCTACCAGCTGGTGATGCATTGCCTGATAACGGCTCTGCTCACATACATCCTTCGGGTCCAGCATTCCTGCACAGAATACCGCACCAAAGTCCTGCGTCAGCATATTGATCTCATTAAAAGTCAGCCAGTATTTTACCTTACCTTTATATCTCTCAAATAAAACCTTTGCAAATCGAAGATAGAAATCGATCATCTTACGATTTTTCCATCCGCCATACTCCAGAGAAAGATGAAGGGGATTCTCATAATGAGAGATCGTTATCAGCGGCTCAATGTTATATTTTCTCAGTTCGTCGATCACATTGTCGTAGAACTTAAGGCCTTCCTCATTTGGAGTTTCCTCATCCCCATTTGGGAACACTCTGGACCAAGAAATAGAAAAACGATATACCTTAAATCCCATCTCTGCAAAAAGAGCAATATCCTCTTTCCAGTGATGATAAAAATCAGTCGCCTGGTGATTGGGATAAAATTCTTCCGGTAACGGTGCCGGCGGTGTAAGACGACGTTCCTTATCCACACTTCCTCCTGTCAGGATATCTGCAATGGACGGGCCTCTGCCATCCTCATCCCAACCGCCTTCATACTGGTTTGCAGCGGTTGCTCCGCCCCAGAGAAAGTTTTCCGGCATACGGTTATAATTTTTCATATTTTAATTTTCTCCTTTTTACAAACATCAGGCGGATCTGTTATCTCCGCCTGATGTTTCGTTGTTATTCTTATACAATAGTCAGGAATTTATCTCCTGCATTTACAGCTGCATCTTCTTTTTCCATGCATACTGCTTTGATATAATCAGAAATATTGGTCACAACAACCGGTGTGATCAGATCATATCCTTCTTTCTTAATGGCATCCATATCGAATTCCACAAGAAGCTTTCCTTTTTTTACCTTATCTCCATCAGAAACATGGGATTTAAAATATTTACCATTTAAATTTACAGTATCAAGTCCGATGTGGATCAGAATTTCTGCTCCACTTTCTGTCACAAACATGATTCCATGTTTGCTGTCCATGATATTTGCCACCGTACCATCTGCCGGTGCATAAACCTTACCTTCTGATGGAACGATCGCTGCTCCGTCACCTAAAACCTTATCAGCAAAAGTTTTATCCGGAACATCGGAAAGTGCTTTTACAGTTCCTGCTACCGGTGCACAAAGCTCGATCTTCTCTACAAGCGGAGCGTTCTGCTGTGCCGGCTGTTTTTCTGTATCTGTGTTCTGTACTTCATCCTCTGTCTCAGCCTTTACATCCTCAAATCCGAAGATAAGCGTAAGAACAAAAGCAGCTACAAAAGATACCACGATCATAATGATTCCATAAAGCAGATTGCTTAATCCCTTCTCACCGATAAACGCCGGGATCGCCATGATACAATTCTGTGCAATGTAAAGAGAAACCTGAAGAAGTCCTCCTACGATACCACCGATTCCGGCTGCTATGGAAGCTGCTACAACCGGTCTTTTCAGTTTCAGTGTAACACCATACAGAGCAGGCTCTGTGATACCCATAAGAGCGGAGACACCGGCTGCACTTGCCAGCTGTTTCATGTTGCTGTCCTTGGATCTTACAGCTACTGCAAGAGAAGCTCCGGACTGTGCAAGGTTAGAGCATACCTGAGATACAAAGATCAGTGTATCGGTACCACCGGTTGCAATGGCATTCAGTCCGATTGGTGTCAGCGCATGGTGCATACCAGTCATAACGATGAACGGGAAGGTTGCTGCAAGGATACCTACAATAATGAAACCAAGTTTTACGGACAGGAAGTTGATGGCTACCGCAAGTCCGTTACCAATAATTGTTCCGAGCGGTCCAACTACGATCAGGGCGATCGGTGCACTGATCAGAATTACCAGTGTCGGGTTCAGGATCAGTTTTACCATTTTCGGTGTGATCTTATCAACCAGAATCTCAATATAATGTGTGATCCATACCATCAGGATAACCGGAATAACGGAATAAGAATAAGTTGCTTTTGTGATCGGCAGACCAAACAGTGTGATGGCCGCATCACCGGCTACCATAGTTACAAAGGTAGGGCTTAAGTAAACACCGGCAATAAACAGCGCCAGTGACTGGTTCACGCGGAAAACCTTGGCAGCATTTGCTGCGATCAGGAACGGCATGAAGTAGAAAGTAACATCTCCGATAAAACTGATCACCTGGTAGGTACTGCTTGTTTCTGATACCAGATGAAAAGTTGTCAGCAGAGTAAGTACAACTTTGATCATACCGGCTGCAGTCAGGGCAGGGATCATCGGGGTCATACATCCGGTGATGGCATCGATAACTTTTGAAACAACACTCTTTGAGCTGTCAGAGTTCGCTGCCGGTGCATCATCGGTAGGAACACCTTTGTCCTCCAATGCCTTGTAAACAGCGTTCACTTCATTTCCTGCGATAACCTGGAACTGATCTTCATGCCAGTTAACGCCGGAGATCTCAGAAAGCTTTAAGATCTCTTTCTCGTTGATCTTCGATCTGTCTTTCACATAGAAACGAAGCCTTGTCATGCAGTGGAACAGACGGGTGATATTATCTTTTCCGCCCAGCGCTGCAATCAGTGTGTCTGCAGTTTTTGCATAGTCCTTTTTCATTTGGGGACCTCCTTTAATAATAAATATTGAAATTTATATTAAAGGTCTTGCCTGAAAAGATACGCACATGGCACGTATTTCAGTAACAATCCATTAACACCTAATTTATAAAACAATCTCTTTTCACAGATTTTTCAGACGTTTATGGTCTTCTGTGATCTTCTGGATATGAATCGTCAGATACAGCATTTCATCCTCAGTCATAGCGTATTTATATTCCTCTTCCATCATAAGATAGATCATTTTTACACAGCCATAAGCTTCTCTGTACTGCTCCTTGATGATCTTGAAAAGCTCCTGATTCTCATCATAGTGAAGCTCTTTATGAAGGAATCTCTGGGCAAAATATTTCAGATGCGTGAGAAACCGCTGATAATACAGATTATCCTCCTGAAATTCCATATTGTCATAATACTTCTCCACGATGTCCAGGATCTGATGTACGATAATGGAAATCTGATAGCTGTCCGTCTTGCCGCCATCTTCCGCATTCACAAAATGCAATGCAAAAAATCCTGCTTCATCTGCAGAAAGATCTACCTCGAACATCTCATTTACCTTTTTCAGTAATTCCAAGCCGATCTCATATTCCTTATGATAAAGCTGCTTGATATCCAGAAGCAGCATATTCTGAAGGCGAATCCCGTTTTCAAGTCTGGAGATCGCACCCATGATATGGTCGCTAAGGGAAAAATAAATACTGTCATTTAATTTCATCCCCTCTTTTTCCTTCACTTCATTTACAAAAGCTTCCACAAAATCCAGATATTTTTCCGGAATAGCAGTCAGATAACCCTGTATCTCCTTGCTGATCTGGGCATTTTCCGCAGTAAAGATCTTCTCGATCCTGGACTCCTCCACTTGCTGTCCTTTCTTTTTCTGAAAGGCAATTCCGCAGCCCTTTACAATAACTTCATGTCCCTGTCCATCCCTGGACAGTATCAGATTATTATTCAAAATCTTATGGATAACCATATTCCTGTTCCCCCGCTGCCAGACAAATAAAAAAAGACCATTACAGTATATAGAAAACCTATTCCTATACTACTATAAGGTCTTGCCTGACGATAAATAAATATTTCAGTAACAATCCTTCTGATTCGTAACTATTTAATAACTGTACGTAATAGTATCAGAAAAAATATATGTTGTCTATCTGGAATATTTAATAAAATATTTATAATATTTTTGTGAACTTTGACAAAATCCCCTGATGATCCTGCCATACGGATCAACGGGGGATTTTCTGTTCAGCTTTTTATTCTTCAGATCTCTTTTCCCTTTGTCGCAACGGCATGTACAACAAACGGTACAAACAATGTAATAAACGCCGCATATCCAAGGTATGCATATCCCTTCTTAACAACTGTCATCAGACCGAACTGTGCGATGGCAAATGCCAGGAATGTAAAGATCGCTGTGAAAACTGCATTTCTTCCAAGGTGTCCCTGCGCTTTTTTTGCCGAGCTGTCCATACGGCGCTCCACTGCATTTACACAGCGGGTCACAATACCGGAGATCATATTTACTGCTGTGGAGATAGCTCCAAGGATGATCAGCAGAGAAATGATCGGTGTCAGGATACCGGCGCCTACACCGTTCTGGACCAGTACCAGCATCGGTACCGATGCAGATGCCAGTTCACTTACATATGCAATGGCAAGAAGTCCGAGGATGGAAAGCTCCATTGCACAGAAGTTACATACAAACATCCAGATCGCTGCTTTGTTGATCTGTTTTTCGTCCGTTACATCCTCCATATGCTGGTACATAACAGAAACAGATGCCAGCTGGAAGAAGAAATAAAGGACTGCTGAATAGAGAGCCGGTCCAAAGGCTCCGCTCTCGGAGGAAAGTACAGTCATTTCTCCGGAGGACATAGTATGGATGGAAGCTGTGATATCTCCCCACTGTGCAATGATATTCGGAACAAGTACCAGTACAAGACCGATGATGATCAGCACACTTAATGTAGAAGCACATTTTCTTACGACATTGGTTCCGAAAAGCGCGATCACAAAGATAAATGCTGCAATGATCAGTGTACAGAGCCAGTATGGGATCCCAAACAGTGTCTGCAGTGTGGAACCGCCGGTTGCAAAGGCTGCTGCTGATGCAGTTCCGATCATGATCAGGTAACAGATCTCATAGAGATTGGACATAACCGGTTTCGTTTTTCCGTAAAGACTGTCGGAAAAGCTTCTGTAATCGTAGGTTTTGTGTTTATAAGCATAGCGCATTCCATACCAGAAAAACAGTGCATACAATCCCTGTGTCACTGCCGGCAGGATCAGACACCAGATACCGTAGTTGATAAAGTACTGATAGATCTGCGCTCCTGATGCGAATCCGCCTCCGAACTGTGTGGTAAATGCGACGAACGCAAGTCCCATAGCCAGAGGCATTTTACTTTGTAATGATTTATTCTGACTCATCTCTCTTTCCCCCATTTTTTATTTATTATATTCGATGACTTTTCCCGGATTCAGGATCAGTTTATCATCGAAAGCCAGCTTGATGGCTTTATAAAGAGCGATCATTCTCGGTCCCGCAAATTCTTCCAGGAATTCCAGACGTCCGTTTCCGATGCCATGCTCACCGGAAAGCTGTCCGCCCAGTTCCTTGGACAGTGCATAAAGCTCTACCAGACTTGCGTGAGTGGCTTCCTTCCACTCCTGGTCACTCATTTCCGGTCCACGGAGCATCTCTGTATGGATGTTTCCGTCTCCGCAATGTCCGCAGGGCTCTACACGAATGCCATGTGCACTTGCGATCTTTTTGGCTGCTTTTACATACTCTGCGATCCTTGCACGCGGAACAACCACGTCACACTCCTCCTGTGCGACAGAATCTGCTTTCATTCCTTCCAGGATCCCGCCCCGGACACTCCATACAGCTCCAGCACGCTCCGGTGTGCCTGCGATACAACAGTCCAGGGCTCCGTTTGCCAGGGCTGCTTCCGCTGCTGCCTCTACTGCGCTGTCAAGTTCCTGTTTACTGGAAGCATCATACATAACGATCAGCACTGCTTCTCCCTGTTTTACTGGGAACATTTTGTTTAGATTGCGTTCTACGATATCGATCAGTTCTCTTTCCAGAAACTCGATGGCTGTTGGCACAAACGGCAGCTCCAGAACCTTCGGGACCATGTCTGCACATTCCTCAAGACTCCTGAACGGCATTACAAGGGTACAGGTGCAGGTCGGTGCGGGAAGAAGCTTCAGCGTTACCTGAGTCAGAATACATAAGGTTCCCTCCGAGCCGATCACCAGATCCTTCACATCGTATCCTGTTGTGTTCTTTACAACATTGGATGAAAAATTCATGATGGATCCATCTGGCATAACTGCTTCGATGCAGCGCACAAAATCTCTGGTCAGTCCATAACGTACTGCTTTCATACCACCGGCATTTGTGATAACGTTTCCACCGATGGAAGCTGTTTTTTCGCCCGGGTCCGGCGGATAAAAAAGTCCGCCTGCCGCTGCTGCCGCCTGGATATCGATAAGAAGCGCTCCCGGCTCAGCTGTGATGGTCTGGTTCTTTCTGTCGATCGGAAAGATCTTGTTCATGCGCATCACAGAAAGCATGATCCCACCATATTTACAGGTTGCTCCGCCTGCAAGTCCGGTTCCTGCGCCACGGCATACCACCGGAATATTTTCTTTATATGCGTAAGCCATGATGGCTGAGATCTCTTCTTTATTTAAAACCTCCACATAAAGCTCCGGAGGAAAAACTCCGTACTCCGGCATCTCATCACGATAATATTCTTTTGCAATCTCATCGCCGACCCATACACGATCTGAAGCAGTCACAGAACGGATGTAGTCAAAATCTTCTGAAGTCATTTTTTTATAGGGATATGCCATGACTTAATCCTCCTTCCGATTCTTTATCAGCTCTGTCAGCTCCGGTACAACCTGATACAGATCATCCACGATGCAGTAATCTGCAACATTAAAGATCTGTGCCTCCGGATCATTGTTGATCGCTACGATACAGTCAGATCCTGTCATGCAGGAGGTAAACTGGATAGCACCGGATACGCCGCAGGTGATGATCAGCTTCGGACGGACAGTTCTTCCGGAAAGTCCGATCTGATGTGCAACATCTCCGAATCCGTTTTCTACCATAGGACGGGTGAAGGCAAGCTGTCCGCCAAGGGCATCTGCCAGTTCCCGGCACATTTCCACATCCTTTTCATTTCGGACACCACGGCCTGCTACTACCAGAACATCCTCTTCCTCAAGGCTCTTTACCTTATCAATGACCCTGGATGACAGAATCTTGATCCTGGAATCTGCCATTTTTTCGTTTACCGGACATACGACCACCTGACCGTGAGGATTTTTTACTTTTTCTGCCTTGTCCATAACCTTATAACGGACCGTGGCAAACTGTGGCCTTGATTTGGTGATTCCAATCTGAGCCATGATATTTCCGCCGAAAGCCGGTCTGATCTGGATCATATCGGTGTTGGAACGGATATCCAGAGTTGTGCAGTCTGCAGTCAGTCCCGTATGGAATCTGGTGGAAAGCCTCGGTGCAAGGGAACGCCCCAGCGCAGTAGCTCCGATCAGCACAGAGCTTGGTTTGTTTGCTGCGATACAGTCTGCAACTGCGTCTGTATAACAGTCTGCGCGGAAGCCTTCGAAGCCTTCATGCTCATATACGTACACATTGTCTACGCCATACGGCAGAAGCTTTTCCGCATTTTCCTTTGTTCCTTTTCCTCCGACGATCACACAGTTAACCTGATAACCGACTTTGACAGCCATCTTTCTTGCTTCTCCGATCAGCTCAAAGGTAACCGGATGGATCTCTCCTCTCTCCTGCTCCACATAGATAAGAAAGTTTTTCCATTTATCCTTGTCAAAGGATTTCGCCTTCTGCTCAAACCGGATGGCTTTCTCCGGGCAGTTACGAACGCAAAGCCCACACATACGACAGGCATCGCCTACAACAATTCCATTTCCCTCTATGGTGAGGGCCCCAAAAGGACATTTCTCCACGCATACTCCGCAGAGTACGCATTTGTTTATATCAAATTTTAAAAATTCCATGTTCCGCTTCCCCCTATATGATCTTCTTTCCGGTCAGGAGAGCAACAAGCTTGTCTGCTTTTTCCTTTGCAGTTCCTTCCAGATAAACCTGTTTTTCGCTTTCCTCCGGCGCAAACATTTTTTCCACAGAGGTGGGGGAACCGATCAGTCCGTAACGGCTCAGATCCTGATCCGGCATATCTTCAAAGCTTAAGATCCGTACCGGACGGTCTGCAGTTGCCTTCTTTAATAAATAGGATGGCAGACGTGGCACGCAGGTATCCTTGTCAATGGTTAAAAGACATGGATACGGGATCTCAGAAACCTGAGAAACACTGACAAGATCCTGACGGACCTGAATGCTTTTTTCATTAACGTCCATGATCTCAGCTACCCATGCAGCATGTGGGATGGTCAGATGCTCTGCAATGGCCGGACCAACCTGGGCTGTGTCACCATCTGTGGTCTGTCTTCCGCAGATGATCAGATCTGCACCGCCGATCACCTGGATTCCCTGTGCTAACGCATAAGAGGTTGCCAGAACATCCGCTCCCGCAAATTTTCGGTCTGAAAGAATCACGCCCTCATCAGCACCCATGGTATAAGCATCCCGGATCATCTCTTCCGCCTGAGGCGGTCCCATAGTAAGAACGGTTACAGTTCCGCCTGTTTTTTCCCGGATCGCAAGGGCTGTTTCCAGTGCAAACAGATCATATGGATTAGTCCTTGTCTCACCGGACATTCGTTTCATGGCACCGGTTTCCGGATCGATATCAACCTTGGAAGTTGCCGGTACCTGCTTCATACATACAACGATCTTCATTTTCTATCTTCTTTCCTGTATTTTCGCTTTTATTTTTTGCTTTAAAACGTTAAACAACTGTATAAGTATAGCATTAACGTGATGTAAAGTCGAGAGGGTTTTGGTAAATTCTGCACAAAAAAGCATTGAAAAAACTTTTAAGCATGCTATAATTACTCTCCGTTATCAAATAAAGCAGACATATGAATCTTTACAATATCACATCGATCAAGGAGCATATATGTAATGGAAGACATCCGTGCAATCTACAGAATTTTCAACAATCTAAAATATGAAATGGAAAATAATGGATGGGTCTATCAGTGGCATTTAGGCGATGAACCTATAAAAGTAACTCATAAATTTAACCCTCCTGTAACACCTGAAGAATTTCAGCTGTTTGAAAAATATTTTCCCAATATGAAACTTCCTGCCTCATACAAAGCTTTTTTATCCTGCTCAAATGGCATGGAACTTTTTTGCGGAGAGGAAGGCAGTTCTTTAGTCAGCTGTACCATTTATTCTTTAAAAAGAGCGCTCAAAGAAAAGGAATCTTGGAATAGTACGCCTATTTTATCTGATCCGGAGTTTACATATCATCTTCCTGTTCTTTGCTTACAGGACATCGGCGATATAACCATGGATCTTCAGGCTGTATCAGAAGGCAGAGACGATTACCTATGCTATCCAGCTCCAGATACTGATCGTTTTAATATCCCTTTTAATGAATGGCTGGAAAGATATATCGTATGCCAGGGGCATGAATTCTGGTATTTCCTGAATCCATAAAACAGAAATTTTATGAATATTTTTCGTAAAAATACCCCGGAAACCTTACGGTTCCGGGGTATCTTACGTTTGGACACAATGTACCTTGCGGTACTCAATATATATTAAATTAGGATATTATACTAATTAACGATTACTCGATAACTGTAGCAACACGTCCTGATCCTACAATACGTCCACCCTCGCGATATCAGACCAATGTATTGCGGTGTGCAAATGGTGATTTTTCGTGTGATTTGTGTGGGAAAATCCGGATTTTCCGATGTGTCCGTATAGTTTTGGGCGATTTTGTTATCATGATGTTATCACGCTATTTACTATCCGAAAAAGAATGCATCGCCTTATCAAACTCTGTAAGTTTGAGATCATCAGTTTCAATCTCAATGTCCATTATTTTTTTCATCAATGCAAAAAAGGTTCGATTATTTCTCGACCTAAGCTTAATAGTCTCTATGGCAAGACCCATATCTCGCAGAGTTATAATTCTATATAATTCCTTGCAAAAATTAGAAACATTTAACAGATCATCAAATTTCATTATTGCAGATATTCTATTCGAAGAATGCGTGTAATAATTTCGATCATGCACTATATCATCTATAAGTTTTTCTTTTTTCTCTACAAATTTCTTTTTAGATATTTCTTCAAAAAGATTATAACCTTTGTGCAAATAATCCTTCACTGCTTTTCTAAAAGATATACCTGAATATCCCAAGCCTTTTTCAACTAACTCTTTTTCTTCTTTACTTTCAAGTTTACTAATCAATTCATTCTTTTTTTCCTCAAATTCTTTGATTTCTTTTTCTTCATCTGCGTATGCTTGAGTGTATCCTTCAATCAATTGCATTGCAGCTAAATATTTATTTGTTGTAACAATTTTCACCTCCTCATCCAACAAAATTCTTCCGTATGCTTGTTGTGCATTATATATCTTTTCGTAATTAGAAAACCAATATCTTAATGCTTGTTCTAAATTTTGAAAATCAGTTATTTTATATAAGGAGCTTCTTTTAAAAGATGTATAATCTATTGTATCATTTTTCAATATATTTAATTTTTCTTTTGGAAAATTACAGATTCCCATAACTTCTACCAACTTATCACAATCCACACAATTCAAAGCATTAATTGTAACACTTTCTCCTGCCAATACCGAAAAAAAGTTTGTTATTATATACAAATTTTCCCTTATATTTTCTATGTCTATGGCTGAATTAAATTTCCATGTAATACGATGTGCAAATCCAATGGACAACGCTTCTTTACTATATTGATATTTCGGATAAACGCCAAATATCAATTCTCCATTTTCCAATTGGACACTTCTATTTTCCACATTGATTGGTATATCAATTTTACGGCAAAATATAATATCTTCATAATTTTTATTTACATCGTACGGACATAAACCTATCAATTCATTTCCTTCCGTTATTTCAAAATATATCTCTTGAAATTTAGAAGTATTAGCATAAGCCATTTTTCCTTTTAACAATATATCCGCCTGCAATTCAAGTTTAAAACAATTGTTAACTCCTCCAGAAGCCGATTTAAAATTTAACCCAATTGCAGTTATCTTCTCTTCATTTTCTAGTTTAATTACCAAATACTCAATCTTTTCTTGCGCCATATTCACAATTTTTCTTGAAACTCTATAAAGCGTAATTATCCCTTGATAATATTTATTAATATGTATTTCCGCTCTATTATTTAATTTTAATCCATCTATGCTTTCAAGTTTTCCAGAAAATGCTCCACCGGCTTCTATACTCATGTTTTTCCTCCTACTTATTCTTCAAAATCTCTTTATAAATAAATAAGACATACATCAAATTTACAACATCTTTTGTCAATTCAATATATGCCTTATTTTAATTTTAAGCATAGGCTAATTTTTTATTATCTTGACTATGCTTTCCTCTTTTTTGTATCCGAGATCGTTTTTCTATCTCTTCTTTTGTCATTCCACTAGCACCTTTAAGTAATGCTTTTTCCAACCTACTATTAATGCTCAAATTTCTTTCCTGTTTTCTACGGATAATTCCATAACACCCAACTGGTGAAATAAAAATTTCTTTAGGTGCATCCCCAGAAATAATGTCTTTTAATGATCTAAATTCACATTTTTCTGGCTGTTCAGTACAATTAAGCTTCATCGCTCCAACATCAATAATTCCTTTACTGAAATCATATAAAATAGCATTTTGATACTCATTAATCATCGATTCATCAATATATTTTTTCTTTTCTTTATAGATGCTCTCTGTTAATTCATATGAAACTAATCTTTTTCCGATCCATTGCACCACTGGAACGGCCCACGAATTACCTATAGCTTGATATCTATTCGTTCGTTTTGCGCCTTTAATATTAGTATACTCATCCGGGAAGCCCATTAACCTCTCACATTCAAGTGGCGAAAGTCTTCTTATTTTTTCGTCCTGAACAACAAACAATGATCCATTATATGCTGCTGCATTACCATTCCACTTTGTTCCATAAGCTGAATATAGGCAATCTGAATATTCTCGAAACACTTCAAAAGAATGTCCTTCTTTTTCAAATGTTAAATCTCCTGTTGGATACTCTACAAACTCACCCTTATGCAGTTCAAATAAAATCTCCTCTGGGTGAAAGTCTTTTCCTCCAGCCAAAACATATAGTCTTCGTCTTTGCTGTGGCAAGCCAAAATACTTAGCATCTAAAACTCTCCAAGCAACATTTCTTTTTTCCCCTTCTAATATTCCTGCATTAGGCCATTTCTTCATTTCAACTGCTTTATCTAAACCGGCTAATGATGAAATCAAACATCCAAATGCATTTGTTTTATCCGTAAGAACTCCTTCAACATTTTCCCAAAATACGATACTTGGATTTTGCTTTCTCTCTTTTCTAACTTTATCATTTGCTTCTATTATATCAACAAACTTTAATGTCAGATTTCCTCTTTCATCATTCAACCCTCTTTTTCCACCTGCCAATGAAAATGCTTGGCAAGGTGTTCCTCCACATATAAGGTCTGGTGCACATATATTTTCGTTTATCAATTCTTCCGGAATGTTATTCATATCCCCCAGATTTATTATCTGTGGAAATTTTTCATTTAATACTCTTGATGGGAATGGTGCAATTTCTGAAAACCATTTAAAATCTAACCCTAGTGGCTTCCAAGCAACGGAAGCTGCTTCTATTCCTGAACATATACTTCCAACTGTTTTTATCATTGCGCCCTCTCCTTTCCTAAATTTGAATATACAAAAACCTACATATGCTAGCACGCTTTCATCATACCAAACATACGTTCGTTTTTCAATATATTTTATTCTTTTTCTTTCAAATATTTGTTAAATTGATTTTTCCATTCTATTAAATCATACCAACAGCAACCGATACAACCATTCTCATCAGCTTTTGATGATCCTCTCCACTGTTCATCGCCTTCATAAAACCATTTTATCCCAAAAAAGTCTCCTCTTATTCCTTCCGATACACATTTTTTACAATATCTTTCTTTTTGAAGATTTGTCTGGTTTGTCAATAATTGAAACTTTTTCTTTATTTCTTCTTCTGACATATTTGTTTCATTCACGGTTTCTCCATTTACCCAACGTGAAGAAGGGAATTTATGATCTATAACCAATTCTGAAGCAGTCTGTGGTGAATCAAAACAAGCATCTTTTAATGGTAAAACGTTTTTTATTTTATTCTGAAGGCTTGTAGAAATAGAAAATCTTTTTTCATTATCCGCTGCTTTTCGAGGAAGTCTAATTAATAAATCATAAAATTCCTTTTTCCCACACGTCGGACAATCTTTTTTCATAGTCGCAATATAGTACCCACTTTCGCGCAGTTTTTTTATTCTTGCTGCAGGTTGTGGATTTGCTTGTGGTACCGGACCACATTTTCTACACTGCCATTTAGTCATAACATCATTCCCATTTAGTGCATCAAAAACAGCTTGCGTATCAAAAGCCTGTCTATTTTCCCAATAATGCCGTTGTTCATTTTGCCATACATCATTTCTTCCTGGATCCAATTCCGTGTAACATTGTAATACCCACTCTTTTACATCTTCATATGTACGTGGTATATCTGTCCCCTGATATTTTGATTTTATAGGCACGCATCCATTCCAAGTTTTTGCATGGTATCTAAATGTTACTCCTAAATAATAATCTTGCATTCCATGAATTTGAAATAACTCACCAGTGCGTACATTTGCATTTATCTTTTTATTTTCAAAATCATATGACATTTTCTTTCCCTTCTTTTCTGCATAGATATTCATCTTTATCATACCAAAAGAGAAAAAATAACTCAATATTTTATTATATTTACTTGAATATTATTTGCTTACTTATTTCTTCTGCCACATTCTTAATATTATTCATCATCCTCACCCATTCCATCTGATCCTGCAACTTCAGTTCTTCCGTCACGCCCCACCGTTCAGCCATCTGTTCCACCAGCATCTCAACTTTTTCTCTTGTTTCTTTATCGACTTGATTCAGATGCTCCGTCAATTTCCCGGTCAGTACCAGATACTGATACCTGGCACTCCGGTGTTCCTTCAAAAACTGTTTTCGCATTATTCCATATTTCCCATATGTAGGTTCTTCCTCATTGATTTCCAGGTCTGGAAAATAATAATCTCCATACAATGTGTAGCTCAGTCCATTCTTTTCATCATAAATCTGTTTCTTCATATCCTTACAACTCCATTCCTCTGTATTTTGTTTTGTTCTTCTTTATCTGTGCATTGTATTCTTCACTTCGTTCTCTTGCCCATTGTATGCGGTCACCTATTTTTTTCGGCATCTGCTCTTTCTGTTTTCTCGCTTCAAGTTCCTCCTGGATTCGTATATCGTCCTGTACCAGTCTTTCTACCATATCTTTCCCCAACATGCGTAAAAGTCGGTTATATCTGTCTGCAATTCCCTGCAGTATTTCTTTCTCACCAGACAATTTCTGATAATCTTTCTGAACTTCTGCCAGTTCCTTTTTTGTTTTTTCATGCTCTTGCTTTTTCTTCTGAAACTTACTTTTCCAACTATCTCTTTCTCTTGTGAGTTCTTTCACCTGTGCAGCCATCGCACCGATTTTGTTTTTCATTTCAATGAATAATGGTTTTATTTTCTTATCCCGGTAAGTTACCGCACGTTCCAATGCTGTAGCTTCCGGCAGAAATGTTTTGATCATTCCATATTCTTTTATTTCCTTACTGACATTATCCATCACTGGTTGCAGGAATTCTCTTCTGTCTTCAAGTTTTTTCAATTCCGTTTCTGCTTTCTCCGCACGTTTTTCCGCTATCTCTTTATCTTTCTGAAACTGAATTTTTTCTTCTTCCAGTAGCTTAATATCTACCCTTGCTTCTGCAATCTGAGAAGTCAATCCTTCATTCTCCACTGTCAGATTTTCTTTTTTCTGCTCCAGTTCCTGCACTTCCTTTTTGCGTTCTTTTTTCTTGAAATTGTAAACATCCAGATGTTCTTCATGTGTGCCTTTCTGTTCCCATTCAATTCCATGCTGTTTTGCGATTTCAGCCAGCACTTCCTTTTCATGATTTATCCACTGATTCAGTTCTGTATCATGCTTATTTCCACCTTGAAATCCAAGACTTTTCAATGCCTGCTTCAGTGAAACTCTGGTATCCATTCCTTTTCCCTTCCAGTTGGTCACATAAGGAACAAAGTCAATATGCAGATGCGGAGTAGCTTCGTCCTGATGCAGATAGCAGCTAAATACCCGAAGTGTCGGATTCCGTTTCTGGAAGTCTTTCACATATTCGCCCAGTACCCTTACAGCCAGATTTCCTTCTGACGTTCCCACTGCCATATCCTCACAATTACCAATCTGGAATATCACTTCATGAAATAACTTCTCCTGTTTGCCCTGTCGGATTTTTTCATAATAATTTGCAATTTTCCGGTCCTTTCTTTTCCCGACATTATATCTCTCAACCGCATCGTCAAACAGCTCTTTATAAACTTCCTTCAGATTCTCATTCTTATAACAAATGTTCAGTTGTACTCTGTCCGGATCTACATTTTCTGCTACAAAATCCCGTCTGTTATGAGCCAGTGAACCGGCTCCGATCATGCCACTGATTGTTCGTTTCATCATAAATTTTCTCACCTCTTTTCTGTTTGAGTGCCAGATATGGCACATAATTTTTATTTACGCCAGACATGGCGATATTTAAGAAACTTTCGCCGGATACGGCGGTTTTGTTACTTTTGTCAAAAGTAACGCAAAAGCACTTTCGACAGCCGTACCGTCCATCAAAAGTCCCCTTGCGCCCTGCCGGGGGCATAACTTCCTTATGGACGTCTGTTCTGCACCGACCGAAGTGGATCATAGATCTGTTTATTCTGGTATCCTCGCCTGCACATATTCCAAATCTCCACAATAAGGCGTTCCCACCAGATACCATTCTCTTGCCAGATTCATCTCTATTCTGGTCTGTACCCATTCATCATCTACCAGCACTTCCAGTCCTTCTCCACAGTGAAATCCTGTATCAATCCATAAATCCGATGCTAATAATCCATATCTACCATTGCTACTGTTATATCCTAATCTTCCCTGTTTCATCATTTTCTGCTCCTTTCCAGTCTGTAAACGGAATTTGTAAACGGAGTTCAAAAGATTTTAAAAGTTAACGTTTTAAGTTTTTTCTTCAAGTTCCGTTTACATCGTTTACAATAATCTTTACTCAAACGGTATTTCCAACTGTTCCGGTACTTCCATAAAGCCGTCTTTATCTTTCTTCACCGAATCTTCCATCCGTTTCCATGACCGCTGTATTCCATATTCCTTTCCGAATCGATGTGTACCATGTGGTTTCCAGCCTACAATCGCATTGTTCATAATATTGGCAATTTCTTTACCTTCCCACTGTTTCATTTCTCCGGTTCGATGTAGCGCTTCATCGAACAGAATTCTTGTACATACATAATCGTCATCGTAGTCATCAAGAAATGCCTGTATGATTCCGGCATTGGTATCTTCCGGCATAAATTCTTTCTGCAGACGCTTTGCCTCTTCCTCAATTTCCTTTGTAAATCCTAAGAACACATTTCCCTGTCGATACAGTACCATTGCCTCCGCCCAGGCCTGTTCGATATAGGCTTTGCTCTCTGCCTCATTGTCCAGAATATGAACTTCTGCTTTCGACATATCTGTCATCACCGGAGCAAATCTTCTGTTTCCGGTTCTGTCCAGCGGAAGGAAATTCAGATCATTTGAAGTACCGCAAAATACACACTGTCTCGGTCTGTCTTCTGGGTGAACTTCATAAGGTACTTTATAAGTTTCTTTCTGTCTGCTCAGAAACGATTTTATCTGTTCAATATTCTTTGCTGTGATAGTTGCCTTCATTTCTCCCATTTCGATAATCCAGTGATTTTGCAGTTTTCTGTAAATATTTTCATCATCCAAATGATCCAGATTGTCGCTGAACCATTCTTCTTTTATCGCTAGATATTTGAAAAATGTGGACTTTCCGGCTCCCTGACTTCCAACCAGACACAGCATAATATCATACTTTATTCCCGGTTCATAAATTCTTGAAATCGCTGCCAGCATATGCATTTTCATTACTCCGATTGTGTATTTACTCTTTTCTGCTCCCAGGAAATGCGGAAGCATATTTTCTATTCTTGGAATCCCGTCCCAGACCAGACTTTCCAGATAATCTCTAATTGGATGATATTTATTTTCATTGGAAACAATATCTACTCCTGCTTTGATCACACGCTCACTTGTCAGTTCATAATTTTCTTCCAGATACATTTTCAGATTATTTTCATCAGTATCTGTAACCGTAGAACTGTTATTTCTCCGTTCCCAAGGCACCTCTTTCACAATGTCCATTCTTCCAGAAAGCTCATTTCGTTTAATCGCTTTTTTCAGCACTGGATCTTTTTGTAATACGGTTACACAATTTCTGATTGTCTGCTTTGTTCTTCCTTTATCCGTATGCTCCAACATATCATTGACATCTTCTGTTGTAAGCATCTCCTCGTTCACAATATCTTCTAATTCCATCAAGGACTCCTCGCTGATATTCGTTAATTCTTTCTTCAATTTTTTCAACCTCCCTTCTCTTCGTCTTGAAAAACTCTACAATCTCTTCTCCTGTTCCAAACATCAGCACGTCCAGATAGTCATTTATCTTTCTTTCATTTGCCAATGCCTCCGTAAATAATTCGTGCCATTCTTCTTCCGGTTCTGGTCTGTAAAACTCTTTCCAGAACTGAATCCATTTCAGATATCTGATCAGCACGTCAGTTGCATGTTTCAACCACTGCTCCAGTTTTTCTCTGATCATCAGAACTTTAGGTTTCTTTGATATCAAAGTATTCCTGCTTTGGTGCGTCCTTTTGTATTTGTTTCTGTCTTCGACTTTTATATCCAGTCCAAAATCTTCTATCAGCTTTTTCGCAGCTTCATACTGTGATATTCCAAATAACCTTGCTGTAAAATCTATCGCATCACCGCCCACTCCACATGCAAAGCAGTGATATATTTTATCTGCCTTCATACTTGGGTGTCGGTCTTTATGAAACGGACAACACGCCATTCCATTTCTTTTTACTTTAATCCCGTAATGCTCCGCAGCCTGTCTGGCTGTCACACATTCTTTTACCTGTTCAAATAATGTCACTTCTACCTCCTGCCCCTCCGGGCAAGTCTCTGATGAACAGATATTCGGGAATTGTTGTATCTTTCAATTCGTGATATACTAAATCTGCCAAGATGGTATATCAGTGAATCTGATTATCAGAGAACTTGCTCAGATATTTTGTCTGGGCTTTTTCTTTTTGTCTGTCAGTAGTCATAGCTCCACTCCTTACACAAATCTCCTTGTTGGGATAATGATAATTTCAAATTTGCTTCCATCCTCTAATTCAAGAAGAATCGCATAATCCGAATCTCGATCCGGTAAAATGGAACTTATCTTCAGCTTCTTACTATAATTGAGCGTATCAAATATTTTTCTGACTACTTTCTTTGTTTTCATGTGTCTTTTCCTCCTTATTTAACGTTTGTTGTCCAACATCTCAGCTACCTTTTTTTGCTGTGACGGATACAGGTGACCATAAGTGTTTAATGTCATCTGAATATCTTTGTGCCCCAGTCTTTCCTTGATGATCAGTGGCTCTACACCCTGATAAATCAGATATGCTACATGGCTGTGACGGATATCATGCACTCTGATTGGTTTTACACCGGTCAATGCTTCATATTTCTTGAGCCGTTTCTGCAGTGTTCTCGCCACAATCGGAAATAACCGCTGATTTTCCGGAAATCCATAATGCTTCTTCGCATACTCCTGCACCTCTTCTTTAAGAAAATTAGGAATATCAATGGTACGGACTGAATTTTCTGTTTTTGGAGTATCAATCACATCTCTTTTCCTGATCCGGTTATAAGTCTTATTGATATGCAAAAGATTACCACTCATATCAAAGTCTGAAAGACTCAATGCCAGAAGTTCTCCTTCCCTGATTCCTGTCCAGAACAGAATTTCAAATATCAGATAATCTTCACTCCCCGGCTCAATCCCGGCAATAAATCTGTCATATTCTGCTTTCGTCCAGAATTCCAGCTTATTTGCATCCGATTTCCCCATCTTTTTTACTTTCTTACATGGATTTTCCTTCAGATTGTAAATTTTCTGTGCATGATTAAACAGTGCATTTAACTGATTTTGGATCATACGCTCATAAGTCTTGCTGTATCCTTTTTCCTGAATGGTATTCTGCCACTGGATAATCTCTGCTGGTGTAATCTCATTCATTTTTCTTGTTCCAAAATATGGAACAATGTGCTTGTTCATCATGTGCTGCTTATTACGGATTGAATTTTCTTTCAGTTCATTCTTTTTATCTTCAAAATAGACTGAAATAAAACTGTTCATCTCCATTTTCATATCCGCCGCAGTCTTTCTTATGAATTCCTTTTCATAATTCAATGCTTCTTTCTTTGTCTTGAACCCTCTTTTCAGCTTCTGCGTTTTCTTTCCTGTCCAGTCAATATAACGGAAACTCACATACCAGGTTCCCTGTGTTTTGTCCTTGTAAGCTGACATCTTAAATCCTCCTTCATACTGCTCTCTGAGAGCATCCATAAAATTTTGTTTCCCAGTAGGGACGTGGAATCTTTCCACGAACTGCTACATATCCCTCCTTTGCCAGTTCATCATTGAGCTGCTTCAGAATAGAATATGCTTTACTGCGTTTCACACCTAATTCTTCCATGACATCATCAACATTCATCATATAATTAGTTCTCATAGCGTCCTCCTTTCCAGTCACTTTTGTGACTCTTTTGTTGTTCTCTTATAATAATTCACTTTTGTGAATTTGTCAATAAACATTTGCGAATTTATTTTTTCAATTCCATGCATATTGCTTGCGTATCAGCAATTTGTTAAATCTCACTCTTTTGTATCATTCACTTTTGTGCTAGAATAGAAGCACAAATATTATTAAGGAGGCAGCATGTTATGGTAGGTAAAAAAATCCGGTCATACCGGGAATTCAGAGGATACAGTCAGATACAGTTAGCCGAGCTGTCCGGCATTAACGTAGGTACGATCAGAAAATATGAACTTGGAATCCGAAATCCAAAACCGGATCAGTTAGAAAAGATAGCAACTGCACTGGGATTAAATGTAAGTGTTTTTCTGGATTTTAATATTGAAACAGTCGGAGATGTACTCTCTCTGTTGTTTTCCATTGATGATTCAGTGAACCTCTCACTTGCCGAGACACCTGATCAGAAGATTTCACTGACTTTTGATAATCCTACAATGCAGGACTTTTTCAGGAAATGGTGTCAATTTAAAAGTGTCTATGAAAAGGAAAAAGCTGAAATATTAGCTATTGAAGATGAAGATAAAAGACAAGAAGAACTGGATAAGCTCAACGCTACCCAGGAAGAATGGAAACTGCGTGCTATGGGAACTACGATAGGTTGCCATACTATCGTTAAGAAGGGCACTGAAGGCAATGACATCAAGACATATGATCTGACTTAATTTTGTGCATAAGAAAAAGAGCTCACGAAGAGCCCTTTATTTTTGGTGGTCTGGGGGAATTGCTTATTATTCCATGCTACCATTACACCATATCGCCGCAAATACCCAGACCTACTAATAAGATTTCTTTTTTCATAATATCAATTCCTTTCTTGTAAATGCACTTTTCGATGTCATATACTATTCCCGAAATCATAGAACTCAAAAGAATTCCTAATATGGTGGCGATATCTGGAATCGAACCAGAACCTATTGCTAACTTAATTATAGTGGTAGTATAGCATTGATTTCAAATTTGTCAATCAACTTTCAGAATTTTGTTATCATTCTGTTATCACAAGCGGTTGTCAGGACACTCTCCCGGCAACCGTTTTTCTATACTGTTCGTTATTCTTTTCCGCTCTTTTATATATTTCCAGGCAACAGAAAAACCCGTAGAACCGAAGTTCTACGGGTATCTTACGTTTGGACACAACGTTATCTTACGATAACAAATCTATTTTCAGATTGTATTACTCGATGATTGTAGCAACACGTCCTGATCCTACAGTACGTCCACCTTCACGATACTTTAATCCCGTTTTACCTCATATTTTTTATGGTTTTCTCTCCAAAATACAGTGAAAAACGGCTGAATTGCACCACCTATTTTGATTTGCCTGATTTCTTGGCACCGTTTTGGCACCGGAGAATACTCAAACCGATTTTCTTCTGTAGATACTAGATACTTCTCTACCAACTTTATATTGCACCGGTAATTTTTAACTGTTATAATCGAAACATGGGTGCTACCATAACGGTAGGCGGTTAGTCCTTCTCCAGAGGGACTGTGACCCTCTGATTACATAGAAACCTGTAAAGGAATCCATTGGAAAGGAGGGCTAAGCCAATGAGTATTATTGACTTCATAGCAGTAGTGAGCTTCGGCTTAACCTGCTTTAGTATCGGATATACATTAGGCAAAGATAATCATAAACCACAAAAATAACCGCCCTGGTCTGGTAAACTAAGCGGTTATCTTTGATGATATTCTAAATAGTAAAACGGACTAACCGTCTATCGGTAGCACTCTTTTTCTATAATCATATTAGCACGCATCTGTGGAAATGTCAAAAATTTTCTTCTTTCTCAACTATATCTATTTCCATACATTTTTACAACCTATTTCAAGTGTTCCTCAAAAATTAATTCGAGTTCCTTATTCCCTCTCAAGAATTCATACTCTTTCTTATTTTCAATTTCCGAATACAATTCACGAACAAAATTTTTTCCAACTCCCGAAAAGGCTTTTCCCTGTGCAGTATCTTCATACCTGTAATACAAAGGGGATTGTGTCATATTCCAAGGCTTCTGTGATTCACTTAATAATTGCTTAATTAACTGAACACATTTTTCTACATCTTTTCGATATCCAGCAATCAGCAGATATGGCACTGTGTTGCCGTAATTCCATAGTCCAAACAACGATATCATGTGATCTGTAATCTCAGCAATTCTCTCTGCTTTATCATGATTTCCTGTTTCTTCTTCCATTTCAATTAACTTATACAAGTAGCTTTGAATATTGACAACTGCCTGTAGCAGTTTCCCTTCCAGGAATAACGCAGCAGTGTCTGTTCCTTCCTGATGTGCTAATACACTTGTTTTCATAATCGTTGCATCAATTACAGTATCAGGAATTTTTTTCAAAAGGGCATTTGCTTCTTCATATTTCTCCATTTGGACATATTTTGTTGCAAGTATAAAAACGCTTGAATTTCTCACTCTTTCATCCTGACTGTCTGCTGTTCGTTCCAGCCACTCAATAATAGCTTTATTATATTCCATTCGTTCTTCGCCATTAAGATCTGACAAAGTCAAAGATCCGTTCAGAACGGTTGCGATCGTATATATTAATAAGTCGCAATGAGGATACTCCTGTATTTTACGAGATGCCATCTCGAAAGCCTCTGTAAAGCTGTCCAATGAAACTTCCGAAAGTTCATTCACAAATTGTCCAATCTCTTTTTCGGTCAATTCTTCACGAAACGAAAACAATTCATTCATATCAATTTTCAATAATCGTGCCAAAGCTGGAAGTAATGAGATATCCGGATATGTATTTCCCTTTTCCCATTTATTTACCGCAGGAGTAGAAACACCCAGATAATTTGCCACCTGTTCTTGTGTTAATCCCTCAGTTTTTCGATAGTTTTTTATCTGCTCACCAATACGCATTGTTCGCACCTCCTGTCCTTATTTCCATTATAGCGTTCCCAATACATGTTTACAATTGAGCCTTTGTTTACTTATTACTTTCTTTTTTTAACTTTCAATTAATTTTCTCTAATATTTATATCATCAGCAACAAACTGCCCACAAATTTAAGAACGGGCTACTAACCCTCAAACGACAGTGCATTACATTGCATCAGCTAAACCAACCTTGTTATCCTGAATCACCACTCCTTCATCTTCGCTTCATGCCTATTTTTCATAATTTGCAACTGGTATATAATGACAGGGATTAGAAAAATCACAGCAACTATGCCTAAAATAACAGACCGATTTACGGTAGCAAATGCCACGAGCATAAGCATTAATAAAAGCCAGGGATTTCGCAAATTACTGTAATAATTTGCCCTATCTTCATAGGACGTATGAAGTTCAAAAGGTTTTCCATCATTTTCTTTTTCTACAATCAGCAATTCCCTGTTAAATGTTGTAGTGTTTGTTGCAATACGACCGCCAATTTCAGCCCACGGACGCCAGCGAACTTTACCAACAGAATAATTAAGATTGATATTTTTATAGAATACGGAATATCCCATTTCTTCCAAGAAATCATGGTAATCTTCAGCATTAGCTTTTGATTTTTGTCCTATAAACTCCACGCAATATTGAACTTGACCTGGCTTACATTTTTCAAATTCATAGAGTAATTTTCCCGTTCGAATAAGGCGATAACCTTTTTCAGCCATCTTATTCAGCCAGTTTTTCTGTACCGTCAATAGCCCGCCAAAAAAACGATAACACTTTTTGCTCATAATGTACCTCCTACAATTCCGCTTGCAATACCTACAAGTTCACGAAGTCTGATAAGTTCTTTTTCAGCTATCTCCTTTCCTTTTACAGTGATAAGATACTCTTTTTTTCTACCTTCACTATCTCCGAAAAGCTCAATCCATCCCTTTTCCTGCATTGAATTTAATGCACCATATAAAGTGCCTGCTCCCAATGAAAGCCGCCCACCTGTTTTTTCTTCAATGAACTGCATGACAGCATATCCGTGTTTAGGTGAATAGAGTGAAAGCAAAATATAGAATGTCACTTCTGTGAGTGCACCACTTTTCACATTATCCCTCATAGCATCCCCTCCTTATTACGGTTACTGTAATAACTATATCAGTAACCGTAATAAAAATCAAGAGATGTGAAATAAATCTTAATAAGCCGGATAGTATTATACTTTTCCTGTTCAGTCCTTTACAACCAATACTTATATATAAAGTATTTCTCTCAACACCATTTCTTCTGCACTGGCTTTTATATTATTCATCAGCCTAACCCACTTCGTCTGGTTCTGTACCTTTAATTCTTCAGTTACACCCTGTTTTTCTGCCATCTGTTCCATAAGCATTTCCACCTGTTCTCTGCTCTCCTGATCAATCTGATTCAGGTGTTCCGTCAGCTTTCCAGTCAACAACAAATATTGATATTTTGCTAATCTGTGTTCCTTCAGAAACTGTTTTCGCAGCATTCCATATTTCCCATATATCGGTTTTTCTTCATTCAATACCAAATTCGGCAAATAATAATCTCCATGCAAAGTATAGCTTAATCCGTTCTTTTCATCATAAATGTGTGTTTCCATAATCTTATCTCTCCATTTCTCTGTTTTTTGATTTAGTTTTCTTACGCTGCTGATTCTCCATCTCGCTTTTTTTCATTCCCCATGCCAATCTTTCATGAATATTTCCCTTCGGCATTTGCTCCATCCGTCGCTTTTCTTCCAGGACTTTCTCGTTTTGAATATCCTGCTGTACTGCTGTATCTACAGTTTCTATTCCAAGAACACGCACAACACGATCATACCTATCAGAAACACCTTGTAATATATCTTTTTCTTCTGACAATTTCTGATTGTCTTTACGTATATCATCCAGTTCTCTCTGAATAGCATTATATTTCTGTTTCACCTTTTGATATTTTTTCTTCCACCCTTCCACCTCTTTCGTGAGTTCTTTAACCTGAGCCGCCATTACAGCAACCTTATTCTTTATTTGAAGAAACAGTGGTTTAATTTTTTTGTCTCGATAGGTTACTGCCCGTTCTAGCGTGCCCGCCTCCGGCAGTAACATTTTAACTGTTCCATATTCTTTGATTTCTTTGCTCACACTATCCATAATCGGTTGTAGCTGTTCTCTGCGATCTTCCAGGCTTTTTAGTTCTTTTTCTGCGCTCCCTGCCTTTTGTTCTGCTTCTTGCTTCGCCTTGATTGCCTGTTCCTTATCGTCTTTTAAATTCTGGATATCTGCTCTGGATTCTGCAATTTGTGCTGTTAATTCTTCTTTTTCAGCAGTTAGATGCTCTTTTTCCTGCTCCAATTCCTGTACTTCCTTTTTCCGTTCTTTTTTCTTGAAGTTATAGACATCCAGATGTTCCTCATGAGTACCTTTCTGTTCCCATTCAATTCCATACTGCCTTGCAATCTCTGCCAGTACTTCTTTTTCATGATTTATCCACTGATTCAGCTCCGTATCATGCTTATTTCCACCTTGAAATCCAAGACCTTTTAATGCCTGTTTCAGCGAAACTCTGGTATCCATTCCTTTTCCTTTCCAGCCCGTCACATAAGGAATAAAGTCAATATGAAGATGTGGAGTAGCCTCATCCTGATGCAAATAGCAACTAAATACCCGAAGTGTCGGATTCCGTTTCTGGAAATCTTTTACATACTCATCCAGTACGTTTACAGCCAGATTTCCTGCTTCTGTTCCAACAGCCATATCTTCTCGGTTTCCAATCTGGAAAATCACTTCATGGAACAACTTTTCCTGTTTTCCCTGCCGGATTTTTTCATAGTAATTTGTAATCTTCCGGTCTTTTCTTTTCCCGGTATTGTATCTCTCCACAGCATCATCAAATAACTCTTTGTAAACTTCTTTCAGATTTTCATTCTGGTAACAAATATTTAATTGTACTCTGTCTGGGTCTACATTCTCTGCGAAAAACTCTCTCCTGTTATGAGCCAGAGAACCTTTCCCAATCATACCGCTAATTGTTCGTTTTATCATAATGTTTCTCACCTCTTTTCTAATCAAGTGCTAGATATGGCACATAATTTTTATTCACGCCAGTAATAGCGATATTAAGAAACTTTCGCCGGATACGGCGGTTTTGTTACTTTTGTCAAAAGTAACGCAAAAGCACTTTCGACAGCCGTACCGTCCATCAAAAGTACCCTTGCGCCCTGCCGGGGGCTATTCCTCCCGTTGGTCGGTTCACTCCTGCGTTACTTGTATGGCTGAATTATCCCGGTATCCTTGCCCGGATATATTCCAGATCACCACAATACGGTGTTCCTACAAGATGCCATTCTCTTGCAGGATTCATTTCCATTCTAGTCTGAACCCATTCATCATCAAGCAACACTTCCAGGCATTCTCCACAGTGAAATCCTGTATCAATCCATAGATCTGATGATAATAATCCATATCTTTTGTTATAACTGTTATATCCTAATCTTCCTTCTCGCATTATGCCATTCTCCTTTCATTTAGCGTTTCCGCAGGGACGCCCTGAATCAGGGCTCCCTTTTGAAAATTCTCTTCTCCACCAACAAACTCCCGGCTACATCTTACCAGCTTTCTACTTGTCTGCTATCTACAGGTGCGTGACACGCTCCTGTAATAAAGTAGTCAGAAAGAACCTTTACCATCGAAAGTTCTCCGGTATTCCCCGTCTGTCCAGATATTCCTGCCGGAACTTTTCCCTTTCTTCTTCCGTTGGTGCTGTTTTGGATTTGCTATACACTTCACGATTCACCATTGCATCCAGTTTTTTCTCCAATCCCAACCGGATTATTTCTTCGCCATCGTAGTTATCCATCAAAAAATATTGCAGGAGTTGAAAAAATAACTCGTATGGAATCTGTACATTTTTATTTTGCATCTGTTCTCCTTTCAAGGTGGCAAGATTCCCTCTTCTTAAGAAATGGTAATCTTGCCATCTTCCATTTTTATTCTGGCAGCATCCAATACCATTGCTTTCCACGTTTTACAGAATCAATTTCAAGTTCCCGTTTGGCATTCCATAACGTTTTACTTTTTATTCCTCTGGTTTCGGCTTCTTCTGCAATTTTCTTTTGAGTCATTCCTCCATTTGCCAGTATTTCAAGGAGAAATTCTTTTGCTTTCCGACTTTTCTGCCCTCTGCCGTCTCCATTAAGAAGTTCATCGGCACTGATATCATATTCTCCAATCCATTCAAAGCCATTATTCTTATCCAGTCTGAATGCAATGGACGTTCCTTCCGGTGCAAGAGAACTCTTCGTATGACATACCACTCTTACTTCTGGTTCATCTTTCACTCGCCCGACAATCAGGACACTTCTTGCAGCAGCCTGAAAATCAATGGAGCCAAGTCCTCGATAAGAAGATTTGCCGTTACTGTTTTTGTTCATATGACCGATTAAAATGACTGCACAGTGATATTTTTCTGCCAGCACTGCGACACGCTTCATCAATGGCCTGATCTCATTTGCCCTGTGCATGTCTACCTCTGCTCCCAGGAATCCCTGAATCGGATCAAGAACAACCATTTTGGCTTTTGTCTGCACGATTGCTTCTTCTAATCTGGCATCTGCCATTGTCAGTGGCTGGTCACTGTCATCAATCACCAGCACCCTCGAACAATCTGCACCTGCAGCAAGTAATCTGGGTTTGATAGTATCTCCTAGACCATCTTCCGCTGTCTGATAAATCACATTTACAGGTGACATAGAAGACTGTTCCTGAATATTATCTTTGGCATCTAGATCTTCATTCTCACTACCGACTTCATCACTTCGTTTTTCTTTTGTTGTATCAGTAACAGGAAGAATCGGCTCTCCTCTGGTCAGTTTTGCAATAATCTGAAGTACCATTGTTGTCTTTCCTTCTCCCGGATCTCCCTGTATAATGGTCACTTTTCCATAAGGAATAAACGGATAAAGCAGCCATTCTACCTGTTCCACCTCTACTGAATCCATATTGATCAGTTTCAGTTTTGGTTCTATTCTGCAATTCTTAATTTTGTTTTTTTCATTCATATTCATTCCATCATCTCCTCCTGCCCTTCCGGGCAAGTCTCTGATGAACAGATATTCGGGAATTGTCGTATTTCTCGATTCGTGATATACTGAATCTGCCAAGATGGTATATCAGTTAATCTGATTATCAGAGAACTTGCTCAGATTATTTATCTGGGCTTTTTCTTTTGCCTTTTCAACATTCATCTCTTTCTTCTCCCAATCCGGTAACTGCATTTTCATTATCCAGCAGATTTGCAATCTTCCTCTGCTGATTTGGATAAAGATGTCCATAAGTATTCAATGTGATACGAATATCTTTATGACCCAATCTGTCCCGGATCAGTAACGGTTCTACACCTTTCTCAATGAGATAAGCCACATGACTGTGTCTGAGATCATGCACTCGGATTTTCTTTACTCCTGCCAGTTCAATCTGCCGTTTCATCTTATGCTGTACCGCTTCCTGAACAACTGAAAACAATCTTTCTGTATCCGGCATTCCGTAGTGACCATCTACAAATTCCTTAATTTCCTCTTTCAAAAATTCTGGAATTTCGATTGTTCGAAAGGACTGTTTTGTTTTTGGTTCTGTGATAATATCCTGCATTCCTGTTCGGTAATAAGTCTTATTGATACTAAGCTGATTCTTTTCAAAATTGATATCAGCTTTTGTAATCGCAAGCAGCTCCCCAATCCTGCACCCAGTCCAGAACAGCATCTCAAATATAAGATAATATCTTGTTCCCGGCTCCATTGTCTGTATAAACTGTTTGTACTCGTCCAGTGTCCAGAAGTTCAAACTTCTCGAATCCGAATTTCCCATTCGTTTCACTTTCTTGCATGGATTAACTGGCAAATCATATATTTTAGCTGCATGTGTAAACAGACTGGTCAACTGATTCTGAATCATTCTCAGATAAGAATCTGAATATCCTTTTTTCTGAATTTCATTCTGCCACTGAATAATCTGTGAAGCCTTGATCTCACTCATCATCTGATTTCCAAAGTATGGAACGATATGCTGTTGCATCATATATCTTTTATTTTTGATTGTTCGATCTTTTAGGTCATTCTGTTTGTCTGAAAAATAAATCTCAATAAAATCGCTCAGTTTCATATCCATACTTCGCTCAGTGCTCAACTTTTTACTTCGTTCAAACTCCAATGCTTCTCGCTTTGTTTCAAATCCACGCTTTCTGCGTTTTTTCTTCTCACCCATAACATTTGTCTCAAACCACTGGGCTGTCCATTTTTTTGTGTCTTTTTCTCTGTAAGCCATATTAATCCTCCTTAATTTCCTGCTATTTCATAGCCATACATCTTTTTTGCCCAAAACGCCTTTGGTATTCTTCCAGCCATCGTAATATATCCCTGTGCAGCCAGTTCCTTATTCATAGCTTTCACCAGTTTATAAGCATAAGATTTTGAGCAGTTTAATTCCTGTGCCACTTCATCAGCACTCATCATATAATTGTAGCTTGCCATACTGCATCCTCCTTTCCTCTCCAGATACAGAATACGTTTACTGTATTTCTATATCTGTACGATTTTCGTAAATTGATAATATCATGTATTTATTTCATTGTCAATATTTCGTAAACATATTTTTACGATCTTCGTATATTATTTTCTCTTTATTTTATTCCAGGTCTGTGCTATGATATTCTATAGATTTATGTTTTTCGTAATTTTGCAATATATGAAAAAGGAGGATTCTATGGGTGACGGTAAAAATTTAAAGAAATATCTTGATGAAAAAGGCACAAATGTCCGTAAAATTGCAAAGGCAACCGGAATCAGTGCCACAACCTTATATTCAATTATTCAAAAAGATTCCAATATTCGATTTGATTTTGCTTTAAGACTTGCAAATGAATTACAAATTGATGTGAATGAGATATGTTCTGCCAGTCCATTTTCTGGCACAATTAAGGAAGAAGAGATTTATCCTACACTTCCAGACGGTTTGAACGGAGCATTAGACGCAAGCCGTGTAAAGACTTATTTAAAAAATTCTATGTACCCGTTGATGTATCTTTTCGGTAAGAACAGTATGCCTGATGTAGATAATCTGCTCACATCGTTCTATCAGCTTGATGATGAAGCCAGACAGGAAGTTGTGGAAACGATCCGTCTGAAACTGCAATATCATCGTGATCCGGAACGTGCTGAACAGATCAAACAGATCAAAGGCTGGTAAAAAAATTACTCCTGTGAATAGCAAATATTCGCAGGAGTTTCTTTTTGGCACCGTTTTGGCACCGCTAGACTGATTTTTCAATTTTAAATTTATCCGTATTTCATCTTTCTGATAAACGTTTCACTGTTTCTAATCTGATAATTTTACAAACAATTCTTTTCTTAGAGTACAGAAAAACCCCAGAAACACAAGGTTTCTGGGGTATCTTACGTTTGGACACAAGTTATCTTGCGATAACAAATCTATTTTCAGATTGTATTACTCGATGATTGTAGCAACACGTCCTGATCCAACAGTACGTCCACCTTCACGGATAGCGAATGTAAGACCCTGGCTCATAGCGATCGGATGAATCAGCTCGATTGTCATCTCGATGTTATCTCCAGGCATGCACATCTCTGTTCCCTCTGGAAGGTTGCAAACACCTGTTACGTCTGTTGTTCTGAAATAGAACTGCGGACGATAGTTGTTGAAGAATGGTGTATGACGGCCACCCTCGTCTTTAGTCAGAACGTAAACCTGAGCTGTGAATTTTGTATGGCATGTAAGTGTTCCTGGTTTAGCAAGAACCTGTCCACGCTCGATCTCGTTTCTCTGAACACCACGAAGAAGTGCTCCGATGTTATCACCAGCCTGAGCCTCATCAAGAAGTTTACGGAACATCTCGATACCAGTTACAACAACTTTACGAGTCTCCTCTTTGATACCAACGATCTCAACTTCCTCAGATACGTGAAGAACACCAGCCTCAACTCTACCAGTTGCAACTGTACCACGTCCTGTGATGGAGAATACGTCCTCTACAGGCATTACGAACGGTTTATCTGTGTCACGCTGTGGGTCCGGAATGTACTCATCAACAGCATCCATAAGCTCCATGATCTTGTCTCCCCATGGGCCAGCCGGATCCTCAAGAGCTTTAAGAGCAGAACCCTGGATAACCGGAATGTCATCTCCTGGGAAGTCATACTCGGAAAGAAGATCACGGATCTCCATCTCAACGAGCTCAAGAAGCTCCTCATCGTCTACCATATCACATTTGTTCATGAATACAACGATGTAAGGAACACCTACCTGACGGGAAAGAAGGATATGCTCTTTAGTCTGAGCCATAACACCGTCTGTAGCAGCAACAACAAGGATAGCACCATCCATCTGAGCTGCACCTGTGATCATGTTCTTAACGTAGTCAGCATGTCCTGGGCAGTCAACGTGTGCGTAATGTCTACGCTCTGTCTGATACTCAACGTGAGCTGTAGAAATTGTGATACCACGCTCTCTTTCCTCTGGAGCTTTATCGATATCCTCAAAGTTCTCTACTACGTTTCCTGGAACTCTCTCTGCAAGAACTTTAGTGATAGCTGCTGTTAATGTTGTTTTACCATGGTCAACGTGTCCGATGGTACCAATGTTACAATGCGGTTTTGTTCTCTCAAACTTAGCCTTTGCCATTTTAAAATGTCCTCCTTAAAACTTGGCTCTATCAAAATTAGAGCATTTTTTCAGATTTAAACTTGCTAACCTTGATTATATTGCAAACCAAGGTTATTTGCAAGCATTTTATTTATTTATAGTGGATCAGTCCTTCTTAGAAAGGATCTTCTCCTGTACAGACTTCGGAACCTGCTCATATTTCTCAAAGAACATAGAGTAGTTACCACGTCCCTGTGTTCTGGAACGAAGGTCTGTAGCGTATCCGAACATCTCGGAAAGCGGAACATATCCACGGATCATCTTACCGCCGCCGATATCTTCCATACCCTCGATACGTCCACGACGGGAGTTGATATCACCGATAACGTCACCCATGTAATCCTCTGGTGTAGTAACTTCGACCTTCATGATTGGCTCAAGAAGAATCGGAGCTGCTTTCTGCATAGCATCCTTGAATGCAAGAGAACCTGCAATGTGGAATGCCATCTCAGAAGAATCGACTTCATGGTAAGAACCATCGTATACATTTGCATGTACACCAACTACCGGGAATCCTCCGAGGATACCAGCTTTCATAGCTTCCTCGATACCTTCGCCAACTGCCGGGATGTATTCCTTCGGAATAGCACCACCAACAACTGTGGACTCGAACTTGTACAGCTCTTCTCCGTTGGCATCCATAGGCTCGAATTTAACTTTACAGTGACCATACTGTCCACGACCACCAGACTGTTTAGCATACTTGCTGTCTACATCAACAGGCTTGGTGATTGTCTCTTTGTAAGCAACCTGAGGTGCACCAACGTTAGCCTCAACCTTGAACTCACGAAGAAGACGGTCAACGATGATATCCAGGTGAAGCTCACCCATACCAGCGATAATGGTCTGTCCAGTTTCCTGATCTGTATGAGCACGGAATGTCGGGTCCTCCTCAGCAAGCTTAGCAAGTGCCTCGCCAAGTTTGCCCTGTCCAGCTTTTGTCTTAGGCTCGATCGCAAGCTCGATAACTGGCTCCGGGAACTCCATGGACTCAAGGATTACCGGATGCTGCTCATCACAGATTGTATCACCTGTTGTAGTGAATTTGAATCCGATCGCTGCAGCGATATCACCGGAGTAAACCTTATCCAGCTCCATACGTTTGTTAGCGTGCATCTGAAGGATACGTCCAACACGCTCTTTTTTATCTTTTGTGGCATTCAGTACATAAGAACCGGAGTTCATTGTTCCTGAATAAACACGGAAATAAGCAAGTTTTCCTACAAATGGGTCAGTCATGATCTTGAATGCAAGAGCGGAGAACGGCTCATCATCAGATGAATGTCTCTCAACTTCGTTGCCGTCAAGGTCAACACCCTTGATAGCCGGGATATCTGTAGGAGCCGGCATATACTCAAGGATTGCATCCAGAAGTTTCTGAACACCTTTGTTTCTGTAAGCGGAACCGCAGCAAACCGGTACTGCTGTACACTCACATGTAGCTTTTCTGAGGACAGCTTTCAGTCTGTCTACAGAAGGCTCATCTCCCTCAAGATACTCCATCATGAGGTCATCATCCAGCTCGCAGATCTTCTCGATCAGCTCTGTATGATAAAGTTCTGCATCTTCCTGCATATCCTCCGGGATATCAGTAATAGAGATGTCATCACCCTTCTCATCATTGTAGATGTATGCTTTCATCTCGAAAAGATCGATGATTCCTTTGAAGTCATCCTCTTTTCCGATCGGAAGCTGAAGGCAGATAGCGTTTTTACCAAGACGAGTCTTGATCTGCTCTACTGCACCGTAGAAGTTTGCACCAAGGATATCCATCTTGTTGATGAATGCCATACGAGGTACATTGTAGGTATCAGCCTGACGCCATACGTTCTCTGACTGCGGCTCAACACCACCCTTAGCACAGAAAACGCCGACAGCACCATCAAGTACACGAAGGGAACGCTCAACCTCAACAGTGAAGTCTACGTGTCCTGGTGTATCAATGATGTTGATACGATGCTCAAGAGCACCTGGCTTTGGTTTGCAGTTCTCCTCAAGAGTCCAGTGACATGTTGTAGCAGCGGATGTGATTGTGATACCACGCTCCTGCTCCTGCTCCATCCAGTCCATTGTCGCTGTACCTTCATGAGTATCACCGATCTTGTAGTTAACACCTGTGTAATAAAGAATACGCTCTGTAAGAGTTGTTTTACCAGCATCGATATGCGCCATGATACCGATATTTCTGGTTCTCTCTAATGGATATTCTCTTCCTTCTTTTCCAGCCAATGAATTTTCCTCCTCGAATTAGAAGCGATAGTGAGCAAATGCTTTATTTGCCTCAGCCATCTTGTGCATGTCTTCTTTTCTCTTAACGGATGCACCTGTGTTGTTCATTGCGTCCAGAAGCTCATTAGCCAGTCTTTCTTCCATTGTCTTCTCGCCTCTCTTACGTGAGAACATTGTAAGCCAACGAAGAGCAAGTGCCTGACGTCTGTCTGCTCTTACCTCGATCGGAACCTGATAAGTAGCACCACCGATACGTCTTGCTTTTACCTCGAGAACTGGCATGATGTTGTTCATAGCCTCTTCAAATACTTCAATTGCTGGTTTACCAGCTTTTTCCTCTACTCTGGTGAATGCACCGTATACAATTTTCTGAGCAACACCTTTCTTACCGTCTAACATGATGTTATTGATAAGCTTGGTAACCACTTTGTTATTGTACATCGGGTCAGCCAGAACGTCTCTTTTCTGAGTATGTCCTTTACGTGGCACGTTACTTCCCTCCTTAATCATATTGATTATATCATCGGTACTCACGCAGTAAAACTATTGCATGTTCGCACTGGTAAGGTCCTATATTTAACCCGCAACCGACAGGGTATATGGAATACCGTACAAATCCTTATAGTCTTCCGCTGTAATACATTAGATGAATAATATCTTTGTAATCCTCCTGATTATCTGCAATCAGGAAGCGGCGTAGATTTCTGATCTACAAAAATTATTTTTTAACTTTAGGTCTCTTAGCTCCGTATTTGGAACGAGCCTGTTTTCTGTTAGCGACACCTGCGGTATCAAGAGTACCTCTGATGATGTGGTATCTTGTACCAGGTAAGTCCTTAACTCTTCCTCCACGGATAAGAACAACGCTATGCTCCTGAAGGTTGTGACCCTCTCCTGGAATATAACTTGTTACCTCGATACCGTTGGAAAGACGAACTCTGGCGATCTTTCTAAGAGCTGAGTTAGGCTTTTTAGGAGTAGCTGTTTTAACAGCAGTACAAACACCACGTTTCTGTGGAGCAGCCTGATCAACTGCTTTCTTTCTTAAAGAGTTGTATGTTTTCTGCAGAGCCGGTGCTGTAGATTTTTTAACAGCTGTCTGACGGCCCTTTCTTACTAACTGGTTGAATGTTGGCATTCCATTTCACCTCCCGATTTATTTCTCCATGGGCTTTCCCATGGGGCCTTGCGGTTGCTATTTACAAATTACGGCATGCGAAAATATAACGTTTCATTCGCACGCTTGCTCATTATAGACCGTAAATACAGGGCTTGTCAAGGTGTTTTATAAAGAATTTTTGCTGATTTTACAGGGGTTTTACACGGTTTTCTCCATAGATGTCACAACCTGCCGGAAATACCCATTTTTCTTCTGCTGATATACCAGAGTATTCCCAGTATTCCTGCTATTAATATAGAAAGAACTGCTCCCGCCTGCAGCCCCGGAGTCCGATATTTCATAGTAACCGTATGTGTCCCGGCCGAAAGCTTTACACCGGTAAGCCCCTGGATGCTTTTCCCATCGACCTTTTTCCCATCTACATAAATCTGCATATCAGGATCATAAAATATGCTGAGAAGGAGCATTCCATCCTTTGCTGCAGCTATGGTACCCTTTCCATTCTTCAGATCCATCTGCTGGGAAGAAAGCATTTCATAGATCTCATCCAGGTCCGATTCCCGGTAAGTTCCCAGAACCGCTTCCTGCATTCCGGTTTCCGCAGTTACATGCACAACCGTATCCGTATCATAAGTGCCAAGATCCAGGAAATTATTATTCCAGTAATCGGATTTCTGCTCCTGGCCGTTGATCGTTACAGTTTCCGGCTCTGTCCCCGGAATATAGAGATACCCATGCTCCCCTTTTTTCAGCGAAATATCAAAATCCACAGTCCCGGCCCATACTGCTTCTGAAGACACCGTCTGCATTTTGTACAGTCTTTTTCCCGCAATACCGCTGAGCAGCCGGTTCTGAACTTCAAGTGGATCTGTTCCTTCCATTACATAGTCCAGTACAGAATCACTGACCATATATCCTGCTTTCAGTGCTCTCGGATTCTCATAGAGATCAAAGGACTGGCTTTCTCCGATTTTTTTATAAACAATATGAAGCTTTCTTGTATTCCTGCAAAACAGATATCGTATTCCCAGAAGCATATCCGTCACTTCCGTGGATCCTGCATACTGAAAACGATTTTCCAGATTTTCAAAGCCCATGTTTTTTACAAAATCCCACATTTCCTCTGTATTAGTAGAGGAATACATAGATATCCCGTTCAGCTGATACAGCATCTCTTCATTCCTCACAAGAGGATTTACGATGGCGGCACGGTAATCCACCTGATCCACACCGGCAGATTCCAGTAATCCACAAACCTCCTGCTCACTTTCCACATAAATATCACGGTTTGCGGTTCCATTATCTGTAATACTGACGATTCCGTGAATTCCTGTCTCTGCAAGGATCAGCACTGCCAGCACCAGACATCCCAGCTTTCGGATCTCCACACAGCAGAAGGCATGACCGGACAGTTTTCCACAGATACACCGTTCCGTCCACATAACCAGAAAGAATACTGCAAGAACCCCTGCTGTAAGCAGAAGTCCCCAGATATTTCCGCTTTTGATCCCCACAACGATACAGAAGCCCTCTGCAGCGATCAGTCCGGCAAAAATTCTTCCTGTGCTTTCATTTTCCACATTTCCCCATGCATCACAGGACATTTTCAACAGCAGAAATATCAGGATGAACACAAAACGATTGGGGATTCCCACAGGTTTATGCAATCCGTGAAAAAGCAGATTCAGCGCTGTGATATGGATCCCCGCAAAATACAAAACGATCAATATACCTGTTACGATTTTTTCTGCTGTGCGGATTTCTTTATTCAGAAAATAAATCCCGGCAAAAAGCAGCACTGCACAGCCACAGTAAAGGTTCACATCTCCCTGGTCGCCGGATTTTACAAAGGACAGGGAATCCTCGAATAATGCGCCCAGCTGTTTCCAGATATCTCCGTACACTCCCGAAAGTCCGGTGCCTGCCTCTTCCGCCGCTGCTGTTCTGGATACCGCAGCAATTCCGGGGATCAGCGTGATTCCTGCAAGTCCGGCTCCGGCAACAGACGCCCCGGCAAATTTCAATAATGAAAAACGGATTTTCTCCGGCCGCCGACCGGATTCTGCCGCAGCCAGCTCTGCCAGATAATAAAAAGCAGCAAATGTGCATAACATAAATCCCATATAATAGCTGGTTAAAATACAGTACCCCAGCACCAGACAATACCCTCGCCATTTTCCGGTATGCACCAGCTGTTCAATAAGATATGCAAGCACCGGAAGAAGCATGATACAGTCCAGCCACATCACATTGCTGTAATAGCCTATAAGAAAATCAGACAGTGCGTACATACAGCCAAGAGAAACTGCCATACTTCCTCTGCCCGGATATTTTTTCCCGGAATACCATGCCATGGATACGCTGCAAAGCCCTGCCTTGATCAGGATCACCGCAGTAATAGCCTCGTTTACATACATGAATTTCATAAACAGCAGTATTAGGAAGCTGAACGGACTGCAGAGATAATAGCAAAACAATCCGTAAAAATTATATCCCATGGCATGTGCGGACCAGGTCCAGCCCGTTCCCTTTCCAAGCTGCTCTGAAAGTTCCCTGTAAAAGGCTGTATACTGATGGACTCCATCTACCACCAGCGCCGAATTCTCTCCAAAAGGATAAACACCCTTCAATGCAAAGCCCAGCGTAAAGATCAGCACCGGAAACAGAAACGCCAGGAGATAGATCCACCCTCTGTTTCCCTGTTTTTTGTTTTTTTCCGCTTTCTGTATTCTTATTGGTCTCATTTCATTTCCTCGTCTGTCTGCAGCAATTCCAGACCGTTCTGTTCTGGACAGCTGAATTATCTATCGGCTGTTATTTTCTGAAATACTGTTATTTCTTTTCCGTCGTTTTTTCCTACTGTATCATGTTTTTGTGAAATTACTGCGAATTTTTTCAGAGCAAAAGAAAAAAGCTGTCACATCCTTGGAGACACAGAAAACTCCGCCGACGTAACAGCTTCTTTCTGAAGGAATCTGTGTACGCTGATCCACAGATCTCTTCATGGGTGTAATTATTAACTTTATGTGATGAGTTTTTTAATTCCCAGCCTGTATGATACGGATATTCACATATCCTGAGGTGGCTGTTTACAGGTTAAGAACTATTATGGATATATGATAGCATGGCCATATACATTTGTAAAATTGATATTTCGTGTTTATAATATAGAATATTTTAATATTTATCAAACGGATAAAAGCCTCTACCACACGGTAAAATCCTGTTTTTATAAAACGGTATAGCCTCTGGATTTCAGGCAGGATCTCACTTCCATGATATCCTCGGTATGGAATACCATGATCGGCTTGCCGGAATCACGGTTAAAGGAGAGGTACAGATAATCCACGCTCACATTACTGTCCTTCAGTGTAAGAAGCAGATCATTCAGATTTCCAGTCTTATCCTCAACCTCCACTCCGATCACCTCGATCACGTGGCAGAGATATCCTGCAGCGATCAGAGCCTCCATTGCCTTATCCGGCTCCGAAACTACCATTCGTACGATTCCGTACTCTGCGCTGTCATTAGTCACAGAGCCCAGAATGTTGATATCCTCGTTCTTCAGGATACCGGTAATGTTCTGCATAACACCCTTTTTATTTTCTGCATAGATGGATAACTGTTTCAGCATGATAAAATCCTCTCTTTCCTATGTGCTTTATTTTGCTGTTCTATCGTATGATAAATCTTCGCACATCTTATCAGGTATGTCAACCAGAGCAAGCCGGATAATAACACAGACATTCATATTTTAGTTTACCCGGCTCCATAAACACTGATATTTTATGATCAGCATTTAACCCGGCCCGCCTGTTCACCGCATGTGAGCATGGAGATATTTTTCCCGGGTAGCGATACCTCCCCGGATATGTCGCTCCTGCTTGTTTACATCCAGTACCTTGCGAACTTCTATGGCCAGAGCCGGATTGATCACTTTCAGGCGTTCTACGCAATCCTTATGTACCGTACTCTTACTGATCCCGAATTTCTTAGCTGCCTGCCGCACCGTAGCCTTTGTTTCAACAATATATCCTGCGATCTCAACTGCACGTTCTTCAATATAATCCTTCACTGCCAAGCCCCCGAAGACGCTTTTTTACAGTGTATGCGGAGGCTTTTTCAGGTATGAGCCCTATTCTGTGCAAAGCTCCTTATAATAATTTAATTCTTTTTCGCCTGCTTATAAAGCACAAGACAGACGATCACAAACACAACCGTAACCGCTACGGTAAGCGGAAGGATCATAGAAGAGCCCGCCCCGAGCAGAAGGCCAAAGCCCTGTCTCAGCGTTAGGATTCCAAAGATGGAAAAAATAACAAATGCAACTGTATTGAGGATTCCCTCCGGTGCCTTGCTTTTCAGAAGATATCCGATCAGAAGTCCGATCACATCCGCTGCAAAAAGTCCCAGTGAACAGGCAAGCCATACCACAACCGCTGAACTCAGTCCCTCATTGGCACCAAATGTAATTGCGGTAAGCTGTGTCTTATCCCCCAGCTCCGCAACAAAAAATGTACAGAATACAGACAGCGGTGCAAATTTGATCTTGCGATCCTTAACATTCTCCTCCTCATCATCGTCACCCTTCAGCGTTGTCACCGCAAAAAACAGGAACGCTGCACCTGCGATCAGACGGATCAGCCAGGTAGGGACCACGGTACTGATAATACCTCCTGCAAGCACTGCCAGTCCGTTGAGCACCAGGACAGCAACACCGGTTCCAAGCAAAATATCCTTCAGCTTGAACCTGGAAGTCATTGCCACCAGCATCAGCTGTGTTTTGTCACCCATTTCCGCAATAAACTGGGTAAAAAGCACTTTCATAAATAACAGCATTTTTCTTCTCCTTTGCATATTCATCCGCTCCGAAGCCATAAAAAAAGACCCACGTATACTCTATCTCTGTAACAGAAATAAAATATACATGAGTCTCATTCTTTAAGATTTGCCAGGTGCATGCACCAGTATGTTGACAAACCACGTCTACACGCGAATTACTCCCTCACGGAATTGATTTTCGTCATTGTAGCAAAGTTGAGAAATTTTGTCAAGAGCATTAGAAAGCTCCGCCTGTGCTGTACAAGAGAACCGGCGATTCCTGCCGACACCACTAGAAATCCCTGCCTGCACCGCCACCGCCGAAGCTTCCTCCGTCTCCGGAGCTTCCGCTGTCGTAGCTGTCATAATCATCATCTCTGTCATCGTCATTACCGGAACTTCCGCCGCTGCTTTTTCCCCCTCTTCCCAGGATCCAGCTCAGCGGAAACAGGGAATTAAAGAGCCGGTGCAGTACACTCATACGGCTGAAATTCTTTTTCCAGTAGTCTGCGGTATCCTTTCCCGACAATTTCATTATCAGGCCCTTCAGAATCAGAACCATAGTTACGATAAGAAATACAGGCAGCATCACGCACAGCAGATATGCGCCCACCATGAGCAAAACGATCATCACAAGCCCCAGCGCGATCTCCCAGACAGTTCCCTCATCCTCATCGTCGTCCACATCCTGCTGCACATTCTCATACCTGGGAGCTGTTATCTTCTCCAGGCCGTATTCCTCACGGATCTCATTTAGCAGTGCATAATAAAGCTCCACGGTACCTTTTTCAAACTGATTGTCTTTATAGGAAGGAACTGCATATTCATCCAGAAGTCGTCCGGTCTTTGAATCAGGCAGCTTTCCCTCAAGACCGTAGCCAACAGATACCCAGACTTTACGGTCCGAAACCGAAAGGACGATCAGGACACCATTATTTTTCTTCTTTGAACCAATTCCCCATTTGCGACCGGTTTCCACTGCATAATCACTGATGTCTTCCCCATCGGTGGTATCCACGGTAAGGACAACCAGCTGCGCTGTGGTATCCTCATACAGCTGCTCACCAGCCTTGCAAAGCTCTTCCTTCCAGGTATCGCTGAAAACCCCTGCATAATCATTAACATAGAATTCTTTTGTGGCAGACGGGATCTCCCCGAAAGCTGCCAGCGTACTTCCGGACAGCGTCAATACAAAAGCCAGCAGCACAGCCATCCGTCCGATCCATTTTTTCATAGGATATTCTCCCTCTATCCGTTCTTTCATTTCATCAGAACAATGGTCTGATCTTATCACTCTGCCAGCATCTCCCCTACATCCGGCGTATCTGCTGCTGAATCATCGGCCTCAAAATATGACGCCTTCTCAAAGCCAAGCATGGAACCAAATACATTCCCGGGGAATTTCACAAGCCTTGTGTTATAAGCTTTCACAGCCTCATTATAATCTTTTCTCGCTACAGAGATCCGGTTTTCGCTTCCGGACAGTTCATCCATCAGGCCCACATAAGTAGTATTGCTTTTCAGTTCCGGATAATTTTCCACCACAAACTTCAGACCGGAAAGTGCACTGTCCATCTGCTGATCTGCCTCAGATTTCTCTTCCACGGTATCTGCATTCATCAGCTGGTCCCGCGCCTCCAGAACCCTGTCAACAACCTCCGTCTCATGCTTCGTGTAACTTTTTACCGTGCTGACGAGATTCGGGATCAGATCTGCACGTCTCTGCAGCATGGTATCCACATCAGCCTCTGCAGTTTCCACAGCTTCTTTACTTCCGGCAAGCCCGTTGTAACTGAGCATAAGTCCTCCGGCAAGGACTACGATCACTGCAATAGCAGCCAAAAATACTTTCTTCATCTCTTTTCCTCCCTTCCGATATCACAGATAACCTTTCAGCCTGCGATACAGGATTTTTTATATCCCCATTGTACCAGAGCATACAGGATTCCACCAGGAAAACTCACCTTTTCGGTCAGAATTTTTCTGCTATTTCTATAAGTCCCTGATATATTTTTTCGGAAAGCGGAATGGAAACACCAAGTCTCTTCGCTTCTTTCACAATATAGCCGCTGAAGGTTTCCAGCTCCGTCTGTTTTCTCCGGATGCGAAAATCTCTCTGCAGGGAGCTGGTTGCATTATCTGCATGTACATGGCGGAATTTATGGATCACCTCATTGATGTGCTCATCCGTCAGCGCAACCCCCTTGGCCTGACCTACACTGGCAGCTTCCCATACAAGCTTCTCATACTGCTGCGCTTTCACCGGATCTCTGCGGAGCTCCCCGATGGTATTATCATAAAAAGCAGTCATCACATTAAAGGCACAGTTGAGGATATACTTTCTCCAGATCTCCACCTCGATATCCCCCTGATCCTTATAGTCAATATCCGCACCTTTCAGGATCCCTGCCACTTCTGCAACTTTCTTCTGCTGCCGTTCATCCGCATCTTTGATTCCAATACAAAGCCACGTAAACGTATCCTGCTGGGAAATGGAAAAATCCTCATTGGCAAAAGCCACCGTATAGATCAGCGAATCCACAACCGTTCCCTTACCAACCAGACGGCGGATGTTTTCTCCCGGGTCCACACCATTCATCACAGGAATGATCACTGTGTCATCCGTGACCATGTCCCGGATACTTTCACACACCTCAGCCAGTGAATAATTTTTTACACAGATAAAAATATAATCCTGCTGTCCCATATCCTGAATTGGAACTACCCGCTCTGGCTTTGCCACGATCTCACCCTTATAATCACTGTGGAGCACCAGGCCTTTTTTCCGGATGCTCTCTGCCCTGGCGCCACGTGCAACCATCGTCACATGAGGATACGCCTTCGCCAGCAGCCCGGCTATGTAGCCGCCAACACCACCAATTCCGATCACTGCGATCTTTTTCTCTTCTGTATTCATATTTTCTGTTTCCTTTCCTGCTGTTTCTCACTGAGGACTTACCCTCCCCGGAAAAATGTGGATATTCACGGTTCACATTGACAAACAGCATGGATATTCACAATCCGCATTCGCTACCTGCTCATTGTATCAAATATTCCCATACATTTCCAGAAAGCAATTTTCAGTAATATCCTGTTCAAAAAAATATAGAAACTTTTTATCTCGTCTTTTTTTGTCGCAGATTCTGGTGTATACTGGATATAAATTTTTTACGAAAAAAACAAAAATGTGAGGTGACAAAAATGGATACCAAACCCGTTTTTCACGGAAGTGATATAGAAAAGATCTGCAGCTACTACAATCTGAAAAAAGAAAATATCGTCAAATTCGGTGCAAATGTCAATCCTCTGGGACTTTCCCCAAAAGCCGGCAGAGCCATTGCAGAACACGTGGATATTCTTTCCTCCTACCCGGACAGAGAATACACATCCCTTCGGAATACGATTTCCAGCTACTGCAATATTCCCGCTGATTTCATCCTTCCGGGAAACGGCTCCAGCGAGCTGATCTCCCTTCTGATCCAAGAGCGTGCCCCAAAGCATACTCTGATCCTTGGACCTACCTATTCTGAATACTCCAGAGAGCTCTCCTTCTCCGGAAGTACCCAGGAATACTACCACCTTCAGGAAAGCAATGATTTCGAGCCGGACATTCCGGATCTCTGCCGGAAGCTGGAGCAGGGCTATGATTTTCTCATCCTCTGCAATCCCAACAATCCGACCTCCTCTGCCATCACCCAGGAAGAGCTTCGCAGACTTATCGGTTTCTGTGCAGAAAAAAATATCTTCGTGATGATCGACGAAACCTATGTGGAATTTGCCCCGGATATCAACGCCATCACCGCAGTTCCGCTGACACGGGAATTCACCAATCTCATGGTACTCCGCGGCGTATCCAAATTCTTCGCTGCTCCCGGAATGCGCCTGGGCTACGGCATCACCGGAAATATGGACTTTCTTGCAAAAATGCGCGAAAAACAGACACCATGGTCACTTAACAGCCTTGGTGCCTTTGCAGGAGAGATCATGCTGCAGGATGAAGATTATATTAAAGAAACCAGAAATCTGATCCTTTCCGAACGCAACCGGATGATCCGAGAACTGAGGGATACAGACACCTACAAAATCTATCCCGCCTATGCAAACTTCATCCTGCTCCGGATCCTGAAAAACGGACTGACCTCCTATGACGTATTTGAAGCCTGCATCAGACAAGGCATGATGATCCGTGACTGTTCTTCCTTCCAGTGCCTGGACGGGGAATTTGTACGATTCTGCATTATGATGCCGGAGGATAATTCACGGCTTGTTAAAGTGCTGAAATCGCTGTAAAAGCTGTACAATACAATCCGAGATTTCCGGATCTCCTGTTTTATGCCTCCTGTGCCTGACAGACATTTCTGTCAGGCATTTTTTTACCTGCATATTTTTCTGTAAGGATCACTCCAATATGGTGCGCTCATATATGCGCACTTGTCATTAATTTATTTTTTCTAAATATAAAAAAGAGTTGTTGCCGAACAGATGATCACTCACACCTGCCATACAACAGCTCTTTTTTCATTTCATATCTTCAAAATCAATCCGTCATTCAACTATTTGCTCATAACAAAGCACTTTTTCCCAAGTTTATCAAATTAAATTCAACATCTTCAACGCATTACTCTCCGTCACAGCCACAACCTCCTCGCAGCTGATTCCCTTAATCTCCGCAATGGTCTTCACAACCTCCGGCAGATACAGGGAGCTGTTTCTTTTTCCACGATTCGGCACAGGTGCCATATAGGGGCAGTCGGTTTCCAGCAGGATCTGATTCAGCGGTGCATACTCTGCCACCTCCTTCAGCTTCCGGGAATTCTTAAAAGTAACCACTCCGCCGATTCCAAGATAAAGTCCCATATTCAGATACTCCCTTGCAATCTCCTTACTATAGGAAAAGCAATGGATAACTCCGCCATACATCCCATCCTGCATATATTCTTTCACAATATTCAGCGTATCCTCTGCTGCATCACGGCTGTGGATCATAAACGGAAGCTTTTTCTCACGGGCGATGTCCATCTGCTGGCGGAATACCTTCTGCTGGAGAAGATGCTCCTCCTTCTCCTTATGCCAGTAATAATCCAGGCCGATCTCACCTACGGCTACCGTTTTTTTCATGTCGCAATATCTGCGGATCTCATCCAGCACAGCTGCATCCACCTTATCCGCATCATCCGGATGAACACCCACTGCGCCATAAACAAAAGGATATTTCTCAACCAGATCATAAACCCGGTCAAAATGTCCCACAGAAGCACACACATCCACAATATGCCCGATCCCGTTCTCCTGCATACTATCCAGCATGGCAAAACGATCCTCATCAAAAGCCTCATCATCGTAATGTGCATGAGTATCAAAAATCATAGCTTTATCCACAGTCATCTCGTCACCGACGGAAACTTTTCCACCTTTCAGCACTCTTGTAAACACACCTTCCCGGGGCATGATGCACTCACCCATCTTCTGAAAAATGGCACAGCCATTGTGGCACTCTTTTCCGATCTGAGTCAGCTCCAGCACAACCTCACCACAGCGAAATCTGGTGCCAACCGGAAGCTTTGCAAAATCAATCCCTTCCACAACCAGATTCTCACCAAAAGCACCATCCTCGACCTCTGCGCCCTTCGCACGAAACGCATCGATCTTTTCACCGGAAAGAAGACTCACCTGCCGGTGCCACTTTCCGGCATGAGCATCCCCCTCAAGCCCCCAGTCCTCCACAAAAACCGCAGACCCAACATTCTTCTTCTGTGTTCCTTTCTTCTCACTGATACAAACCGCAAGTACTTTTCCCATAACAGACTCCTATTAATTACACATCGTTACCAAATTTATTCCTATATATCACACCAGCAATATTGATTTCCAAAACCTACCACATGTAACTCTCAAGCCTCAGGAATTATGAATCGCTGGAGATGAATTTTAATCATAAAACCTACCACATCCAACAGCCAGCCCAACGGAGGCAGGACCAGTACGGTGACGTTAGCGGAGCGGCCGTCGAGAGGCGAGTATAGCTGCTGCCACCGAGCGCCCTGTTTGAGCCGCAGGCGAGTTGGCGCGAATGGCAGCAAACCAGCGACGCAGCCGAACAGGCCGCGCAGCGTGTCACCGTACTGGCCCTGCCTCCGTTGGGCGTCCGTTCGTTAGTCTAAGTATACACCACACACTACCGTCCGCATTCTCCAGCATCGCCGGTCAAAATCTCAATCCCATGCCCCAACGCCTCAATAATAACCTCCAGGCACTCCCTGACAGCCTTAGGGCTCCCCGGCAGATTAACGATCAACGTCCCCTTCCGGATCCCGGCCGTAGCCCGGCTCAGCATCGCCCGCTTCGTGATCGTCAGACTAAACGCCCGCATCGCCTCCGGAATCCCCGGCACACGCCGCTCGATCACATCCTCCGTAGCCTCCGGTGTCACATCCCTCTGAGAAAACCCGGTACCACCCGTAGTCAGGATCAGCTCCGCAAGCCCCAGATCTGCGATCTCAGCCATCCGGCTCCCAAGCATCCCACGGTCATCCGGCAAAACATCCACAGAAACAACCTCATACCCGGCCGCCTCCATAATCTCCTTCACAGCAGGACCACTAAGATCCTCCCGCTCTCCTCTGTACCCCTTATCACTAGAAGTGATCACAGCAACTCTCTTCATCACTCAACCTCCGATCTGAGCCATACAAAGCTTCTCCGTCTTATCATCCTTCTGTTTCTTCAGACCTCCGCCAAAAGCATGCCCGTCCGGTTTCTCCGCCAGAGCCTCCAGGATCACAGCCTTCAGCACCTCATCCGAACCACCACTGCGGATCACCTCCCGAAGATCCCTTCCCGCCGCATACTGCAGACAGGTCTTCAAAAAACCCTGAGAAGTCAGCCGGATCCGGTTACACTCCCCACAGAACTTATGGCTCACCGCGCTGATAAACCCGATCTTTCCGGAAAAACCATCCACATCATAATAATGACACGGTCCATTCCCAAGGGGCTCCCCAACATACGGCGAAAACCGCGGAAGCTTTTCCCCAAGGATCCGAAGCAGTTCCTCCTCCGACACCCCATGAAATTCTTTTCCCATCCCAATGGGCATCATCTCAATAAACCGCACATGCACCCTGTGATTCCTAGCCAAAAGCGCCACCCGGCAAAGATCCTGCTCCGGGATCCCAAGAGGCACACAATTGATCTTCAGTGAAATCTCCGGATACTTCATTTCCTCCAAAATCCCTTCCAGCGTCCGCCCCAGTTCATCCCGCCGCGTGATCCTCCTGCTGCAGGCCTCATCCAGCGTATCCAGGCTGATATTCAATCCGTCCAGCCCCGCCCGGGCAAAATCACTCATCTGATCTTTCAGAAGCACACCATTTGTAGTCAGAGTCACCTTCTCGATCCCCGGCATATTTTTCAGTTTTTCCACCAGCTGAGGCATCCGCGGCCGTACAAGCGGTTCCCCACCGGTCAGCTTGATCTTCCGGATACCCAGCTCTGCCATCACCCGGCAGATCCTCAAAATTTCCTCTTCCTGCAAAATGAGGGAGCGCTCCACATGCTGCACTCCCTCCTCCGGCATACAATAAATACACCGCAAATTACATCTGTCAGTTACGGAAATCCTGAGATAATCAATATTTCTTCCGCACCTGTCTATCATTATTTTTCCTCAAAACGAAAATCTCCGCTTTTGCCTCCTGTTTTTTCTTCCAGATGGATATCAGACATGACCATGTGCTTGTCAATTGCCTTGCACATGTCATAAATGGTAAGAAGCGTCACCTGAACACCTGTCAGCGCCTCCATCTCCACGCCTGTTTTTCCCTCTGTTTTTACCGTGCAGAATACACGGATCACTCCCGCATCCTCATCCGTCTCAAAATCCACAGAACACTTCTGGATGGGAAGTGGATGACACATGGGGATCAGCTCAGAAGTACGCTTCACACCCATGATACCTGCCACACGGGCCACACCAAGTACATCACCCTTTTTCACATTTCCGCTTTTTACCGCGGCCATGATCTCCGGGCTTACCTGAATGGAACCCGTGGCTGTTGCCGTACGGTGAGTGACCGGTTTGTCGGACACATCCACCATAACAGCATTGCCGTTTTTATCAAAATGATTCAATTCCATATCTGTCTATACTTAGCAGATCTCAGCGCCTGCAGGCATCTCTTTCTCCGGTACCATCAGGGAAAGATTTCCGTCTGCATCCTCTGCACAGAGGATCATACCCTCGCTGAGGATTCCGGCAAGCTTGGCAGGCTTCAGGTTTGTAACGACCATAACCTTTTTGCCCACCATTTCCTCTGCGGAATAATGAGCCTTGATTCCGGATACGATCTGACGAACCTGGCTTCCGATCTTAACCTGAGAGCAGAGAAGTTTTCTGGATTTCTTAACCTCCTCACAGGCGATGATCTCACCAACCTGGAACTGCAGCTTCTCAAAATCATCGAAAGTGATCTCCGGCTTTGCCTCGATATCGATCACATTCTCTGTTTTCTCCTCTTCTACCTCTTCCTTCGGCTCTTCTTTCTTCGGATGAAGCTTCTCAACCTTCTCAAGAACCTCTTTCAGGTCAAGTCTCGCAAAAAGGATCTCCGGTTTGTCGGTTACGCGGTTTCCTGAAGGATAAAGACCAAACTGCTCCATCTCCTCAAGAGTTCTCTCGTTTGCGTTGAGCTGTACAAGAATACGCTCTGTTGTACGCGGCATAAAGGATTTCAGAAGAGATGCGCCGATGCAGATTCCCTCAACCAGGTTGTAGAGAACGGTTGCAAGACGATCCTGCTTTGTCTCATCCTTTGCAAGTGCCCATGGCATTGTCTCGTCGATATATTTGTTGCAGCGTTTGAACAGAGAGAATACCTCTGTGATAGCATCTGCCACACGAAGCTTGTCCATTTTTGCGGAAACGTTCTTCGGAACCTGAAGGATGAAGCTCTTAAGATCCTCATCAACCGGCTCAGTAACATTCTTATTCTCAACGACTCCGTTAAAATATTTGTTGGACATGGAAATTGTACGGTTTACAAGATTTCCAAGTGTGTTTGCAAGGTCGGAATTCAGTCTCTCAACCATCAGCTCCCATGTGATCACACCGTCATTCTCAAATGGCATTTCGTGGAGTACAAAATAACGGACAGCATCTACACCGAAAAATTCAACCAGCTCATCTGCATAGATTACATTTCCTTTGGATTTACTCATTTTTCCATCGCCCTGAAGCAGCCATGGATGTCCGAATACCTGTTTCGGAAGCGGAAGATCCAGAGACATCAGGAAGATCGGCCAGTAAATGGTATGGAAACGGATGATATCTTTTCCGATCAGGTGAAGATCTGCCGGCCAGTATTTGTTGAATTTATCGCTGCTGTTTCCGTCGCAGTCATAGCCGATACCTGTGATATAGTTTGTCAGGGCATCCAGCCATACATATACAACGTGCTTCGGATCGAAATCTACCGGGATTCCCCATTTAAAGGATGTTCTGGATACACAGAGATCCTGAAGTCCCGGAAGAAGGAAGTTGTTCATCATCTCGTTTTTACGGGACTCCGGCTGGATGAAATCCGGATGTGTGTTGATGTAGTCAATAAGCTTATCTGCATATTTACTCATTTTGAAGAAATATGCCTCTTCCTTGGCAGGTACGCATGGACGTCCGCAATCCGGACATTTGCCGTCTACAAGCTGGGACTCTGTGAAGAAGGACTCACATGGTGTACAGTACATTCCTTCATAATGACCCTTGTAGATATCTCCCTTTGCATACATTTTTTTGAAGATTTTTTTGACCTGCTCTTCATGGTTTTTATCTGTTGTACGGATGAATTTATCATAGGATGTGTTCATCAGATCCCAGATACGTTTGATCTCGCCGGAAACGTTATCTACGAATTCCTTTGGTGTAACACCAGCCTCCTCAGCCTTCAGCTCGATCTTCTGGCCATGCTCATCAGTACCTGTCTGAAAATATACGTCATAACCCTGCTGTCTTTTAAAACGTGCGATCGCATCCGCAAGAACGACCTCATAGGTATTTCCGATATGCGGTTTACCGGATGTGTACGCAATGGCAGTGCTGATATAATATCTCTGCTTTTCCATCTTTTCTTTCCTCCATAAATATAAAAATAAAAAACGTCTTCTCATACCATAACGATATGAGAAGACGAGTTATTACCCGTGTTACCACTTCTTTTCGTTTCTGCCTCGCGGCAAAAACCTCATCAGGTACAGCAAGCTCTATACCCTTCCGCTATAACAGGCGGTCCTGTCACTGCCTGCCGGTGTCCGTTAAATCGGACATTCGCACTTCGCTTATCGCGTTTAAACCGGTTCAGCAATGCCTCTCCGAAGCCATCTTCCATCTGCGCCTGCACATCCCTCTCAGTCTCAGAACTCCTGCATAAAGTGAACCTTTACCATTCACTCTGCCGCAGATCTATGACATCAACTGCGTCACAGCCTGCATCTAAAAAGTCCTCCGGGGATTTCCCTGTAGTACGGTGTACACATGTACTCTCTTCTTCCATGAGTTTTCCATATGGGAAAATCGTAACACATTTCCGATGGTTTGTAAACGGGGAATTTCGATACTGTATTACATTCTCCTCTGCCTGTACATCCACCGCCACGCCATCCGGAACGCAATGGTTGTCAGCGTCATTCCTGCTGCCATGCTCACCGCAAAAAGGATCGTATAGATTCCGTCTTTCTGGAATTTCGCCCAGTCCTTCATCAACATCCAGTTCATTGTCCGGTAAAGTGCTGCTCCCGGAATCAGCGGAATTGTCGCGGAAACCAGAAATACAGTTACCGGCGTTTTATGAATTCTTGCCATACATTCTGCATACAAGGTAATAGCTACTGTTGACCAGAAACCGCACACATACGGACTTGGCGTTATGAACTCTACTGCCAGATATACAGCCCAGGACAGGCATCCACCCAATGCCGCAAACCAGAGTTTTTTTCCATGGATATTAAATAATGCCGCAAAGCCGAGGGATCCTGTGAAGGATACGACCAGCTGTATGATTTCCCGCATATTTTCCTCCTGAATAAATCATAACTACTCTCAAATGCTCCCATTATCTGCTGCATTTCGCTACTCCGCAATTGATACAGTATCTAAACTCCTCATTCATTACTTATTGCTTTTCGCAACCTTCAAGAGAACTTCCCTGATTCGGTTAAAACAACAGATTCGCCACCGTAAAACCAAGGCCCACGACCAGTGCCAGCAAAAGTGCCTCCATACATCGGATCAAACCTGTAATGGTATCTCCTGAAAACATATCACGCAATGAATTGGTAAATGCAATTCCCGGTATCAGAAGCATGATATTTCCGATACTGATCAGATCCGCATGATGTCCAAGCCCGATCAGAACTGTAAGATTGGAAAGTACTCCGCCGGCTCCGCAGCAAAGAAGCACTGTCAGTAGCGAGTTTAATGCACCTTTTTTTACAAAAGCCTCAAACAGCTTCAGGGCGATACCAATCAGCGCAGAAGCAATCATATCGTTGACATCTCCTCCAAAAAACACGGAAAAAGAACCTGAAATTACAGCATAGATTAAAATCTGCGTTTTAAAAGAATATCCTTGTTTATCCCGGATCTTTTCCAGCCCCTTCTGGATCTCCTCCGGCTTCGGCCGATACTCACAGATGTATCTGGAAAGCTGGTTCAGGTCATCCAGCCGTCCCAGATCATTGGACATTCCCGGCACACGCCGCGTCTGGGTGCAAATACCGAAATCCTCTCCATAAATAGTCGTCACAATACTGGATGTGATAGAAAAAACATCTGCCCGGGTGGCTCCATATGCCAGGCAGATCCGCCGTATGGTATCTTCCACACGTCCAACCTCTGCTCCGCAGCAAAGAAGCTGTTCACCAATTGTCATCGCATAATATAAATACTGTTCCGCTTCCTCCCGCGTCATCCGGCATCCCTCACTTTCCTTCTTTATTTCATTTTTATCTATTTTAGGACACGTAAATATTAAAATCAACAAGGATTTTTTGTCTTAATATTCATTTCTTCTATATTTCCTCAAAGTAATAAGCAGATATTTTCGCTCAAAATAAAACACCACCCGGACAAAAAAGATATCTATCCCTTCTGTCCGGATGGTGTTTGTGTTTGAAAATCCAATGCTCTGCTCAGTTTTTATTTATTTGAAATCTAATAGATCTTATGCAAGTTTTCCGCCAAGTTCACGGCAAGCTGCAAGTCCTTCATCATCAGGTGTGTTGTTTACAATGAGTCCTTCATCATCAACAAGCTCTGCGCCTGCGTCTTTTGCTCTGCCGCACCATGTTCTCATCCACTCTCCGTCGCCCCAGTCATAGGAACCGAAAAGCGCAACTTTCTTACCGGAAAGTTTGCCTTCCAGATCAGAGAAGAATGGCTCGAACTCACCCTCCTCAAGCTCCTCATCTCCCATTGCCGGACAACCAAGTGCCAAAACATCATAAGAGAGAGCTTTATCTACATCTGCATCTGCAACTTCCATGATCTCAACATCCGCACCAGCTGCTTTTGCACCTTCCTCAACAGCCTGTGCCATTGCCTCTGTGTTGCCTGTGGAAGACCAGTAAATAATTCCTACCTTGCTCATCTTAAAAACCTCCTGTTTTTAAACTTTATATTATACGCACATCTGAGATGTACAGAGATGCTTCATACCAACAACCTGCAAAATCGAATACCCCGCACGGATCTGCGCCGCAGTAAACTCTCGGCACTTATCATAGCTGTCAAAAATCCTGCGAGCCTGCTCCACATCATCATAAACCTTCCAGTAACCACACATCTTGCAGCCACTGCCTCCGAACTTCCGGAAGCCCTTCACGTCTTCAATGGGATAACCCAGGAAAAGTCCGATCTCATGAGGAAACTCCGTCTTATGAAAAAATCTCTCCTTCAAACGGGCGATCATCTCATCCAAAGAACTATCTATATTATACCCATCCTGAAGCAAAAGTTTCCTGGCTTCATCCTGCTTAAGATATTCCTGCAGCATATCCGGCCGGTACACCAGAAGAAGATAATGCTTCCTGCATCCACAGATGATCTCCATACGGATACCTTCCCGTTCAAGACTCTCCTCATAATCCGAAATGATCTCCGGCAGCTCCGGCATTTTTTCCTTGGAAAAGGAAACAAGATTCGCCGGTTTCATTCCCATTAATACAGGGGAACAATGATAACCCATGACAGATTCAAATTTTTCACAAGTCATTTACATTCTCCTTTACGTTTTAGTTAGATTCTTCTAACTATTGTAAATATACCGCCAAAGTTAGTCTTTGTCAACTTATTTTTAAAAAATTTTCCTTGCGGACTTTTACTAATAAAATCCTATCATTAAGGGCACAATATTCCTTATAACAAACACTCTGTCAGACATCCGACTGCCAGTTCTCACCATTTAACCGAATCAAGTAAGTCCTCTGCAGGGTTGCAAATATCCCCTACACCTGCAGCGTAAAAATACTCATTTACATCCAGCTCATAAAATGAAAATATTTCAGGATAATCATATCCAAACCTCTTGACAAACTTCCCTCTGCCATGTATTATAATATCAGTAACAATTACTATTACTGAAAGGGGGAAACATTATGGCAGCACTTAAATACAGCCGTCAGCGAGAATCCATCAAGGAATTTCTGAGATCCAGAACAGATCATCCAACGGCAGATACAGTATACGAGAATCTTCGACAGATCTACCCGAATATCAGTCTCGGAACTGTCTACCGTAATCTTTCTCTTCTCAGTGACATCGGTGAGATCCGGAAGCTGACCAATTTCGGAAGCGCGGATCGCTACGATGGAAGGGTCGCACCACACTCACATTTCATGTGTACCAGATGCAACCGGGTGATCGATATGCAGTCAGACAGCCTTAACGGAATTCTTGAACAGGCAGCTGCAGAATTTATCCACGGAAAAGTCTTTGACGTAGATGCAAGCTTCTATGGGATCTGCAAGGAATGCCTGAAAAAAGAAGAAAAACAATCTTGACAAAACAAAGATCACATGGTATCATAAAATAGTAATAATTACTATTATTAATTTAGAAGAAACAAAAACAAACAATATATTTCAAAAAAGAAAAGGAGATCATTACTATGGCTAAATGGGTATGTACAGTATGTGGATATGTTTATGAAGGCGAGCAGGCACCGGAAGCCTGTCCAGTATGTAAAGCACCAGCTTCTAAATTCCAGAAACAGGAAGGCGAGCTCTCATGGGCAGCTGAGCACGTTGTAGGTGTAGCTAAAGGTGTCAGCGAGGACATCCTTGCAGACCTGAGAGCGAACTTCGAGGGCGAGTGCTCTGAGGTTGGTATGTATCTTGCAATGGCTAGAGTTGCTCACAGAGAAGGATATCCGGAAGTTGGTATGTACTATGAAAAAGCAGCTTACGAGGAAGCAGAGCATGCAGCTAAATTCGCAGAGCTCCTTGGTGAGGTTGTAACAGACAGCACAGAGAAGAACCTTCAGATGCGTGTAGAGGCTGAAAACGGCGCTACAGCAGGTAAATTCGACCTTGCAAAACGTGCGAAAGCAGCTGACCTTGACGCAATCCATGACACAGTACATGAGATGGCTAAGGACGAGGCAAGACACGGAAAAGCATTCGCAGGTCTGCTTAAGAGATACTTTGGTAAATAAGAAATCCGCATAAAATCGGAATTTTTACAAGAGGGAACCACGTAAAATGGTTCCCTCTTTTTTAATGTTTCTGATGGAGATGTGCAAATTAGTGTACAGATTTTTCAATCTTCCGCACACTATCTGCTCTTACCTGCTCCCGAAGCTCCGTCAGATAATCTGAGAATTTCACCTGTTCATTTCCGTAGGTCATCTGCAGGTTATATTCCAGTGGGATCCAGGTTTTGATGTCGGATTCATTGTGCTGGATCAGCGCTTCCAGTTTGTCCAAAGCTTTGTAGATTCTGGATTCCAGAGTCTGCTGTGCTTCCATTTCCTGATACAGTTCTGCCATCTCTTTATCAAATGGTTCCGGCAGAGTTTTCACCCATTCACCCAGCACATCGGCTTCTTTTTCTGAATCTTTTACTGTTTTTTCAAAAGCTGGGATATCCCCGGTAAAAGCTTCTCCCATATCATGGATCAGACACATTTTCATGATCTTCAGAAGATCTGCCTCCGGAAACTCGTCGCTGACAAAATATGCCATCAGAGAAATTCTCCAGGAATGCTCCGCAACACTCTCCCGCCTGCCTCCGGATGTATAGCAATGACGCACTGCATCTTTTAATCGTTCTGCAACAGAAAGTACTTCAATCAGTTTTTCTGGTTTCATATTCGTTCTCTCTCCTCCGTCTTTTCATAATATTTTCACTGACACCAATTCTGTTCATTACTATACCATATCTCCGGTCATGGAAAACAGATGAAAAACAGAAGATTCCATTCTGAAAAAATTTGTCTCAACTAATTTATAAAAAAAATATAAACTTTATTGCATTTTTCTCCATAATAGTCATAATGAAATTATAAACAAAAGAAAGAAGGTGATTGCCGATGGATATCACGGTGTCGGATGAGGTCTCACAGGAATATCATGCGCTTGTGAAGAACATCCTCTGTAACAGAGAGTTCCTGAAGCTGAGCCTGTACACCCACCACCAGTGGACCACACGGCTCATGCACAGTATCAATGTTTCTTACCTCTCCTGGTTCATTGCCAGGAAGCTGGGATGTGACGAGAAAGCCGCCGCAAGGGCAGGACTTCTCCACGATTTCTGTCCCTATGACTTCAAGGCGGAGACACCGACCGGTGAGCATCAGGCGTTTTATCACCCGAAGGCCGCCGCAGACAACAGTGCCGCACACTTTGATGTCACAGACAGAGAGCTGGATGCGATACTCTCACATATGTTCCCTCTGGGACCTCTTCCACGCAACAGGGAAGCCTGGATCATCAGCTTTGCCGATAAAGCCTGCGCCATCGCGGAAGGCTGCCATATCGCCATTGCACTGGCCAGGCGGAACCGGATCGTCATCAATCCGGCATAATTTCCACACAAAAAACAGGGCCGTCGCCACTTCTGACGCGCCCTGTTTTTGTGTGGAAATTTATTTTATGGTAATATTTTGCAGATTACTTTCTATATCTTAGTTCTCTTTCACAATAACCTTATCCAGATGCCAGATATCATCTACATACTCCTGGATAGTTCTGTCGGATGTGAACTTACCGCTGCATGCTGTATTGAGAAGTGCCATCTTAGCCCAGCGTTTCTCATCCTTATATGCTTCCTCAACACGCTTCTGTGCCTCTGCATAGGAACGGAAGTCGCCAAGGATGAAGTACTGGTCAGGTCTCGGCATGTTGCGTTTGTCGAGAAGTGAATTGTAGATGTCACGGAACATCTCTGTATCGCTGGAGAAGGTTCCGTTGATCAGCTGCATCAGTACCTGACGGATCTCCGGATCTGTGTTGTAGATGAAGTCCGGATCGTAACCGCCGTTGTTCTCATAGTTGATGATCTGGTCGGAGCTCATACCGAAGATAAATGCATTCTCCTCGCCAACCTCCTGTACGATCTCAACGTTAGCACCATCCATGGTTCCAAGTGTCGGAGCACCGTTCAGCATGAATTTCATGTTACCTGTACCGGAAGCCTCTTTACTTGCTGTGGAGATCTGCTCGGAAACATCTGCTGCCGCAAAAATGATCTCAGCGTTGGATACACGGTAGTTCTCGATGAATACAACCTTCAGCTTGCCGTTGATGGAAGCATCATTGTTTACAACATCTGCCACACAGTTGATCAGCTTGATGATCTTCTTTGCACGTGCGTAAGCTGCGGAAGCTTTTGCACCAAAGATAAATGTTCTTGGATAGAAATCCATCTCCGGATGTGCCTTGATCTGGTTGTACAGATAGATCACATGCAGGATGTTGAGAAGCTGACGTTTGTACTCATGAAGTCTCTTAACCTGGATATCGAAGATGGAGTGCGGGTCAACCTCAACACCATTGTGCTCCAGGATATATTTTGCAAGACGCTCTTTGTTCTTGAACTTGATGGTCATGAACTCCTGAAGAGCCTTCTCATCGTCTGCGTAAACCTTAAGCTTGGAAAGCTGGGAAAGATCTGTGATCCAGTCCGGTCCGATCTTGTCTGTTACCCAGTCAGCCAGAAGCGGGTTTCCATGAGCAAGGAAACGTCTCTGTGTGATACCGTTTGTTTTGTTGTTGAACTTCTCAGGCATCATCTCATAGAAATCCTTCAGCTCCTGATTCTTGAGGATCTCGGTATGAAGGCGTGCAACACCGTTTACAGAGTAGCCTGCAACGATCGCAAGGTGAGCCATCTTAACCTGTCCGTCATAGATGATCGCCATCTTCTTGATCTTCTCGAAGTTTCCAGGATATTTCTGCTGGATCTCAAGAATGAAACGACGGTTGATCTCCTCGATGATCTGATATACACGCGGAAGCAGTCTGGAGAACAGCTCGATCGGCCATTTCTCAAGTGCCTCGGACATGATGGTGTGGTTGGTGTAAGCACAGCATTTTGTTGTGATATCCCATGCCTGATCCCAGCCAAGACCTTCCTGATCCATAAGAAGACGCATCAGCTCTGCAACTGCTACAGTCGGATGAGTATCGTTCATCTGGAATACAACCTTCTCATGAAGCTTTGTGATGTCATCGTGTGTTTTCTTATATTTGGCAATCGCTGCCTGAAGGCTGGCAGATACGAAGAAGTACTGCTGTTTCAGACGAAGCTCTTTACCTGCCATATGGTTATCATTCGGATAAAGTACCTCAACGATAGTACGTGCAAGATTCTCCTGCTCTACTGCGTTGTGATAATCACCCTTGTCAAAAGAGTCAAGGTTGAAGTCTACGATCGGCTCTGCATCCCAGATACGAAGTGTGTTTACAACATCATTATTATAACCTGTAATCGGCATATCGTAAGGAACAGCCTTAACTGCCTGATATCCTTCATGGATGAATTTATTCTCGTTCTTCACCGGATCCCACTCAACACGTACATATCCGCCGAAATGAACCTCTTTTGCATACTCCGGACGACGGAGCTCGAAAGGATAGCCGTTCTTCAGCCAGTTATCCGGTGCTTCTACCTGATAACCGTCACGGATCTCCTGCTTGAACATACCATAACGGTAACGGATTCCGCATCCGTATGCACAGTAGTTCAGAGTTGCAAGGGAATCCAGGAAGCATGCTGCCAGTCTTCCGAGTCCACCGTTTCCAAGAGCCGGATCCGGCTCCTGGTCTTCGATGCAGTTAATGTCAAGTCCAAGCTCCTCAAGAGCCTCCTTAACCTCGCCGTATGCACCAAGGTTGATCAGGTTGTTTCCAAGGGCACGGCCCATAAGGAACTCCATGGACATATAATATACGATCTTCGGGTCCTGTTTTTCATACGCCTTCTGGCTCTTGAGCCAGTTGTCAATGATCACGTCCTTCACAGTGTAGCTTACAGCCTGAAAGATCTGCTCCTGTGTAGCCTCTTCCAGTGTTTTTCGATAAAGGAATTTTACGTTTTCTTTTACACTTTTTTTGAATTCCTCTTTCTCAAACTGCTTGTCAATCATTAGTTTTCCTCCTGTACTTTGGATACTCCCAGTGTTACAGCCTCTTTGTTGATGTTCCACTCCTTGGTGTAACCCTCTGCTTCTCCCAGAATAATGTTTTCTGCCAGTACTTCACGTTTGATCTCATCCTGGTTTGCTTTCATGATATCCATGATCTTATCGTTATCTTTTGCATAGACAATGATCTTGTCCATGACTTCGAAACCAGCCTCTTTACGCATGGTCTGAACCTTGCTGATGATCTCGCGGACAAAGCCCTCCTGGATCAGTTCAGGTGTAAGGTTTGTATCAAGGACAACGGATGTCTCACCGTCTGTCTCTGTCACATAGCCCTCGCTCTGGGCTGTTTCGATCAATAAGTCTTCCTCTGCAAGCTCGACTCTGTTTCCGTCAATGTCAAGAACGAGAACACCATTATCTCTCAGCTCTTTCATTGCTGCGGTTCCGTCGATCTCGGAGAGTGCGGTACGGATGCCGTTCAGAAGCTTGCCGTATTTCGGTCCTACTGTACGAAGCTGCGGCTTGAAGCTGTAGGAAATGAAGGACTCTACATCATCTGCGAATTTCACTTCTTTTACGTTAAGCTCATCTGCGATGATATCTGTGTAGAATTTATCCATAGCTTTCTCAGCCTTTACATACATGGTTCCGATCGGCTGACGGTTCTTGATGTTTGCGGTATTTCTGCATGCACGTCCGAGAACAACGATCTCAAGAAGCTCTTCCATGTTTGCCTCAAGATCCTTGTCGATCCATGCCTCGTTTACCTCCGGGTAATCGCAGAGATGGATACTCTCCGGAGCGTCTGCATCAATGCTTCTTACAAGGTTCTGGTAGATATCCTCAGTCATGAACGGGATCATCGGAGCTGCAGCCTTGGCAACTGTTACCAGTGCTGTGTAAAGTGTCATGTAAGCATTGATCTTATCCTGCTCCATGCCCTTTGCCCAGAAACGCTCACGGCTTCTTCTTACATACCAGTTACTCATATCGTCAACAAATTCCTGGAGTGCTCTTGCAGCCTCCGGAATCTTGTAGGAATCAAGATCCGCATCGACAGTCTTCACCATGGTATTCAGCTTGCTGAGCAGCCATTTATCCATAACCGGAAGCTTATCGTAATTTAAAGTATATTTAGTTGCATCAAAATTATCAATGTTCGCATACAGTACGAAGAATGCGTAGGTGTTCCACAGAGTGCTCATGAACTTTCTCTGTCCCTCTACAACTGCCTTGCCATGGAAACGGTTCGGAAGCCATGGAGCACTGTTGATGTAGAAATACCAGCGGATCGCATCTGCGCCGTATTTGTTCAGTGCATCAAACGGATCTACTGCATTTCCCTTGGACTTACTCATCTTCTGTCCGTTCTCATCCTGTACATGTCCCAGAACGATTACATTCTTATACGGAGCCTTATTGAAAAGCAGTGTGGACTCAGCAAGAAGGGAGTAGAACCATCCTCTTGTCTGGTCAACAGCCTCGGAGATGAAGTCTGCCGGGAACTGCTGCTCGAACAGGTCTTTATTCTCAAATGGATAATGATGCTGTGCAAAAGGCATTGCTCCGGAATCGAACCAGCAGTCGATTACCTCCGGTACACGGTGCATGGTCTTGCCGCAATCCGGACACTTCATGGTGATATCATCAATGTATGGACGGTGAAGCTCGATGGTCTTCGCACGCTCGTCACCACTCTTCTCATAGAGATCCTGGCGGCTTCCTACGGATTCCATATGTCCGCACTCACACTGCCAGATATTCAGTGGTGTTCCCCAGTAACGGTTTCTGGAAATACCCCAGTCCTGAACATTCTCAAGCCAGTCACCGAAACGTCCTTTACCGATGCTCTCCGGAATCCAGTTGATAGTATTGTTGTTACGGATCAGATCATCCTTTACTGCAGTCATCTTGATGAACCAGGACTCACGTGCATAGTAGATAAGCGGTGTGTCACATCTCCAGCAGTGCGGATAATCATGCTCGAATTTCGGTGCGTCAAAAAGCTTGCCCTCTTTGTCAAGGTCTGTGAGGACCATCGGGTCCGCTTTCTTTACGAATACACCTGCGTATGGTGTCTCTTTGGTCATGTTACCCTGTCCGTCTACGAACTGTACGAACGGAAGGTCATACTCACGTCCGACACGGCTGTCATCCTCACCAAATGCAGGTGCGATATGAACGATACCGGTACCATCACTCATGGTAACGTAGTTGTCACAGGTTACGAAATGAGCTTTTTTGTGCTGTTTTGCTGCTGCCTCTCCTGTACATGCAAAAAGCGGCTCATATTCTCTGCGCTCAAGGTCTGTTCCTTTATATTTCTCAAGGATCTCATATGCAGGCTCATCATCCTTTGCAAGCTTGCCGAGAACCTTGTCCAGAAGTGCTTCTGCCATGTAGTAGGTATAGCCGTCTGCTGCTTTTACCTTACAGTAGATCTCATCCGGGTTTACACAAAGTGCAACGTTGGACGGAAGTGTCCACGGTGTTGTTGTCCATGCCAGGAAGTATGCGTCCTCACCAACAACCTTGAAACGTACGATCGCAGAGCGCTCTTTAACAGTCTTGTAGCCCTGAGAAACCTCCTGTGCGGAAAGCGGAGTTCCACAGCGTGGGCAGTAAGGAACGATCTTAAAGCCTTTATAAAGGAGACCTTTTTCCCAGATCTCTTTCAGCGCCCACCACTCGGACTCGATGAAATTGTTGTCGTATGTTACATACGGATGCTCCATGTCAGCCCAGAAACCAACGGTAGATGAGAAATCCTCCCACATTCCCTTGTATTTCCATACGCTCTCCTTACACTGCTGAATGAACGGCTCCATTCCGTACTCCTCGATCTGCTCCTTGCCGTCAAGGCCAAGCTTCTTCTCAACCTCAAGCTCAACCGGAAGTCCGTGAGTATCCCATCCTGCTTTTCTCGGAACCATGTACCCCTTCATTGTACGGTATCTCGGGATCATATCCTTGATAACTCGTGTCAGAACGTGTCCGATATGCGGCTTACCATTTGCGGTAGGCGGTCCGTCATAGAATGTGTATGTCTCGCCCTCTTTACGGCTGTCCATACTCTTTTCGAAAATCTTGTTGTCTTTCCAGAATTTCTCGACTTCTTTTTCACGGTCAACAAAATTCAGATTCGTGTCAACTTTACGATACACAATATTTACCTCCTGTGTCTGATTACTGGCTGCTGCCTCATCTGTAAGGCCACAGCGGATTGTTTCTTCACAGATACCTGTTCGTGCCAATGCTTCGGGCACTTATAAAAAAAGACCCCATCCTGTAAAAGGACGAAGTCTGATTCGCTGTACCACCTGTTACATTATACGGGCCTGTGTCCGGATCCCTGCGTCTTCTGCTGTGTTCTTATGCTCTGTGTTATGGCGCGGGCTGTTGTTCCATGTCTGTTCATGGCGGACAATTCTTTGTATCTGCCGATATATGTTCCCTGTAACGGAGGAAATCCGTCAGTTCTTACTTAATGATCATCTGTATATCAGATATTCTTCCGGCTGCTGCCGGACAACTTCGGAACTGAAGCTCAGGAGTGATATTCCGCCATATTTACTCGTCCCAGGCTCCCACCATCCCCAGTTCGCTGCAAGCTTTCCATATGGCCTACTGTCTCCATCACAGCTTTTTCTATATACGCTGTCTATTATAGGTTGGGGAAAATCCATATGTCAAGTGTTTTCATGGATTTTTCTTATTATATGTATGTTCACTTCTTCTTAATGGAATTTTCACAGACTGCAAGTAGTTTTTCCGGGAGGAAAGTGGTATACTACTACAGAATCTTGAGGGCCAAAATACAGCGTTTCATTAATACAATGCTATAATTAATGAAATACTGCACCTCATCACAAAACGGGCAAGATTTTTTCGGTTACTGATTCTCAAATGAATAATAACCTTCTCGCCCGGATTTATCACTGAAAGGTATCTTGTTATGAAAAATATGAAAAAACGATCCTTGCGCCGGATCTTTGCAGGCATTCTCGGCATAGGGATCCTGCTCACAGGCGCAGCTCCCTGCGCGGCGGCTGCCTATGGATACGATGAATATGGTGATCCTATCGTCACTGCCACACCGGTTCCTGATGGTCAGGCAGCAGCAGTCACGCCTGCTCACTCCAGCTATTATTCACAGGCTGCCGACACCGATTCCATTGACGGGTGGCCCAAAGGTCCCGGCATCGAAGCACAGGCTGCAGTCCTTATGGACGTAAATACAGAAGCCGTTCTTTATTCCAAAAATGCGGACACACAGCTCTACCCTGCCAGCATCACGAAGATCCTGACTACACTGCTTGCCTGTGAAAATCTGAACGCTAAGACAAACATTACCGTATCTGAAAAAGCTTCCACCAGTGTAACTGCCGGAGATTCCAGTATTTATGCTGCTCCCGGTGAAAAATTCACCAGGGATCAGGCCCTGATGGCTGTCATGCTCCAGTCCGCTAATGAAATGTCTGTCGCCGTTGCGGAAGAAGTTTCCGGCTCTGTAAAGAAATTCGCAGAACTCATGAACTGGCGCGCCAAGCTTTTTGGCTGCAAGAACACACACTTTAATAATCCCAACGGTCTTCCGGATGAGAATCATTACACCACAGCCTCCGACATGGCAAAGATCGCCAAATCCGCCTGGCTGAATCCTCTTTTCCGGCGATACTGCACCAAACGTTATTACGAGATCCCGCCTACCAATAAATTTGCGGAAGCCCGCCAGCTGCTCAATCATCACAAGATGATGAAAAACGGCGAATATTATTATGAAGGCGTCCGTGGCGGAAAAACAGGCTACACGGATGCATCCGGCAACACACTTGTCACCTACTGCAAACGAGGAAATATAACGCTGGTAGCCGTGATCCTGAATTCTACTTCCGCGGCAAATGCTTACAGCGATACCGCTTCTCTTTTTAATTATGGTTTTGAAAATTTTGAAAAGGTGGATATGAAGGTGTCCATGGAGCCAGTCCCGTTTAAGGTACTCCCTTGTGACAAATATATCCTTAAGAATAACGGAAACACCTATCCGTTTTATTATCAGACAAAGGTTTATGTGACTCTTCCAAAAGGTATCAAAAAATCACAGCTTAACAAACGCCAGGCCGTTCTTCAGAATGCTGTCGGCCCACTGCGTCTGAAAAGCAAATATTATTATAAGAAACAAATGGTCGGATGGGGAATGCAATACGAACGAAACATCGTATCAGATCTTCTCCTGGCTTCGTAACATTTTCCTGCGGCGGAGAGATTCGTGCTTTTCACGGATCTCATCCGCCGCTTCTGTATCTTCTGCTCTCAGGGTCTTCACCCCGAAATATTTTCCCTCATCGGTTTTTCGGATCCGGATCTTTCCGGCAACAGGTCCATGCTCATGGCAAAGGGCAAGGCTGTAATATACCTTGGAATTGTTGGTACTGAACCAGCGGATCTTCCTCTTGGCAGGGCATCTGCAGATAGGACACATGGTACTTACCATAGTACGGTCCTTCATCAGACGCTCCTTTGATACAAATTCCCTGGACACAAACTTGTCATGGTCTGTATAGGAAATATAGATCTCGCTGTCTCTGGATTTTGGATTCTGATATACATCCAGGGACGGATGGCGGATCATGCAGGCTTCATCGATCTCCAGGAGTATCCTGGCAGTATAGCTGGCGTCTGCCAGTGCCCGGTGAAAATCCCGGTTTTTGGGAAGCTGCAGGTAGTCTGTAGCATATTCCAGGGAACGCCTGGATATTCCATCCTCGAATTTTATGCTGAAAAGTTTCTGCACATCGTAGTAATGCACCGGCCCTGGCATCAGCTTCAGAAGATTATAGTATTTCATATTGCGCTGAAGTTCCATCACATCCTGGTCTCCCCAGGTAAAAAAGCGATACTCCTCCCCGCACCATTCCAGAAATCTGCGGATCGCCCTTGGAAAAGGGATGCCTTTTTCCAGTTCATGATAATCCACGTGGATCACTTCGTGGATACTGTCGTGGATCCAGTGGTACACTTTGGGCTTGATCAGGCACTGAAAGGTATCAACGATCTCTCTTTTTTCATTTAATTTTACTGCCCCGATCTCTATGATCTCAAACGGGAGCCGACTATCCGGATGTCTTCTTCCATCCGGATTCTGGTTCCATTCCAGGTCAAATACAATATAGTTCATGGGTTTTCTGTCCTCTTATCTGACTGCTCAGCTGCTTCATAAATGCAGCTGTTTCCGGATCGTTGTCCGGCTATTTCATATTTTTACATTCGGACACAGAATAAATCGCTTCAAACAGCTCCTGCTGGAAGCTTTCTGTATCTGCATCTGTCAGAATCATATCTTTCATTTCGTCTTCTTCGTGTAGCCACCAGCGGAAATCGCATAATGTGGCACCCCGTCCGGCACCGTCTGAACAATCCACATCCAGGAATACTTTTTCTGTTTTAAAGAACTCCGGATGGATGAGATACATAAACGGTACAGCAGCATGGATACTTGCCACGCAGCGATATTTGGAAAAATTTTCAAGTACGTAGCCAGCCATATCTCCACAGGCTCTGGCTGCCGGATCACCGGACTGGCACAGCTTCATGATCTGGTTTCTGGTGAGATTACATTTCAGGGTAGCATCCAGTCCACACATGATCAGTGGAATTCCGGAATCGAATACGATCTTTGCCGCCTCCGGATCTGCGTAGATGTTGAATTCCGCTGCCGGTGTGATGTTTCCGCCTTTTGCTGCACCGCCTGTAAATACGATTTTTCTGATCTTATTCTTTATTTCAGGAAAAACCTTTAACAGAAGTGCAAGATTAGTCATTGGTGCAGTTTCGATCATTACTACCTGCTCGCCCTCAGGAATGGCATTCAGAATGTCACGGATAAAAAGCACTGCATTATCAGAAGCAGCCTCTGATTTTGCTTCCGGCAGTACGCAATGGCCAAGCCCTGTCTCTCCGTGGAATTCTTCCGCATAAATTGCCGCTTTCACAAGAGGACGGTCCTGGCCTCCTGCCACCGGAACCTTCAGTCCGTAAAAATCCACCAGCTCCAGTGCATTTTTGGTCACTCTTTCTATCCTGGTACTTCCTGCAGATGTCGTCACTGCAAGCAGCTCCAGTTCATCCTGATGTGCTGCCGCATATGCCAGTGCGATCCCGTCATCGATTCCGGGATCACAGTCCATGATAACCTTGATCTTATCTCCCATATATTCACCTCTGTAAAAACTCTTTCCCCAATTTTATAGTATTGCCGAATTTCCGCTGTTTACCTGTTCCAAGTATAACAGAGTGAGGAAAGAGTGTAAAGTTAATCAGAATTCGTTACTGTTCACTCCGTTCTCAGCAACACGCTTCGCGGAATATTACCAGTAAACAATAATCAAAATTCACCTCTGTACTTCAGGCTGAAACGTAAAGAACCCCTCTGCCAGGCATTGGCAGAGGGGTGGAAAAAAGGGGGTTATATTCATTTATATAAACAAATGCGATGTGCAATTTGGAGCTTTAATATTTGCAATATCCGTTTGGGTTGTTCCGGATATTGTTATTATGCTATATCCCATCACCCGGAGCTTGCAATCCAGTACCGGGGCTTCACAATAAATGCTGATCAATCAATAGAAACAAATTTCTTCTCTTCTGCTTCTTTCTTGGTCTCTTCCTTCGGGAAGGTTACATGAAGGATTCCGTTCTCATATTTCGCATGGATATCTTCATGCTTAATGCTCGAGCCTACATAAAAGCTTCTGTTGCAGGTTCCTGTATAACGTTCTCTGCGAACATATTTACCTTTATCATCCTTCTCGTCTTTCTTCTCTTCTCTGGTTGCCTGAATGTTCAGATAACCATTCTTCAGCTGGATCTTCACATCCTCTTTCTTAAATCCCGGAAGATCGATCTCCAGTTCATAATTGCCATCTACATCACGGATATCTGTCTTCATCATATCCTTCACCTGAGGATAAGCATTGGCAGCTGCCTGACGGCCTGTCGGATATCCCATAAAATCATCAAATAAATCTTCTCCGAAAATACTTGGCATTAACATAACTCATTCCTCCTGATCTATATTCGCTGCGTGCTGCGCAGGCGTTTTTAATTTACTGTTTCTGAAAACATCTGCAAATTCTGTAAGAACTTTCTCCGGAAGATTTCTTTTTTCTCTCTTCCTTTGTTCTGTATGTACTATAACACGCATTATTAGCACTGTCAAGAGGCGAGTGCTAATTTCACACTTTCTTCACATTTTCCGTAATTTTACGATCCATTTTTCCGATACATATGTCTGAAGCGCCGAAGATAGAAGGACTCCCAAGATCAGAAATGGAACTGCCTGTAAAAGCACTCCCATAAATACATAAATATAATAACTGCTTTCATAAAAGAGAGCCCACGTCTGCTGAATACAGGAAAGAACATCTGTATCGGGACCATGGATTCCGTATTCAGTGCAGTGGAGATATGCTTCATGAGATCTGTCGAATAATACATCTGATCGATACCGGGACGGTAATAAGGCAGGCTACCGCACCAGATAGCATGACTGCAACATCCTGGAATAGGAACTGGGAATTAAGAATGATCTCCAGGCTATATTGCTGTGTCTGAATGTATGAAAATAATAAAATAGTTCCTCCAAGATAAGCAAACAGCAACGTATTTACCGTTGTACCGATAATTTCTTTCCCAACCTGATAGCCGGAAGCTGTAAGCTCTTTCGCTGTCAGACTGTTTTTATGAGTCCAGACTTCATATACAGAAGATGTTACAGATAATGCTGTATCGATAACAGCCCCAAGAGTACTGAAAACAGTTACAAATATTCCTACATGAAGCATGTTAATATGAAGATCCGTACTGTAATAATACATAAAATCATCTTCTGAAATCTGGATCTCATTTAACCCGTAACTTCCTGATCTCCATGTAATAATATAAATCGGAATAAACAAAAGTAACATTACCAGCAGTGTAGCCAGAAAAGCCGCCCGCGTCTTTGGATTATTTCCGTTCTGATAAAACAGAGAAATATAACAGACACCTGCACCTGCCACCAATATCAGGAGCAGTACAGGAAAACCGGCAGACATCAGCATAATTGAAAAAAACAAAATTACAATATTCCCCGCCAGTGTCATAATTGACATGGCTCCACGCTCTCCGCCAATCAAGATCACCAGAAAAATTAAAATCAATGCAAGAAAAATGATCATTCTCTGACACCCCTTTTCCGTGATGGTATTTTCATAATCACTGAAGCAATAAAAACAGATACCGGTATTGCCAGTACAATTCCAATACTTTCTATCAGAAAACGACAGATATCATATGGAATGTGGTATCTCACGATCGTTATAAAACTTATATCATTATTCATCTTAAGTATGAACATGGGAATCATACCGCTTGCCAGAACAAACAGCAGTACATTTATCATGGTTCCCATAATATCATATCCGATTTCACGACCGGAATGTATCAGTCTTCTCAGAGAAACCGATGGATTTTTCCGCACGATCTCTCCTATTGCTGCGCTGATCGTCACCGTCACATCCATAATTGCACCAAGTCCTGTCAGCATAATATCTGCCCAGAATATATCTGCTGAATTGCCTGTACTTCCAAGGTATTCCAGATTGGAATAATCCAGATCTCCGTACATATAAATAGAAAATTCAAACAATGCCATGATCAGAAACAGAACACACAGTGTTGAAAGAACTGAGGAAAATGTTTTTCTATGAATTCCATTTAAGCAGATCAATGTAGTCAGTGAAAAAAGAACTGCGATGACATTACAGATATTTAAAATATTTTTCCCTTCTGTAAAAGCCTGAAATCCATACGCAAATATGACTGTATTCAGTATCAGTGATATGATCGTGTAAAATCCCTGCTTTCCTGTAATGCAGATCAGAAGAAAAAATAATCCTCCTGCCAGTAATGCCAAATACCCATCCCTTTTTACAGAACGTATCGTTTTTCCGGGGCTTTCCTTTGAACCGCTTAAAAGAACGGTGTCTCCTTTATGATATTTCTTGGTCTGAACCTGAGAAGATGTATATTCATTAGAGACCGTTATTTTTTCCCCTTTATGCGAACCGTTTAATATCCGTGCCGTAATATTCTGAGTATAGTAATATTCTTTTGAGCCCCTGGTTCCTTCTCTGCTCAGAGTCTGTTTTTCTGTTACGGAACATATTTTTGCCAGCGGTGTATGATAAAATCGGGAATTACAGCAGGTAAACAGAACAAAAATAATATATATGCCGGCTAAAAGATATTTTTTGTGAAATATGCAGGATTTCATTAACTTCATTCCCCCTGTAGAAATATTGCAATTGTAAACGCACTGACCGGTTGCTTTTTATCGAAGTAACATTGTACGCTTTTTGAAAGTATCGGTCAATATAAGGTATACAAAAAAAAGCAGCAGAACCGTTTTCACAGTTCTGCTGCCCCCATAATTATTTTAACAAATACCTAACTCCAAAAAAGCCATTATTTACAAAGCGCAGAAAATGCATCTGCAACAAACTGAACCTTGGTTCCGATAATAACCTGTACAGAAGTTTTTCCAGGTTTGATCACGCCTGCAACACCTGCAGATTTGATCACCTTATCATTTACAGCTGTAATATCCTTAACCTCAAGTCTCAGTCTTGTGATGCAGTTATCGATGCTTGTGATGTTCTCTTTTCCGCCACAGCCTTCCAGGATCTTCGCGGCAATAGCAGTATAGTCATCATTTGCAAGCTCGATATTCTTCTCTGCCTCAAGATCGTCATCGTCTTCTCTTCCCGGAGTCTTCAGATCAAATTTCTTGATGGCAAAAAGGAATACAACATAGAATACGATAAATGCTGCAATTCCAAGAGGAAGGATGAGCCATGTCTTCTGTGCTGCCGGAAGTGAGGATGAGAAAAGTAAATCCATCGCACCGGCGGAGAAGCTGAAGCCTGCACGGAATCCAAGAGCAACTGTGATCATGGTAAAGATACCGTAAAGTAATGCATAGATCACATAGAGGCCAGGAGCAAGGAACATAAATCCAAACTCGAACGGCTCAGTTACACCACAGATAAATGCACAGATCGCTGCAGATGCAACAAGACCGATCGCGATTTTTTCTTTGCAGGTTTCGCACATCTTACCATTGCAAGTGCTGCACCAGGAATACCAAACATCATACATGGGAAGAATCCGGACATGTACATTCCAAGGCTCCAGGATACATCTGCAGAGGTTTCACCTGCCCAGAAGTGCTGAAGATCACCAAGTCCGATGGTGTCAAACCAGAATACATTGTTCAGTGCGTGATGTAATCCGGTAGGGATCAGCAGACGGTTCAGGAATGCATAGATACCTGCACCAACAACATCCATACCTGCAACTGCTTTTCCTAATGCTACAAGTGCACTGAAAAGTAATGGCCACACAAACAGTAATACAGCAGATACGATAATGGAAACCACTCCTGCGATGATCGCTACGCAGCGCTTGCCGCTGAAGAATGACAGCCAGTCAGGAAGCTTGGTGCTCTTGAATTTGTTATAGCATGTAGATCCGATGATACCGGCAAGGATTCCGATAAAAGGATTCGCAATTTTGTCAAATGCAAGAGTCTTTGTTGCATTGTCAGCGATTGATGGCATGATGGTTGTAACAAATCCTGTAGAAAGAAGTGTTGTGAGCATCAGCCAGGATGCAAGTGCAGCAATTCCGCCGGTTCCGTCATTCTTTTCTGACATACCGACACCGACACCGATAGCAAAAAGGATTGCCATGTTGTCGATCAGAGCTCCGCCTGCCTTAACCAGAAACAGACCGATCAGATTGGCTGCGCCATGAATGTCTCCACCCTGCATGGTTGCCGGACATAACCAGTATCCGATACCCATGAGGATACCACAGATTGGCAGTACTGCCACCGGAAGCATTAACGCTTTTCCCAGTTTTTGAAGAAATTTCATATATTTCCCCTCCCTTAAAATAAATATATTTGACCGGATCACTCCGGTTATAACACCCCGAAAATTGCTACTATCTCCGGGCTGCTATAAGCCTGTCAGCTGCATGAAGATGATCATGAAAGCTTGAGGACGGCTTCATCCGCCGAAACATCCCCCTCCTTCTGGAGGCTTATCTTTCCGTAATCATCTGTGTTGCAGATCAGAACCGGGATAATCGTGTTTAAACCGGCTTTCTCAATTTTGTCCAGATCAGCCTCTATCAGAAGATCACCCTTTTTAACCTTGTCACCTGCTGCAACGTGCGCTTTAAAGGGTTCGCCCTTAAGTGTGACTGTATCCAGTCCGATATGTATCAGTATTTCCGCGCCCTGAGTGCTTGTCAGCGTAACTGCATGAAGCGTATCAAATACCATTGCCACCTCACCGTCTGCCGGAGCATATATCCTGCCGTCTGCCGGGATCACGGCAAAACCGTCACCCAGTACCTTATCCGCAAAGACAGGGTCCGGAACCTCCGCAAGGGGAACCACTCTACCCTTGCAGGGTGCATAGATTAAATTTCCTTTATCTTTTCCTTTAAAAAATTTCAGCATATTCTCTTCCTCCCGTTATTTCACCACTTCTTCCGGTATTGATATCCGCGATGTCGATTTGTAAATATGTCTATATATTTTTTATCCGTTCCGAGTTTATATTATATATTTCGTATAATTTTCATTTTTTGGTTTTTAGGCATGTGTATATATTAACCATTATTTTCGGTTTTGTCCACATTTTTATCGGTATTTTTCAAAAAAATAAGCTGTAGCACATTAACGCGACAGCTTATGTGAGAATATTCAGTTTACTTCAGCAGTTCTTTTTCTTTCATATTCGTTGTCACCTGAAACTCTCCGTTGATCCGTTGGATCTCGTATACCAGGGGATTATTTCTGGCCCAGCCGGGATCTTTTTCTGCCTGCCGGTTCCAGCTGTACCAGGCGCGGACAAAGCCTTCGTGGATGGTAGATTCCGCTTCCTGGCGGGCCTGGACCGCATCCTGATAATCCACAAAAGTTCCGATATAAAATCGTTTCCCCTTGAATCCGATGGTAGCACGGTATTTTCCATTCCGCAGCTGATAGACGCCACGGAATCCGCTGGTATTATCACTGCGGTGCTTTCTTTTTTCCAGCATCTCCACACAGGTTCCATCTACCATATGCAGCTGCCCGGGAAGCTCCTTCCATATCTCCTGTCTCAGACAGCCACAGCTTCTGTAATTACCATGAAGAAGGCCATCCTCTGTCACATCCACTTCATTTCCGCAGTCACACCGACAATGCCAGAACACAGAGCCCTTTTTGCTCCTTTTATCTGTATGATAGAGAGCAGTCAGCCGCCCGAAACGCTGTCCGCTGATGTCGGTGATCCCGCGACCTCTGACATAATGGCCGCAACCGCAGCTGGTACATTTTCCGGCTTTCAGGCTGTGTGCAGTGGAAATATGCATATTCCCGCAGTCACAGCGGCATTCCCACCTGGTCCTGCCGTTTTTACTTTCCAGTTTTTTTACTGCCACAAGTTTCCCGAAACGCCGGCCTGTAAGGTCTTCTGCCACCGGTCCTCTCTTGGCACTGTTTTCCGGAATACATCCACAGTCCTTTACAGTCCCACGCATCAGATGTCTGGTATTTACTTTTATCTCATTTCCACAATCACATCTGCACAGCCATACAACATACCTGTTTTCCCGCTCATCCAGTTTTTTCAGTACCGTCAGATGACCAAATCTCTGACCTTCCAGTTTAAGTCCGTTTGCCATCCTCTGTCCCTCACATTTCGTCAAAAAAAGCGATGCGGTAGAAATTTTTCCTGCCGCACCGCTGTCCGGATCCTGTTATTTATCCGTTTTCTTTTTTCTTCTGACAAATACTGCTGCCAGTAATACCACGCATCCGGAAACGCAGATCACTGCGATCCATTTTGCAATGTTTGTGTTATCTCCTGTTTTTGGCATAGCTTTTACATGACTGGAACCTGTATTTCCTGTATAGGAAGAAGTTCCCGTATAGGAAGAAGTTCCGGAAGCAGGCAGATTGCTGTCAGGTTTTACCGGCGTGTTCGTTATGGTCGCTGCCGGAGTTCTGGTCGGCACTGCAGTCGGAGTTTTTTCCGGAAGTGGTGTCGGTGTATTTTCCGGTACAGGTGTCGGCGTATCCACAGGATCGTAGGAATTCACAAAGCCGATATCCTGTTTCTCGCTGTTCATCTGTGCATCGGTATGTGCAGCCACAACTGCTTCCAGATCACCGGACTCTCCGTTCGTTACTGTTACTTTCACATAATAAACGGTATTGTCATAATGTCCGTTTTCCAGCTTTCCAGGCTGCTGGGAAACGCTGTAAGTGTATACGCCAGGAACAGCATATTCCACTGCAGGAAATTCTGCTTTCCCCGCACCTGTGATCGTGATCGTATTTTCTTCCGGCATGGGTGCTTCGTCCTCACCCTGAAGAATGATCGTATAAGTTTCGTCCGGAGATGGCTTCTCACCTGACAATTCCACGCTGACAGGAATCTTTACTTCCGCAACTCCAGCTGCCATAGCTGAAATCGGAAAAACTGTCAGGCACAGAACCGCAAGCAGGAGCACTGCCGGAAATTTTCGTATATTCGTCTTCATCCCCTCCTTACGTCTCCGGCGAATAAGGTTTCATTACCGCCAGAAGAACTGTTCTTGCATCTGTAAATTCCGAAGAGCAGGTTGACATTGCCAGTATCTGGGAAAAATCTTCGGACTTTCCAATGTTATCCATTGTCTGCTGATGGACATGTTCCGCGTTTTTTCTGACAAAATCCACAAGTCCACTGGTATCCGCCTGCCATTTTCCCGTTGCAAAAATAGAATCCTCAGATGCGGAAACCTGCATGCATGCAAAAATTTCCAGCTTGTAGGAACGGTCAGGAAGGATCAGCGTACCTGTGGTGTTTTTGTTAAAAAATTTCTTTTTTCTGTAAAGATCCAGATCTCCGAACATCTTATGCTCTGCCATGTGATGACCATACAGGAGAGAATATTTCCCCTGAAAATTTCTGTCACAGCCGGAATCCAGAAAGATACTTCCTGACAAAGCAAAATCACCATATACATCAGTATTGATGTAAGTCAGGTTATCTTCTCCCTGAAGAATCGGATAGTCGATCTTTGTGTGGTCCAGTGTGATCCATCCACAGACATCCGGATTGATCTTGCGGAGCTCTTCAAAAGAAGCGCCTCCGTCTTTCTGTTCCGGGTCGGGTTTCAGTTTTAAGAGCTGTGACTGAATGTCGTCCACAGCGCCATAGACCTGTGCGTTATCCCAGAGTGCATACCCGGAATACGCCGCCGCCAGGATCAGAAACAATGCTACAATGGCAGTAACCAGAGAGTTGGCTGCTTTCAGGAAAAACTTAGATGCGTTCATACTGCCTCCTCTCTGCTGCCCGGATGATCATTAGTCTTCGTATCTGCGTCTTCTGGTGATGAATGCTGCACCTGCGATTACGATCACGCCTGCGAATACGAGGATGTATGGGAGAGTTGTGAGGTTGACGCCGGTGTCGATGTCGCCACCTTTGTTGTTAGTAATTGTCACATTCTGAGAAGTTTTATTAACTGTTTTATTAGTATTTGTATACGTATACACTGGGGCGTCATAACCACCTTTAGCTTTAGTATAATCTGCCTCAGTTACATCATATGTCACACCAAATGGTAAATTTGTGAAAGTAATTGTCTGGTCATGTTTCAGGTTGATTTCTGCTGTTGCTATATTATTTTCCCAATCACTTGCTTTGATAGTATTTGTTGCCTCTCCAACTTTATAAGAAATATCACTGGACATTGTCTTTCCTGTATTATTTTTTAAAGTTACTGTTACAGTGAAAAATTTATTTTTATCACCAAGATTACCAGTTACAACTTTTTTTACAGGTAAAGAATTTGCTGAATACGTATTTTCAAATGCATTCTGACCTTCTGTAAGTTTTCTACTTTCGTTACCGGATATATTTTTATAAACAGTAACATATCTGTCAAAACCATCTCCTGACTTATTATTAACAACAGTGACTTTCAGTGTAACCGTTTTTTCATCGTATGTTACACCCAGAGTATTACCCTTAGTTTCTGCAACTGTATAATAATAAATTCCTACACTATTATAATTTGGAAGTTCAATGGTAAAAGTTTTCTCCTTACCCTCTACTGTTGCTTCACCCTCCGTATATTCTGTCGTATAGGCAACAACTTTAGGCATCGGCATATTATCTTTTGTAGTATTGCTGGCTGCATCTGTAACATTAGCTGCTGTTACAGTGTAGTTAAAAGTTTCTGCCGGGGATTTCATATCAGCTACTTCCAGCTTATAACTTTTTGTTAATGTAACAGAATCTACAGGTGTTTTCGTTTCAGCTTCTGCAGTTTCTGCCGCAAATGCCGTACTTCCCATGGTAAACATGGTGGCTGCTGCGATCAAACATGCTAACAGTTTCTTTGTCTTTTTCATAAGAAAATCCTCCTAGAAATATAAATTTATTTATAAGCTCATAAAAAGCAGCTTATACATTTGTTGTTATGTTCTCTCAGAAATGGGAGAACAATTACTTTTTTACAGTTCTCTTCTTCGAAGTATAGTGATTACTTTTGCTTTCACATTCTCTATGGAGATGGGGCCGAATTCACGGCTGTCTTTTGCATGGGTTCGGTAGTCTCCCAGAATAAATACACTGCCTTCCGGAACTGTGTAGGGATATGTGATCCCTTCCTTTGCATATGTAGGAAATGCAATTTCTCCTGTCTGGGCTGTTCCGTTTACAAGAAGCGTTCCTGTGTCATCCATTGTGATCACGTCGGTTTCGCATCCCAGGATACGCCCTACATGAGTTTTGCCGCCGGCTTCATACACGACAACATCTTCTTTTTCAAGATTCTGTTCCAGCCGATAACCGATGAGAAGATCTCCGGCCTCCACTGCCGGGAACATTTCATTATCCGGTGCCTGGACTATAAGAAAAACCTGTGTAAACAGCAGCCAGCCAACGGCCACGATCAACACGATCCGCCAGAAAAGACGGATGTAGCCTTCCTTTATTTCTGTAGAATATCTTCTTTTTCGGATTGTCTGAGAACAGGTTTGATCTTTTTCAGCACGCATCACCTCCGCACCTCTTCTCTGGAACTATATCCTGTGAACAGATCAGACATTTGTATCCTGTCCGGTAGTCCCTCTTTCAGCAAGTTCCTTATATTTGCGAATCATGGCATCACAGCTTTTCTGATGGTCAGCGATCAGTGCATCGTACCGTGCACGTTCTGCGCTTAAGGATATTTCATAAATCTGGTTTAACTCTTCCAGCTTTTTCCAGAGATGAACTTCATCCACTCCGCCAAACAGCACCTTCCGAAACCTGACCGTCCGGAACCACTCCTTCAGCTTTTCGTGCTCATGATTTAACGCCTCTGTCTGCGGAAACCGCTCTGCTCCAGCATTACAGCTTCCTTTTTTTCCTGACCGTTTCTTCTTCATCACAACCGCCTTCAACTCCAACGCTTCCTGCGCCCGAATAACAGCACACCTGCTCCGGCGACTACGATACCTAATACCAGAATGTATGGTGTTGTATTGAAATCCAACCCAGTGTCCGGGATTGCGTCTTTGTTGTTGGTGAAGATAACTTCGTGAGGAACATCATTATCCCTTCTTGAAATAGATGTTATTTTCGCCTTTCTATTATTCGTACCAGAAGAATTACCGTCTATTGTATAGGAAGGCGTATATCTATCGCTGTTATAATAATCCTTTTCTTCGATTGTTACGGTTGCTCCAACTGGAACCTGTGTCAGTCTTGTTGTCTGCTTATCTGACAGTGTAATTGTCGTTGAACCTGTATACTGTGTCTCACCGATGTTGAATGGAAGCTTAATACTTCCATTTACTACAGAAACTGTAAAGTTAAACTGTTTACTTTTATCTCCCATACTTCCGGTTACAAGTTTTTTGATGTTTACTGATGTATAAAGCGGTGTGTAGTGGGCATAGAAGTTTACGGTACCATCTGCCAACTCTGTATTTTTTGGAGGATATGGCCAAGTTGTAATTTTCTGATCTCCACATGCTCCTCCATCAACATTTTCCGGATACCAGCCATCCAGAACATATGTTATTCCATCGATAACTTTCTCATTCTCACCTTGCTCTGTTTTAATAACAGAATCTCCAGTTTTATAGTTTTTCGCATCAACTTGTGTATACTCTGTATCATTGGGATTTTTCACCCAGAATTTAGCAGTAAATGCTCTTCTACTTTTAATATTCAATGCACAGTCTATATGATATGGATATTTTCCTCCGTTTCCCCGTGAAATTTTACGGGGAGTTAATGTAATTTCAAGAATATCTGATTTGTCAAGACTATTAATATTAATTCCCGTATCTTTACTGATTGCTTTTTTGTAATTCTCCCAGATTGAATCCAATATAAATGTAAAATATGAACCAGTAGTCGTATCTCCATTCTTTACTGTCCAGGTTGTGCCTGTCCTTCCATCCGGCCATGAGAGAATATAATTCGACACATTTTTTCTAATATTTTTATCTTTGTAAACTGTATCTCCTACATAACCATTTTCCCATTCTGCATCAGCTATATTAATTTTTCCTAACATATTACTGGTTTCCCCTGCCGGTGCCCATGCTCCCGTATCATTTGTCCATGGATCTCCTGCAGGATTGGCAAGATAATAAATTGCTGCACTTTTCTCGTAAATGGACCATCGTTCCTGCACCGCTACCGGATCTTGCTCCTGCTCTATATCCTGCACGGACTGCGCATCCGCCTGCGCTTCCAACTCCACATCCTGAACCTCATCTACCGATGCATCTGCATCTCCCGCCGGTGTTGCACCTGGTTCTTCGGGCTGTTCGGTGACTGTCGGCTCCTCCGGCTGTTCGGTCACGGTCGGATCTGCTGGCTGGATTGGCTCTTCGCCAGGCTCTACGGATGGCTCTTCCGGCTGCTCCGGATCCTCAGATGGAGCTTCGATAACATCTGTCGGTTCCTCTGTATTTTCATCTCCGGTTGTCACCGCAGGTTCTTCCGGTTGTGCTTCATCCACCGACTGATCATTTTCCGCTTCTGTGGCTGTCAGCTCTTCTGCATCCTCTGCGGATCCGGACTGTACTGTTTCAATATTTTCATTGGCTGTTTCACTGCTGGCCTCTACCGCAAACGCTGAGATGGAAACACTGCAGATCATTGCGAACGCAATACAGACTGAGAGGACCTTCCTCCACAGACGGTATTTTCCAGATGAATGATTATGTATCATACTTCAAACCTCCTTCTTGTATGCTATGGCAGTCAAAAACAGGCACTGCTCATTACATGTCCATGCCGGTATTTCTGCTCTTTCGCAGAGCACAATACTCTGTGAAAGATTCCCTGCGATCCGTGTAAATTTAACGGTTCTTTCTTCTCTGACGGCGGTTTTTGACGGTTTATAAAAAAACTCAGGCTCCCGGAAATTCTTTTTCCACGGTATCTGCGATCTTCAGTTTTTCCATATTTTTACGTTTCAGGTTCATGGATGAATGTACATAACATTCCAGTGTGATCCGTGTGCTGGAGTGCCCCAGGATCTCCGAAAGACTGCGGATCTCAAATCCGGCCTCCACACATCGTGTCGCAAAACTATGCCGCAAAGTATGGAAATGAACATTTTTCAGATCACAATCTTTCGTATATTGCCTCATGCGATACTGCAGGGTTCTGGGCTCCAGGAAATACCCTGCTTTTCCGGTCAGAACATATGCTTCCAGATCATCTGCTCTCCATTTGTTACAGAGCTTTTCAATATCCTGGTTCATGGGGATCATCCTTACCGACCTTCCACTTTTAGGAACCCCGGTTATGATCCGGGTCCTTTCTTCACTTGCAGGATTGAGATTTTTCAGGCGCTGCATGGTATGACGTACAAAGATGACTTTATTTTCCAGAGAAATATCTTCCCATTTCAGAGCACATACTTCTCCGATCCGCAATCCTGTCAGCAATGCCAGCAAAACCCCAAATTTACACGGATCCATGTCCCGTAAAAGATATTCCGTAAACCTTTTCTGTTCTTCACAGGTCAGCACACGCATTTCTTTTCGATCCTGCCTGGGGTATACGATATCCACCGATTTTGCCAGTGGATTCTGCTTTGTTGTATAATTCAGAATGGAATGCAGCACGGAAAGAATATCCCGCACTGTTTTTGGTGACAATCCTCTTTCATGGATAAGCCTGTAGCTGAATTGTTCTACAAGTATTTCTGAAATAGCCTCGGAAAAATACTGCCCGAGATCAGGCTTGATATATTTTTCCAGGATCGTTGTATATTTTACAAAAGTGGATGGTTTCACGCTGCTTCGTTTCAGATACAGCCATTCATTACAGTAATCTGCAAAGCGATTCCGTTTTCCTCTCACGGGCAGGAGCTGATCATTCATCAGCGCATAACGTGCCTGATTGACCTTATCTCTGGCTTCATGATATGTTTTTCCGTAACAGTAGCCATAGTGTATCCTTCCGTTTATCCGATGCTCCTTGATATATCTGGCTTCCCATCGTCCGTCTTTTCTTTTGTAAATGTTTTCTCCTTTTCTGCTCATTGATCTTTCCTCCTGTTATGCCGAATCTTATAGTCTGTTCACAAATAAGAGTTTTTATCCGCCGGTCTTTTATCCTCTGACGATGACACTGACGGCGAATAGTGTCCTTTTTCGGACACCGCAATATTTGCGCCCTATATTATCCGTAAAATATGGTGAAAAACCACGATAAAAAAGCCGGTTTTCAGGAACTTACGCCTTGAATTTCCAAAAAATTTATGGTATTTTTATAGAAACAGAGTATTGTGCTCTGTGAAAATTTACCAACTATAACCTAAATAAATAAGCCGTTTTTTAAGCAAAAAAACTCCCTCACATATCAGTTTTTCTGATACATGAGGGAGTTTCTGATCTTATATTTTATTTCTGTTCTTCAAGCTTTCTTTTTAACATCTGAATTTCTTTTTCCTGAGCTGCAATTTTCTCCTTTTGATTATCAATCTGCTCCTGCATCTGATCAACCATATACTTCACTGTGTTTCTGTCAAGAATCTTTAATTCCTCTGAATACATTTCCATCATCCCTTCCACATTCCGGCATATATTATATATGTGCTCGTACATGACCGTAAACTCCGGATATTTTTTTATTAATTTCACGATTACTTCCGGAGAATCCATACTCAAAAATGCCAGCCATGCATCCAGTTTATCTGTGATACCTTTATTGTGCATATTCTCACGAAAGATGTCAAGCGGAAGAAATACATATTTCTGAAGCAGATTAAGTTCCAATCCTGTATCTGATCTCTGTTGAAAAATATGGCAGTATCTATCTTTATATTTATGAAAATCTCCTGTACTTTTATCAATCAGTACAATTGTATATACACTTTTTATATCCTTATAGGAAAACTTCTCTTTTCTGGTACTTCGGGCATTTTTATATTGCCTTAATAATAGATCAGAAGAATAACATGCGCATCTTTCCCCAGGAAAAGCGTAACCTATTTTTTGCACTTCCACGTTACAATATGAACCATCATCAAATCGTACCAGAATATCCATGATCAAAAGAGACTGCTCATCTGCCAGTCTTGTAGAATCTCCTGGTAAAACTTCGATAATTTTCACCTTTCTCTGAAGCAATACTTCAAGAAAATCCTCTAATCTTTCCGGTACTGTTTCCGGATTCATAATTTCCTTAAAAAATGCATCATACAGCATTTTCACCCCCTTCACTCCCGTACAGAAATCCATAAATTCCTCTCTCTGTTCTTCTTTCCAGCTATAAAATCTCTCTGTCAGATTTATGTTCTGCTGAATGTCCCGCAAAATCTCCTCGCGGGTTCTTATCATTGGAAAATAAGCCTTTAATTTCGTATTCAATTAATCTTCTCCTTGTCTGATAAAAAATGGAAATTCCGTTTCAGATCTGAAACATCTGTGAATGCCATACGGCTAGAATAAGTCTTATAAGATACTTATAGAATATCATATTTTTATCTTTCATCCAAGATTTTTCCTTCCTGTTGTTTCTCTGTATTTCGACACAATATTTTATGGCAATCAACCAGATACGGCGCAGACTACAAATATCCTTCTGCAAAAAAACTCCCTCACATATCAGTTTTTTCTGATACATGAGGGAGTTTCTGATTTATGACTGTGATTTATGACTGATCTATGATCTATTTTGCTTTATAACGGTAAACGGTTTTTACTGCTGTGCTGTCTTTACCGGTTGTCCAATCACTTTCGGAGGTTGTGGTCTGAGTCTGGAGTTTTTTGTTCTGGTACTGGTTCATGCGGTACCAGGCCTGGCCTCTGGCTCCGTGGCTTCCGTAGGCGCCGTTACAGGTAGTTCCGCTGGAGCACCATACCCGGCTGCCGTTTCCATTCCAGTTCAGCAAATAATAGGTAATGCTCGGGTCATCTCCATCTGCGCCGGAAGCAGCTACGGTTACCTGACTGGCTGCTACACTGTCAAAATGTACATAAGGGCCCGTCTGTGCGAAGTTTACATTCTGTCCGGTATTCGGTCCGCAGAAATGATAGTAATAATAGCCCACCAGTTGTCTGGAAGCAGATGTCTCCAGTGGTCTTACAGACTCATAAACACCACCATCGTTGACATAGCTGGAGGTTGTTTTCTGATAGGTGTGTTTATACTGGATCATATATTTATCGGAAGTGATATTCTTTGGAAGCGTATCCACATAAACCCAGTTTTTAGGTTTCGCCTTGATCTTAAAGGTCTTTGTTACGGTTCCGCTGTAATTCCCCTTAAACTTCACCGTTACCTTATAAGTACCAACATTTTTTCTTCCACGGGAATATGTCACCTTGTAATTGCCGGAACTGATGGTTTTTTTATTCGCACCGGTTACTTTTACCTTCGGTGTTTTTACTTTTCCGTCATATGTATAGCTTGTGGCAGAAAGCTTTATTGTCTTCGGATAATAGATGGTTTTCTTTCCGGTCACTGCACCGCAGGAGCAAAGATACTGCACATATCCGTTCCTGGATGTAGTTGCTTTCTTCACCTGTTTTTTGTAGCTGTGTTTATGAGCTTTTCCGGTGATCTTAAAGGTTTTTGTAACGGTTCCCGAGTAATTGCCTTTAAACCGAACTGTTACCCGATAAGTTCCAACATATTTTCTTCCGGCAGAATAGGTAACTGTATAGTTGTCTGCACTGATCACCCTGTTGTTGCTGTCTGTAACCTTTACCGTTGGCTTTTTTACTTTTCCATTATAAGTATAGCTTGTTCTGGAAAGCTGTATTTTTTTCGGATAATAGATGATCTGTTTATTCTGTATACTTCCGCATCTGCACTGCTCCTGTGTATATCCGTTGGCAGTGGTGGTTGCCTTTACTGTTACTCTCTGATAGCTATGTGTATGTGTGACCGGAGCTGCCTGGACAGTGAAATTCACAGAATCCGAAAATGTATATGCATACTGTGCATGATTCACAGATGCCACCGCTACCCTGTAATTCCCCGCCGGCAATGTGCAGGACCAGCTTGTTCCATTCACTCCATACTGAACTCGCATCGGATTGGATTCTCCTGCTTTATACACATATACATCATAATATCTGGCATAGCTTGTTGCATTCCAGGAAAACGTTGTGGTCTGATTCGCTTTTCCCGGATTCACGCTCACATATGGCTTGCCCGGTACACGAACGCCCGGATAGATAAAGCCAAGCAACACCTTGTTGGAATCATAAGGGCGCCTTCCTCCGACTGCATTGGTCAGTGTATATCCATATGCAACTCCATGAGAGGATGTCTGATCTTTGTCCGTTCTTCCTCCCTCATCTACCGTAAATCTGTTGTTTCCAAGATTAGCTGTTACATAAGCAACATGTCCGTAATAATCTCCGCTCCATACAGCAATAGAACCGGGAACAGGCTCATTTCCTACTGCATAGCCCTGATTGATAGCATTTTGCCACCAGCCTACCGCATTTCCCCATGCAGGCAATGCGATTCCCTGTCTGTCATACACGCACTGCCATGCAAAGCGTGTGCAGGGGATCTCGTATAAGCCATCTCGATCCACATCCTGTGTTGTAGGATAAGGATTACCTGCTGCTGTTACCGTTGCCACCGGTACCGCACTGAAAGCAGTTACTGCAGACAGCGCAAGGACCATTAATTTTTTCAGAAGCTTCTTTTTCATAGTGTTCTCCTTTCCTGCGGTTTCATCCTTCTTACCGGATGATCCTGATCTGGCATGTCTTCTACGATGAAAATATTCTGCATGTTTATTACTCTTGTTTCATATTTTATCTCTGTCTGGCAAATTTATGATACCTTTATTGTGCATACTCTCACGGAAGATGTCAAGGTAAAGAGATCCAGTCAAGTGGATATTCGCATCGGTAATTTTTTTCGGCCACTTACTGCAAAATCAGCCTTTCCTCCCAGCTATCCAGCGTAGCACTGATAGCTCATCCAACTCCCTAGCAGCCACACTACCCTACCGCCCTGAAAAGCCAGCCCGTGAGGCGTGTGCTGCCTGTCGCCGGACTCTGCAGGAGGGGAGCTGATTCCCGGCAGCCTAGAAGCCAGCCCCCGACGAAGCCCCGGCGGCAGGCAGCACACGCCTCACGGGCGTCCCTTTTCACCAAAAAAAGCCGAACCAGCCACATCCCGCAGCCAGTTCAGCTCAACCCATACAACTACAAACTCACTCACCATCAACCCAGGCAAGCAGCTTCCCGGTAAAAACCCTATTAAAGAAATGGATCACCGGTCCCAGCCCAAAAGCCGTCACCAGTGTACCAATACCCACAACACCACCAGTCAGATAACAGATCAGCGCACAAAGCACATCATTAGACATCCTGTGCCAGAAATAAGGAATCTTCGGCCATCTCTCTGTCATGATCAGCGAAAGACTATCATAAGGCGCAACCCCCTCATCCGGCATCTGATACATCGACAGTCCCAGACAACAGATCACAACACCCACACACAGTGCCACCAAACGTACCGGCAGCGCCACAAGCTCCAATCCAAAAACACCAGTATAAATATTATAAAAGAAAGTAGTAATATAAGCCAGACAAACCGCATTCACAACCGTACCGATCCCAAGGAACCTTCTGCCAAAAGCAATCTCAATGATCAGCAGCACAATATTTACAATCAGCTGGAAATTACCATACGCCATACCAATCATATCCGCAACCGCCATATTCATTCCACTGAACGGATCCGTTCCGAGCCCGGCAAGCTTGAAAATTCCAATCCCCATACCTGCAAAAACATTTCCGATACACATGATCAGAACATGCTTCCAGTTAATGTTCTTCAAAAAATCCCCCATAAACCTTATACCTCATCCTCTCTGAAAATATTGTCAGGCAGATATCCACGATCCACCTTCACTGCGCAAGATCCATACCAGATAATACCTTAATAACCAGCCTGCTGCAACGCTTATATTCTATCACACCACCTCACCCCTGTAAAACACAAAAGCTCCAAGAAACAACAAAAAAAGACATCCTGCAGACCACATTATATGATCTGCCGGACATCTCTCTTTTTCATATCACGCTGTTAATTCAATTTCACAATCACCAGTCAATCCCGAAGCTCTCATGGCAGAGCCTCGTTATTTCAGATATCCCGAAAAATTTTTTCAATATCCAATATTATTTAATGAACTTAACCTCAGGATAAATTGCCTGCTTGGCAGCCTCTTTACGCTCATTAAATACAACCTTGTTCTCCTCAAACAGGTTACGTCCTTGTGCATCGATAGATACGATCAGCGGCCCAAATTCTTTAACCTTGTTGCACCATAAAGTCTCAGGCATACCAAGCTCATCCCAGTGATGCTCAACAATCTTCTCAACCTCTGTAGCAGCCACAACTGCACATCCAGCCGGGAAAACACAGTGGATAGCACCGAACTCTTTACAAGCACGCTCCGTATTCGGGCCCATACCACCTTTACCAACGATCACTCTGACACCAGTCAGTTTTGTAAACTCATACTCGAACTTCTCCATACGCATGGAAGTTGTCGGTCCTACAGAAACCATTTCATAATCATCCTCTGTACCCTCGATCTTACGAACGATCGGGCCGGCATGGAAAATCGCTTTGTTGCGGATATCATACGGAAGCTCTCTTCCATACTCAACCAGACGACGGTGAGCAACGTCACGGCAGGTCATCAGATCTCCGTCCAGCCATACAATATCGCCGATTTTGATATCAGCCAGGTCTTCTGCGCTTATAGGTGTAATAAGAACTTTTTTATCTCCTCTGATTTCGATCATGATTTTTCCCTCCGTTTATATTAAGCATTAAATTTCCATGTGGAATGAGTATCACAGGTTACTGTAAGATCCGGATTTACAACCAAATGTCCACGACGGTGAGACCAGCATCCAACATTTACTGCAACACCGATGGTAGATGGATGTCGTGCAGTATTCTCAATGTTAACACCCATTACAGAATACTTTCCGCCCATACCCTGCGGTCCAAGGCCGATGGCATTGATACCATCCTCGAGAAGCTTCTCCATTTTTGCTGCGTTTGCGTTATCGTTGTGAGAACCGATCGGACGCATCAGCGCTTTCTTGGAGTTCAGAGCAGCTGTCTCTACAGATGTTCCTACACCAACACCAACAAGAAGTGGAGGACACGCATTCAGTCCGTAGGTTGTCATCTGATCAAGAACGAAATCTGTAATACCTTCATATCCTGCCCCCGGCATCAGAACCATTGCTTTTCCCGGAAGGGTACATCCGCCGCCTGCCATATATGCGTAGATCTCACATTTATCGCTGTTAGGAACAATATCCCACCATACAGTCGGGGTTCCTTTACCAACGTTTTTCTTTGTGTTGTACTCATCAAAAGTCTCAACGGAATTATGTCTTAACGGTGCTGCAAAAGTAGCCTGAACAACAGCATCTTTCAGAAGTGCTTCCAGCTCATTGATATACGGGAAATTTGTTCCGCATTTCAGCCAGAACTGAAGAACACCTGTATCCTGACAGCTTGGACGGTTCAGCTCTACAGCAAGACCCTGGTTCTTTGTCATTGTCTCATAAAGAACCTTTGGAAGTGCAGCTGTTTCCTGTGAACCAAGCTCTTCAAGTTTATTAACTACGTCATCCGGTAATTTTTTTCCAATATGGGCAACAAAATCTGCTACCATGTCTGTTAATACTTTAACTCCATTTTCCTTAGTCATGATTTACCTCCTGATATGGTTCGATGGTTTAATGTTTTTTAGTTACATAGGTTTTTGTTGGTTGTTTCATCATTAATTTTGGCTGATTAATGGTTAAGATGGCTTTTTGGCTTATTTATCACTTCCCCTGTACTGTATGATCAGTACAGGAGGGAATGAACTTAATTGATCAAAAGTGTTGCTGGTCACAAAGTGAACAGTAACTCAAAAGTTTCTCTCCTTACGGATAGAACGGAAACAGGATCGGTAACAGGATCATACAGATCACAAAGGATACCAGGATCAGCGGCAGACTGGATTTCACATAGTCCTTGAATTTGTATCCTCCAAGACCGACTACCATGGTGTTTGCCGGCATACCGATCGGTGTTGCATATGCACAGGAACCTGCGATAACAGTTGCGATAACAACGGCTCTCGGATCTGCTCCGAGGTTGTTTGCAAGAGATACCGCAATTGGAATCATCAGTGCTGTGGTTGCTGTATTTGACATGAAATTTGTCAGCACACAGGTTACAATAAAAATCACCAGAAGAAGAAGGATCGGACTCGGATCTGCTCCAAGAAGTCCTACGATCTTATCTGCGATCAGTTCTCCGGCTCCGGTTGTATCCAATGCTTTTGCAAGTGTCAGAGAACCGCCGAAAAGAAATACAACCTTCAGGTCAATGGAATTCAGTGCGTCTTTCTCGGAAATAACTCCTGTCAGAACCAGGAGGATCGCTCCGATACATGCAGAAACCTCAATGCTGATACCGATCTCTTTTTCAAAGATCATTGCAAGGATCACAAGGATCAGAACTACCAGAGAAACCGTCTGTTTCCACTTCGGTACATGGCTGAAATCCTGCTGATCTTCAAGCGCTTCCCCGGCCGCATGGTTTCCATTGGGAAGGAAACGATATCCGATAAAAACAAAATAGAGGATTCCAAGAACAAGCATCGGAACTCCAACCGGCGCATACATAAAGAAGCTTGTGGAAAGCCCCATCTCCTGAAGTGCATTCACACCCATCAGGTTTCCCGGCGCACCGATAATGGAAAGGTTTCCGCCAAGAGCTGCCGCAAATACCAATGGCATCAGAAGACGGCTTCTGGAATACCCGGACTCATCGGCGATTCCACAGACGACCGGGATCAGCACTGCTGCGGTACCTGTGTTGGATAAGAACCCGGACATTACACCTACGATTACCATGATCGCAATGATCAGTGTTTTTTCTGTTCTGGCAAATTTTGTGACCAGGCCTCCGATCTTGTTTGCCATTCCTGTTTCAAACAATGCCTGGCCTACTACAAACATGCCAACGCAAAGGATTACGTTACTGTTTACATACTGTGAAAATGTTGTTGTTGCATCCACAACTCCTGTAAGGGTCAGGCCGATCGCACAGATCGAAGCCGTCAGACCAAGAGGAATTTTTTCAAGGATGAAACTGATAATGGTGAACACAAGAAACAGCAATGTGATAGTTGTCTGAGACATTTCTGTACTCTCCTTCCATTTGGTTTTTTCCTGAAAAGTATAGGCCGTACACGTTTCTTTTGATGGTTCCATTATAACCGATGTACATATAAAAAAACAAATTAATGAAACATATATCCGCATAAAAAATATTTATAGTATCAGTTTTTAATGATAATTTTTGTGCATTACTAACATAAAAGCAGCATCTTAACAAATGAATCTGGCAAATATTATATTTCTATGCTATTTTTATGTAGACACCCAAATACTCTGTCACATCTTTTCCGGACGGAAATGAAAAACTTTACTAAAAAATTTAATCTGACAATACATCGAGAGAAGGTTTATCATGACACTGAATCAACTACGCTATTTCTGCACAGCCAGCCGCTGCCACAGCATCACAAAGGCAGCCGAAGAATTATATGTGACCCAGCCCACCATTTCCATGGCTATCCGCGATCTGGAGATTGAATTCGGGATCAGTCTTTTTTCCAGAAAAGGAAATCAGCTGAGTCTGACCCAGGAGGGAGAGTCCTTCTACAAAAAAGCTACCTATATCCTTCAATATTGTAATGAGCTTCAGGCCGATTACTCCAGCATGTCCAGGATAAAGCCCCCTCTTCGCATCGGGATCCCTCCCATGTTGAGTACCGTATTTTTTCCGGAGCTGCTTACGGCGTTTCACGAAAAGCACCCGGAAATTGCCGTAGTACTGGAAGAATACGGATCTGTCCGTGCCTGCAATCTGGTACAGGATGACACCCTGGATGTAGCTTTGGTCAATATGGAACAGTATAATATAGATAAATTTCACAACACCGTCCTGGCCAACGACCAAGTGGTTTTCTGTGTGAGCAACGACCACAGGCTGGCAGAAAAAAAATCAGTCACAACAAAAGATATGGCGAAAGAGCAGCTGATCTTTTTCAATGCTGACTCCGTCCAGAATCAGATCCTGAAAATGCGTTTTGAGATGGATGGCCACACACCCAATATCGTTATGCGGAGCAGCCAGATCTACACCACCCTACAATTTGTAAAAACCGGAAAATATGGCTGCTTTCTCTACTCCAGCATGACCGATAACTTTTCCACCTCCAATGTTACCGGTATCCCGCTCAATCCACCTGTCCGCATAAAAATCGGCATGGTATGGAAAAAAAGCAAATATATCAGCGGCGATATGCTGACATTTCTGCATTTCACCCGCATGTATTACAAAGAACATCCGCTGATAGAAAAGTAAATCCCAAAACTTCCAATTATATGTCGATTAATTTTTCTAATAAATGCAATTTTTTTTAAAAAACCATTGAAATCCATCAATTCATGTGATACTCTGTGTTACAGTGTTTTTCTACACAAAACGAATGACCGCCACCACCGCACACAAAAGGTCCTGGCATCATTCAAAAATAAAAAAACTCAGGAGAGTCTCTTCAAATCAAAAGGGAAGAGCGCCGAAGGTGTACGCAGCACACAAAATGCTGTAAATCTCTCAGGCAAAAGGATGGAGGAAAGAGTAATGTTTACACAAATCAACAACTTTATCACATGGTTTGACGGAGTCGTTTGGGGACTTCCGCTGATCATTCTGATCCTGTTCACAGGAATTCTGTTAACCACTCGGTTAGGTCTTTTACAGGTAAGGCACCTCGGAAAGGCACTGAAATTCATGGTAAAAAATGAAGAAGGCGGCGATGGTGAGGTCACAAGCTTCGGAGCTCTGTGTACTGCACTTTCAGCAACCATCGGAACCGGAAATATCGTAGGTGTCGCAACTGCTATCGCAGCCGGCGGACCAGGAGCACTTTTCTGGATGATCGTAGCCGCATTCTTCGGAATGGCAACCAAATACGCAGAAGGACTTCTGGCGATCAAGTACCGTACCATTGACAAAGAAGGCCACGTTCTCGGCGGACCTTTCTACTACATCGAAAACGGTATGGGAAAACAGTGGAGATGGCTTGCCAAGATCTTCGCATTTTTCGGAGCAGGTGTGGGACTTTTCGGTATCGGAACCTTTACACAGGTAAACGGTATCTCATCTGCAGTTACCAATTTCTTTGACCCGGATAAAGCACACACAGTAGCACTTTTCGGAAATACATATTCCTGGGCAACTGTAGTTGCATGTCTGATACTTACCGTATGTGTAGGACTTGTCGTTCTCGGCGGAATCCAGAGAATCGCAAAGGTATCCCAGGTCGTTGTACCGTTTATGGCAGTTCTCTATGTTGCACTGGCACTGATCATCGTGATCACAAACATCACTGCAGTACCTACAGCGATCGTAACTATCGTAAAATCTGCTTTCACAGGAAGTGCACTTGCAGGTGGCGCAATGGGAACCATGGTCGTAGCTATGCAGAAGGGTATCGCCCGCGGTATCTTCTCCAATGAGTCCGGTCTTGGTAGTGCCCCGATCGCAGCCGCTGCAGCTCAGACAAAGGAGCCGGTACGTCAGGGTCTTGTATCCATGACAGGTACATTCATTGATACTATCGTTATCTGTACCATGACAGGTCTTTCCATCGTCATCACAGAGACATGGAACACAGGTCTTGAGGGTGTTGCCATCACAACAGCTGCTTTCCAGAAAGGTCTTCCTTTCCCGCCGTTTGTAGCATCCTTCTCACTGATGCTGTGCCTGGTATTCTTTGCATTCACAACAATCCTTGGATGGGATTACTACGGTGAAAGATGTCTGGAATACCTGTTCAACAGAAACAAAGCCGCAGTTACAACATACCGCTGGCTGTACATCATCTGCGTATTCATCGGACCATATATGACTGTAGCAGCTGTATGGAACATCGCAGATATCTTCAATGCCCTGATGGCATTCCCGAACCTGATCGCTCTTCTTGCCCTGAGCGGTGTGGTTGTAAAGGAAACTAAGGATTTCTTCAAAAGACATAAAAATTACGAATTCTGATCCCAAATATCGTAATCAAATGTAAACACGCGCAAACCCATGATGATCCCCTAATATCATATAAAAAAAGACGCGAACCTTTTTATCCTCCGATAAAAGGCCGCGTCTTTTTTATTTAAAAGCTTTCTATGCCAGCGTCAGGATCTCCATCTGCTGTGTCAGATCCGCTGCATCCAGAATCTCTCCATTTCGGATATCTTTCTTATCAAGCCGGACACACATTTCCTCTCCATCTGTCATATGGAAAAAATTATCCTCCAGAGTAACATCCGCATCAGTAAATCCAATAGCTGTAAACGGACTGAAGCAGCTGCTTTTTAAATGGATCACAAATGCATCACCTTGCTCCTCCACCTCGGCAGTGATCTCCGGTTTATCCAACTCCAGATATTTATACGGAACAAGGGTCTCCACATCACAGAGCACATCTCCGCCAGCAAGTGTCACTTCCGCCTCAAGAAAGATCTCATACTTCTTGTCTTCCCATCCGGAAACATCCACCGCCAGGATCGGAGCGGACTCCTGCACACCCACAGTGCCCGTTCCGGTAAGCTTCTCAAGAATCTCGCATTCCATATTTTTCACATAAAAGGCAACCTGATATGACTGTGCGTCCATACTTTCATTTTCCAGATACACCTGCATGATATCCCCATCCATGCACATACTCACCGCCTGTAGCCCATAGAATTTTTTTGCCATATAATGAAGTGCCTTCCAACGGCCAAAGTAGTCGATACTTGCCCAGGATGCCACCGGCCAGTTGTCATTGATCTGCCAGTAAAGGGTACCCATACAGCGGCCTCTGTGACGTCTCCAGTGGTCTACTCCATACTTCATGGCCATTCCCTGAAGGATCTGGCTCACATAGAGAAGCTTGCGGAAATTCTCCGGATAACGGAAATTCTCGGAAAGATAATACAGGATCTTTCCGTTAGCTGCAGGATTTTTCTGGTGGTTCTCCATCACCCTGGAAAAAATATTCCTGTCTTTCTCTTCCGTAAAGCTCTCCACAGTTTTCAGGCACGGAAAAGACTGGAAGCCAAACTCCGAGCAAAAACGAAAATAATGCTTCTGATAATCTGTAAAAGGCTTCTGACCATGCCATACATCCCAGTAGTGACAGTCTCCTCTGTTCTCATCGTCCGGATCATCAAAGCAGCCTCCGGAGCTTGGGGAAGACTGCCAGAAAAAGGTCTCGCTGTCTGCCGCCCTCACTGCTTTCGGAATCACATACTCAAACATTTTTATGTAGTCCGCACGGAGATATTTCGACTCACTCTGTACCTCCGGCCAGTGATCCCAGGCAGACTCCATCTCATTGTTTCCGCACCACAGGCCAAGGGATGCATGATGACGGAGACGTTTTACATTTTCCGTGATCTCCTTCGTGATATTATCTTCAAATTCTTCTGTAAGATCATAAACATTACATGCGAACATCAGATCCTGCCATACGATCAGTCCCATCTCATCACAAAGATCATAGAAATGATCCGAAGGATAATAACCGCCGCCCCACACACGGACACAGTTAAAATTGGCACGTTTGCAGGATTCCAGAAGATACTTCTGGACCTCCGGTGTGATCCTGGAATAGATGCAGTCCTCCGGAATATAATTTCCCCCCATGGCAAAAATTTTCACGCCATTGACACAGAACGCGAACTCTTTTCCCCAGAGATCTTTTTCCTGGCTGATGGTAAGGGTACGGAGACCGATGCGCTTCGTTATGGTTTCCAGAACTGTGCCATACTCGTCCAGAAGTTCCACCTGAACTTTATATAACGGCTGATCGCCGTAGCCGTTTGGCCACCAGAGCTTCGGGTTGTGGATCGAAGATGTCAGCACTGCTGGATTATTATTCGCTGATACAGTCTCCCCCACTTTGCATACATGGGCTTCCGTTTTTCGGTCGTTAGCACCTGTTCTATGTCCACAGACGCTCTCTGCATCCTCCTGGATCGTCACCCTCACCTGACACTTATCCACAGCATCTCCGCTTACAGCCACAGTTGTACACACATCCACAGCATTATCCCCATGCACCTGTGTGATCTTCACATCCTCAATTCTCGGATGACTGTATGCTTCCAGATAAATATCCCGAAAAATCCCGGCATCAATGGTCTGGGGGCCCCAGTCCCATCCAAACATACAATGAGCCTTCCGGATCAGCTGGTTTCCTTTCATTCCACCGCAGGGAACATAGTGGATCTCTTTATTATCTTCATACTCATAAGCTTCGATATACTTGAATACCGACCGGAATACGATCCGGATCTGATTCTCCCCGGAATGAAGAAATTCTTTCACATCCAGCTTCCAGGTACGATGCATGTTATCTGCAGATCCGGCTTTTTGCCCATTGATATAAATATCTGCAAGAGTATCCAGCCCCTCACAGACCAGTATTATTTTTTCTTCTTTCAGGATATCCTCTGCAGCCACAAATATTCTGCTGAATTCATAATCCTTCCGGAACAGTTCCCTTGTCACATCCTCATTTGTCCGGTAAAAAGGATCTTCGATCTTCCCGGCACCATAGAGCCCGGAAAGCACAGATCCCGGAACCTGTACCTCACATAATCTGTCATTTCCTGCTTCTGCCAGCTCCCACTGGCCATTTAACATTATTTTCCTCATAAAATATATCTTCTCCTGTAAAAATCCCCTTCGCACGATCTTATATACAGGGCTGTTGTATTAGCCGTACTGTATTTTATTTATAGCCTTCCCCCATAATTCCGGTAATTCTCAATATAATCCAGGATCTCCTCCGGATCTTTCATGAACCGGCACATACCCACAACATCTCTGGACATAAATTTTTCCCCGGCTGTGTATTCCAGGAGTGCCTGCATGCTGTCGTAATATCCCTGAATATTATAAAGAACGATCGGCCTGTCGATCCGTCCCAGACTCTTCAATGTCAGGATCTCAAAAAACTCCTCATAAGTACCAATTCCCCCAGGTACCACGATAGTCGCATCCGAGCGGCTTTCCAGCAGGTGCTTCCTCTCACGCATATTTTCAGTAAAAATAAACTCTGTACAATGCTCATACAACACTCCCGGCTGGTCAAAAAATCTCGGTGCGATACCCAGGATATAGCCTTTTTCTCTGTCAACGCCCCGGGCTGCCGCCCCCATCAGTCCCTCTTTTCCACCTCCGAAAACAAGGCCGTGGCCACGTTTCCCCATCAGCTGTCCCAGCTCTTCCGTTTTCTCATAATAGATCTTTTTCAGCTCTGCGCTGGACGCTCCATAGATACAAATATTCATGCTTCCGTCTCCTTCCCTGCTGCCTCCACAAATGCCCGGAGAAGCTTCAGCTGTTCTGAAGAATCATACATCATCTCCGGATGCCACTGCACAGCTACTGCAAATGGATGATCATTTATCTCTGAATATAACTTTTGCCGGCCTCTGCACATGATACTGGCAAAGACCGGCTTTCCGTCATTTCCGATACATCTGGAATGCATCCGGAAATGCCTGTTATTTTATTATAATCTGACATACACATGGGGTCAAGCAATTGCCGTTGCCTGAAACTCCCGTTTTATTATACGAGAACTTTTTCTACTGCGTTTTTCCATCCGCTGTATTTCTGGTTTCTTTCCTGCGGATTCATGGAGGGGATGAACTGATTGCGGTTCTTCACCTCGAAAATGCTCTCCATCTATAATTTAGGGCATGATCAGTCATACAAGCCATTCTGCTCAAAATCTCTAAACAGGCTGGCTTCTCCATCATCAGCAAATGCATCTGCATCCCCCTGATTGGAATCATCCTGTCCTCCCTGGATATCTGGAATATCTGCATCCTGGGAATCCTGGGACGTGCTATCCTCAGCGCTGTCCTTGCTATCCTTGCTGGAACTGTCATCTTTACCAAGTTTTACAGTGAGTGTCTTCTCCTTATATTCATTACCATCCAGAACTGCAACCGTCACATCGATCTTTTCCTTCGGCTCATAATACTGAAGCAGCTCAACCAGCTGATCGATACTGGTGATCGTTTTACCATCAAACTCTGTAATGACCATATTCTTGGTAATACCTGCATCATCGGCAGGGCCGCCCTCGGTTACCTCCGAAACAAATACACCCTGCGGGATACCATAAATCTGTACTGCCTCCGTACTTACTGTACTGCCTGTGATACCAAGGATACCATGATTATCCACTTTATCCCTTGCCTTGGCATTCATCATGTTCTCAAGAGAATCCGCAACATCAGAGATCGCAATGGCATACCCCATACCTTCAACCTCAGTAGAAGCAAGCTTGGAAGAGTTGATACCAACAACCTCACCATCCATATTCAGAAGCGCACCGCCACTGTTACCGGGATTGATAGCCGCATCTGTCTGGATCAGGTTCACGCCCTTGTTGATACTGCTGCTGTTATCTGTAGAATCACCAGACTCGATCTGACCTGATGCATCTGTCGTACGGTTCTTTGCACTGACAATACCGGTAGTAACAGACTGTCCATAGCCAAGTGCATTACCAATGGCAACAACCTGCTCACCGATCTTCAGATCATCAGAGCTTCCGATCTTTGCAACAGAAATTGCATCCATTGTATCATCCGAAACATCCTTCGTTGCAACAGAAACAACTGCAAGATCCTCGTTTTCATCAAAGCCCTTTACCGTAGCCTCATAAGCTTTACCATCTGCAAAGGCAACTGACAAGGTATCGGCACCATCCACAACATGATAGTTTGTGGCGATCAGCAGCTCAGAATCTGTTTTTCCGATGATAATACCGGAACCGCTTCCTTCAACTTCCTGCTCCTGGCTCGGCGCATACTGGGAACCAAACATGCTGTAATAATCCTGAACCTCCTGAACGGACTTGGTTGTGATGGCAACTACAGAAGGCATTGCCTCCTCAGCAACATCTGATACATCCAGACTGCCCTTTGTATCGGAGGATTTTGTAGCCTCTGTATCTTTGCTGTCTTTATTTGATTTTTTATCAGACTTCATAAGAGTCAGATTCTCGGAGCTGTCGGTTGCCGCCTGTACGGACTGTGCACCGGAGAAATAATTTATACCTTCATATGCACCAACTCCAATGCCGCCGGCAAGTACTGCACACAGGCTGATGGTTGCACCTTTTTTCATCATTTTCTTTATTTTTAATTTTCTGTTATTGTTCATGGTTAAATCCTCCCTGGGAAAAAATTCTTCTCTGTTTCCTTTTGATGCTTCAAAGTATATGGGTTAATTGTGTTTACTTTGTGGGAAAAATGTGTTTTATTTGTTAAAACTTTTCACTGTCATCACAACTACAAACCACGCAACCTCAAGAAGAACGATCATTCCACCTGGTTTCAGTCCGGCATAATAGGAAAGAAACAGTCCGGCAATGGTGGTACATACCGCCACGATAATGGCACAGATCAGTGTACCCTTATAGCTTTTTGCCATCTGCATCCCACACGCCACCGGAACTACCAGCATGGAGGAAACGATCAAGGTTCCTACTGTACGGGACGCAATGGAAACTGTCAGAGCCGTCAGAATAGTAAAAAGAAAATTAATATTCCGCACGGAAACACCGGAGATTCTTGCCGCATTTTCATCAAATCCGATATAAAACAGTTCCCTGTAAAAAAACAGCACTGCTGCCAGCACCAGCACACTGATCACAACTACCAGCGCCAGCTCTCCTTCACTGATGGACACAATACTTCCGAACAAGAAGCTGTTCAGACTGGCACCGTTTTCCACAAAGCCGGACAGCACACCGGCCAGTCCGATCCCGGCAGACATGACGATGGAGATCGCCACCTCCGAATAACGCGGGATTTTTTTGCGGATAGCCTCAATCCCAAGAGCAGCTACGATGCACATCACTACTGCACCGGCTACCGGATTCACTCCAAGTATCAGTCCCAGCACAACACCGGCCAGTGAAGAATGGGAAAGCGCATCTCCGATCATGGACATCCGTTTCAAAACAATGGTGATCCCGATGCAGGGCGTGATCACAGCCAGAAGGATTCCCACCAGAAAAGCCCTCTGCATAAATCCATACTGTAAAATACTCATACTTCGTCGATCCTCCCCTCTTCCGCTTTAAAGAACCGGTTTGCTCCTTTAAACTCACCGGAATTTCCATGAGTAACCATAAGGATCGTCAGCCCCTGTTCCTCATTCCGCTTCCTCAGAACTTCTGCAAGTGTTTTCACAGAAACCATATCCATTCCTGTGGTAGGCTCATCCAGGATCAGGATCTTCGGTTTTCCTGCCAGTGCACGTGCCAGCATAACCCTCTGCTGCTGTCCTCCGGAAAGATCTCCGATCCTTCTTTTCCAGAACTCTTCCATTTCCATTTCCGCAAGTGCGGCTTTCAAACGCGGGATCTCTTTTTTTGCCCGGAAACGTGCCTTCCAGGAAGAGGAATACACGCCTGTCATCATGATCTCTTCCACAGTCGCCGGAAAATTCTGGTTTCTGCTGATACTGTTCTGTGGAACATATCCCAGATCTCCCTTTCCAAATGTGGCAGAAATATCTTTTCCATTTACGGTAATACTTCCCTCCTGCGCCTTCAGTTCGCCCAGAAGAAGCTTCAGAAATGTACTTTTTCCACTTCCGTTTTCACCGGTAAGGATGGCATAATCGCCATCCTTCACCTCCAGGTTCACCTGATCCAGCACAGGTGTCCCTGTATAGTGAAACGAAAGATTTTCTATCAAAATTCCCATAATTTCTCCTTTTTTTGTTACAGCTGCTGTCCTGCACCTTCAGTTCAATGCCTTCCTGAGCGCCTCCAGATTCTTCCTCATCACAGAAAAATAATCCTCTCCGGCCTCGATATCCTCCTCACTTAATCCCTCGATCGGATTCAGCACAGCAGTCACCGCATCCACTTCCTTCGCCACTGTCTTCGCCACCTTGGGACTTGCCAGCTCCTCAAAAAATATGGTATGGATGTCGTATTTTTTCGCATACTCGATCACTTCCTGCATCTTGGCAGGATCAGGCTCTGAATCCGGTGTCAGCCCTTCGATAGCCAGCTGCTTCAGATCATAGGCATTGCACAGATATCCAAAAGCCTCATGCGCCACTATGATATCCCGGCTCTTCGTACCTTTCAGACCATCTCTGAACTCCTGATCCAGCTCATCAAATTCACCGGCATATTTCTCATAATTTGCTTCATAATAATCACCGTTCCCAGGATCAGCCTTTACCAAAGCATCCCTGATATTCTTCATTTCCTGCTTTGCACGCATAGGATCAAGCCAGACATGAGGATCTTTTCCTTCATCACCATGAGCATGATCATGTCCTCCATCCAAAAGCTCCACACCATCCGATGCCTCAGACACAACCAGATCCTGATTCTCCAGAGTATCCAGTACATCCTCCGCCCAGTGCTCCAGATCCGCACCATTATAGACAAACACATCTGCATCCTCAAGATTCCGGATATCCGTTGCCGCCGGCTCCCAGTCATGAGGCTCCGTTCCCGCCGGAACCATATCCTTCACCTGAATCCTGTCGCCCCCTACCTTCCGGGCAAAATCATACATTGGATAAAAGCTGGCCATCACCTTCAGTCGGCCATCCTCCACAAATGGCTGTCCCACCGTTCCGGCCCTGTGCAAACCATATCCGGTCACACCGCCCACAACAAGAAGCGTCACCGCCAGAACTGCTGCCGCTGTCATCTTCCCTCTGTTAACATTCATTTTTTAAGCCTCCTGCAGCTGTCACAATATCCATAAAAGATCGTCCGGCTCTGATCGATCTCAAATCCGTGTTCATCCAGCACATGTCCCACAAAATGATCGATACATCCACACTGCAGAGGAATCGTATGCCCACATTCCAGACACACAAGCTTACCGTAATTCTTCCGCTCCTCATCACGTATAAAACGATACTGGGCAGGCGCTCCCTCCACAGACGGAACCTTCAGCACCGCTCCCTCCTTCTGCAGCCGCTCCAGTCCTCTGTATACCGTTGTCCTTCCGATCTGGATCTCTTTTCCACGAAGGAGCTCCATAAACTGATCTATGGTATAAAATGTATCTCCATATTCCTGCAGGCATTCCAGAATTATTTTCTGCTGCCTGGTGCTGTATTTCATTTTTTCTTCCATTATATTTCCTACTCTCTTCTATCAACTGCACCTTACATGGCAGATTTGAATTTGAAAACCGTTTTCATATTACATTCAAATAAGAATTTCGTCAAGATATTTTTGAAGGGAAATAATTTTTGGTATGTTCTTATAAAAGCACTTTATCTCTACCTTCTTTTATGATAAAATATAACCAAGACTTAACCAACAGAAAGAAGGTAGACCTCTATGAAATCACAGCGACTGGACATGATCGAAGAATATGTGCTGGAGCATAAGAACGCTTCTCTCGATACATTATGTGAGAAATTCAACGTATCCAAAAACACCATCAGAAGAGATGTCGATATCCTTCTGAAACGTGGCAGTATCATGAAAGTATATGGCGGTGTCGCAGCACTCGAAACTCCACAGACTCTTCCCCTTCTGTCTTACGAAGAGCGTGGCGGACGTTTTCCTGACGAAAAGAAAGAAATCTGCCGCCGTGCCGCAGAGCTTGTGGCAGAAGACGATACCATCTATATCGATACAGGTACAACCTGCCTGAACCTGGTTGATTTTATTGCAGATAAGCACTGTACGATCCTGACCAACAGCCTGCTTATCTTCAACAAGGCAGCATCCTATCCGAACCTGGATATCATTTCCGTTCCCGGAAAGCTGAACCGCAAGACCCTGTCCTTCACAGGACCGGATATCAATGATTATCTGCAGACCTACAACATTTCCATGGCTTTTATGGCCTGCACAGGTGTAACCATGAAGAGCGGACTTACCAATGCCAGCGCCGAGGAATACATCACCAAAAAAGCCATCGCAGAGAATGCCAACAGCATGATCCTTCTTGCAGACCATTCCAAATTCGGCCGGATCTCGCTTATGACCTATTCTTCCATGGAAAAGCTGGACGCCATCGTAACCGACCAGCCACTTCCTGAAGAATACGACAGCTTCTGCCAGGAGCACGGCATCCGTGTTATGACGATCGATTAAATTGGATATTGACCCTAAAAAACGGTGCATCTGCCAGAAATCCAGCAGATGCACCGTTTTTGAATATGCTCATTTCATTAGAGGATTTTATCTGAAAGGCAGATCTTACCCAATCTGCCTTACAGTGTTATAAATTTATTTATGAAGCTTTCTTAAGCCTCAGTACTTCCTTCCCATGTGCCGACCTTTCTCTTTCCGGCAGCTTCATCAAACCAGTGTGTTGTAACTGTTTTTGCTCTTGTGAAGAAACGATAGCCGTCTTTTCCGAGAACGTGCAGATCACCAAAGAAGGAATCCTTGTTTCCGGAGAATGGGAAGTATGCTGTCGGAACCGGGATACCTACATTGATTCCTACCATACCACCATCTGTCTCCATAGCGAATTTACGGCTGTAATATCCGCTCTGTGTAAAGATACAGGAACCATTTGCAAATGGATTGGCATTCATGACTGCGATGCCTTCCTCGTAATCCTTTACTCGTTTGATACAGGTTACCGGTCCGAAGATCTCACGGTTTCCAACTGTCATCTCCGGTGTTACATGATCAAGAATTGTCGGTCCTACGAAGAATCCGTTCTCATATCCCGGAACTACTACATTACGTCCGTCAAGTACAAGCTCCGCACCCTCATCGATACCCTTCTGGATCCAGTTGCAGATCTTCTCCTTATGGCCTGCATTTACAACCGGGCCGAGATCGGTATCTTCATCATATGCACAGCCAAGTTTCATAGCCTCTGCTTTTTTCTTAAGAAGTGAAACAAATTCGTCTGCGATACTATCCTGTACGCATACAACCGGAAGAGCCATACATCTCATACCTGCGCATCCATATGTAGAGTTGATGATCGCATTAACAGTAGCCTCAAGGTTGCAGTCCTCAAGTACAAGTGCATGGTTCTTTGCCTCACACTGTGCCTGAACTCGTTTGCCATGAGCTGCTGCCTTGGAATATACCTGTTTACCAACACCTGTTGTTCCTACGAATGTAACAGCCTTTACTCTCTCATCTGTAAGAAGGATATCAGCCTCTACACGGCTGCAGGTCACAAGGTTTACAACACCCTTCGGGAATCCGCCCTCTGTATAGAAGAGCTCCATGATCCTCATAGCTGTAAGTGGTGTCTGGGAGCTTGCTTTCAGTACTACTGTATTTCCACATGCAATGGAAAGCGGAACCATCCAGCCCCATGGGATCATTGCCGGGAAGTTCATCGGAACAATACCAGCAGTTACTCCAAGTGGTTTGCGATATGTAGCTGTATCATATCCTGTAGTTACCTGCATTGCAGCATCACCCTGGATCATTGTCGGAAGTGCACATGCCTCTTCTGTAGGCTCAATTGCTTTCTGAACATCTCCTCTTGCCTCTTTGATGTTCTTTCCGAGCTCTTTTGCACAAAGTACGGAAAGCTCTTCCTTATGAGCATAAAGAACATCTCTCCATCTGAACATATACTGCTGTCTCTTTGCAAGAGAAAGTGAGGACCATTCCGGGAATGCAGCCTGTGCGGAAGCGATCGCCTCTTCTACCTCATCCGGTGTACAGCAGGGAACCTGCGCGATCACCTCACCTGTACTGGAATCTGTAACATCCATGTATTTCTCTGCCTTTGACTCTTTCCACTCACCGTTTACACAGTAACCCATTTTTTTGATCTCAGCCATTTTAAGATACTCCTTTCGTGCTTACCTTTTTATTCTTAACTTCATAAAAATTTTAGTCATTCTCGTTTTGTTCTGGTCACAGATTATCATTTATTTTTAATTTTGTCAATATAGTATGGTTATATTTTGAGTATATTTTTCAAAATTATGTGTTAATTTATTCACATTTCATGGTATTCCATGTTCCCTGTATAAACTTTTGAAACGTATGCATTTACAGCCATAAAGCCGCATAGTGTCTTGTCGTTTTTTATTCCATTGTGAGAGCAAAAGTTACTCATTTTTGTTATTTTCATAACACACCATTCCACACACACTATTTATTGCCTCCAGCTACGCTGAGGCTTTTAGACCTGTGCAATCGGATTCACAGACAAGTAAGGGGTATAGTTGTTCTGTTACAATTACAGATTCCTCTGATCCCGGCATATTTTCTCTGTATTTTCCAGGAATAAAAAAATACATCTGTGCGTCTTTTACGGACACGCTCATTTTCATGACCGCTCGCTTCTTTTCACGGCTTATTGCACCTTTACATACAATCCTGCGCCTGCTTATCTGATCTACAGCAATTTCATAAATTACTGCTGCAATCAAAAAAACAGGATACGGTTATCGTATCCTGCCCTAACTTTTCATTTTCTGTTTTTCACATATTTCTGCCTAACCAAATATGGTCTGCACCAGCACCATATAAAACACCGTTTCCCCTCCTATGCTGAGCAATGTACTCTTCTTCCATTTATGTAATACCACAATGAACAGTATTGCGATCAGCTCCGGCAGTCCGTAATGCGTACTTTCCGGCACATCCTTCAGACAAAATACCACCAGCAATCCGATCACTGCACAGGGCAGCACTTTTCCCAGATAGGTGATCACAGCCGGCGGTTCCTTTCCTTCCGGGAATATGATAAACGGCAAAAATCGCGTTGTCATAGTCCCCAGGACCACTACCACAACCGTTATGATCTGCTAGTCATTCCTTATCCCTCCTGTCCGGCTATATCCCAACTGTCATGCCTGATATTCTCCTGACTTTTGTATACGTTCTTTTTTTCTCTTCTCCTCATGCTTCTTCATTCCCAGGAAGCATAAAACGATCGATGTCATTGACGGAAGGATAAACTTCCCGCTTCCAAAGATCACCAGGCAGATCACAGAACATACAATTCCGACCAGCGCCGGCTTATGATCTTGTGCATCTTCCCACTGATCAATGAACATAACCACAAACAGCGCAGTCATGACAAAATCCAATGATGTACGTCCCTTTCTGTTTTACAATTTCCACAGCTGATGCTGCCCGTCCATGGTAACAAGATCTCCCTCATTGATATCTCTTTCATACAGAAGTCCGTCATCATGTCGCAGACTTGTTTCATTTCCATTTTCATCTTCCATCAGCACTACTGACATAAGTGCTTCACCCGGCTGCCGCTCTTCACAGCCGAAATCCATGTCTTCTTCTATCTTCAGAACCTTATACTGCATGATCAGATTTCCTCAAGCAGCACATCGTTAACAGCCTCATAAGCGTCCTCAAGCGCATCCAGTGCCTCTGTCAGCGTGTCCATCTTCCGGCTGTCCGCATTTTCTTCCTCATAGGCTTCTATCACTTCAGCCATTACATCCTTCAGCTCTTCCAGTGAGTTTGCAATGTCCTGCAGCTTCTGATCTTTGTCCTCTTTTGATGTGATATTTACGATCTTACTCATGATCCTTCCTCCTGTCGCTTTACTCTCATTCTTTATTCTGATCCTTTATCCTGCATATATCATGCTTTACATGTCATACTCCACATTTACCCATTGTATCATATCCTGCACGCAGATGCATCGGATATGTTTTCTATCTGCTTTATATAATACCACCGAATTCATAAAAAATTTGGTAAAATCTTACCAAATTACCCGTCTTAGTCTGTTTATACTGATTTTTCCACTCCGGTCTGGTATAATCGATCTAAAGGAGTTTTTCAATTTACAAACCACTCCTTTCCCACTACAAGGAGGCATATTGCCATGAAAGAAAAAACAGAAACCTTTAACCAGGGAAAAAGATATTTCTTTTATATTCTGATGTTCGCCATCCTTGGCTGGTTCATTTTTATGCAGATTTTTGGTGCGGATGAACGTTCTTCCGACACCTCAGCAGCCTCTGTGATCTATTCCGGTACCGTTACCTGGCAGAAACCGGATGGAACCACCCAGGAAATCTCCGTTCCGGGCACCTACAAGGTTCCCGTCGGTGACACGATGGTCCTCAACATCCAGCTTCCCGATGATCTTACAGATACCTGCTTTGCCATCCGTTCTTCCCTGCAGGATGTGGATTTTTATGTAGGGGACGACCTCAGGACCAGCTACTCCACGCATAAAACAAGGCTTGTGGGCAAAAACTCCGCCAGCCGTTATGTTTTCTGCCCGGTTTATGCTTCCGATGCCGGCAAAGAGCTCCGTATTGAACTGACCACCTACACCTCCAATTACACCGGAGTTGTCAATCCTGTTTACTGTGGAAACAAGGCAGATATCTGGATATATATTTTCAGCAGATACGGACTGGAAACCTACATTGCTTTTTTTATCCTGTTTGCCGGAATCGTCACGATCCTGTTCAGTTTCGCTCTGGGATTGGTCTATCATACACGATTTGACATGGAATATCTTGGATGGTGCATGGTTATGGGCGCCGTCTGGATGCTGGGTGAATCCAAGCTCCGTCAGTTCCTGGTCCCCAACGCTTCCGCTCTCGGATCTCTGTGCTTCGTTATGATCCTTTTGTGTCCGCTCCCGATCCTGTTTTTTGCGGACAGTCTCCAGAAAGGGCTGCATCACAGATTTTATGTCTGTCTTGGAAGCATCGCAATGATAAACTTTGCAGTCTGTACGATCCTCACTGCTGCAGGTATCGCAGATTATATCGAAACCATGCCTGTAAGCCACGGAATCCTGGCGATCACCGTTGCCACAATATTTGTACACCTTTTCCAATATATACGCACCGAAAAAAACAAGGCCGACCGGCTTTTGCTCATTGGTCTGCTGTCAGCGATCCTGTGTATTGCCGTTGAAGCAACCTCCGTATACTTTGTCACATTGATGTCCGGACTGTTTGTGGGTGCCGGCATGCTGATCCTGCTCTTTGTCAATATTGTAAGAGCCATCAAAAATGTCCAGGATATAGAACTGAAACGCCAGCAAAGCGAAATCCGCAAAAACCAGGAACAGAATGAAAAAATGTCTCTGCAGATGATACAGACCCTTTCCACCACCATTGAGGCAAAGGATGCGTACACCCGCGGTCATTCCTACCGGGTTGCACAATATGCGGCCCTGATCGCAGAGGAGCTGGGCTGGACACCGGAAGAGATCCTGAATCTGAAACGGGCTACTCACCTTCACGACATCGGAAAGATCGGTATCCCGGATCCGTTCCTGAACAAACCGGCACAGCTGACCGATGATGAATACAACCTTATAAAAAAACACACCGTCATCGGCGCCGAGATCCTAAAGGATATAACCCTGATCCCGCATGCGGCAGAAATCGCAAGAAGTCACCATGAGCGTTATGACGGAAAAGGCTATCCGGACGGGCTGGCCGGAACAGAAATCCCCATCCATGCCCGGATCGTGGCTGTTGCCGACTGCTACGATGCCATGAACTCCCGCCGAATCTACCGTAATGCGCTTCCACCGGAGGTTGTTTACGAAGAATTCCGCAAAAACCGTGGTACACAGTTCGACCCGGAGATCACAGACATTTTTCTGAAACTGCTCAATGAAAAACGGCTGCCTCAGTGGGATCCTTCCCAGGAAGAACCGGACACTTATAACCTTCCGGATATGCAGCTTACCGTCAGCAAATTCATCTCTGACATAATGGCCACCATAAAAAGTCAGGAAGACGCAAAAAGCTATGATTTCCTTACCGGTCTTCCCATGCGTAACCTGGGCGAACGTCTTACCGCGGAATTTATGCAGACACATGATGGATGTCTGGTATTCCTTGATATGGACAACCTGAAAAAGATCAACGACATCTATGGCCACAAAGCCGGCGACCGTGCACTGAAATGTCTTGGAAAGCTGCTCCAGAAACGGGCAGATCAGGGAATTTCCTGCAGACTTGGAGGCGATGAATTCCTGATGTTCCTTCCGGACACAGATCCTAATTCCCTGTCTCTGCAGATGGACGATCTGTTCCAGAAATTTCACACCATCACTACCGATGATCCGGAACTCCGGTTTGCCACACTGTCCGCAGGCCTGTGTCTGTGCAGCACCGATGATTCCTTTGAAGACTGCTATTCCAAAGCAGATAAAGCTCTGTATTACGTAAAACAAAACGGCAAGAACCAGTTCTTTTTCTACCAGCAGATCGACCGCAGCACTCTTGCGGCATCCGGTTCCGGAAAGGATCTGGAGCTTGTGGCAGAGTCCCTTCAGAAAAGCGGCATCTATGTAGGTGCTCTTGATCTGAATTACCGGGATTTCGCACGCCAGTATGAATACATGTGTCAGCTTGTCACACGCAGCCAGTGCAGATGTTATCTGGCGATGATCACCATCGAGACACTTGTGGATACAGTTCCTGATATCGAATCCATTGAGCAGGCTCTGGAGTATATGGAACAGGCCATCCGGCAGAATATCCGCCGTGTGGATATCTGTACACGCTACAGTTCCCTGCAGTATCTCATCATACTGTTTGAGCCTGACGAAACGCATATTCCTGATATCATAGAACGTATTTTTACCCAATATTACCATCAGTGTGACAGCCATGATTTCCAGCCATCCTATGAATACCTGGAAATATCTCCACAGGAGTTATAAATACTCCCATGACATGGACATGATAAAGCCATAACGAAAAAGAGGCCGTACTTGACGGCCTCTTTTTTGTTAAAATTTTGCAAAATATCATTAAGACGTGGCTCTGGAATTTTCCTGCATGAAACTTTTTCCGTATGTTCGATACAGATAAACCGCCATGAAAATAGTCACGGCTTCTGCCAGCGGCATCGCCATCCAGATGCCTGCAACCCCTATAAGCTTTGGCAGGATCAATATGAACACAGCCACCAGGATCAAAGAACGCATTGATGAGATCAATGCCGAAATAAAACCATTTCCCAGGGCAGTAAAATATCCGGAAAGAAATACATTTAAACCAATAAACAGGAAAACCGGACTAAACAGCTTCAGGCCATCCCATGTCAATGTAAATACATTTCCCTCCCCAACGAATAAATGGATGATCTGTTTTCCAAATACAAGTGATACCGTGAGGATCAATACTGAACTGATGGCAATCGTAATAAAACTATATCGTGTTATCTCTCTGATCTTATCATAATTTTCAGAGCCGTAATTATAGCTTATGATCGGAGCCGCTGCAACGGCAATTCCCATATAAAAAGCGATGAAAAAATAGTAAATATACATAATGATCGTCACAGCCGCAACTCCATCTTCACCAAAATATTGCATGATAATAAGATTAAATAAAAATGTAGTGATCCCGGTAGACATCTCCGTCAGCATTTCACTGCTTCCATTGGTGCAGGCTTTCAGAAGAACACTCATGTCGGTCTTCGGTCTGCAAAACCTTATATGGCTGTATTTCAGAAAATAGATAAAGCCGATCAACATGCTTACTGTAATGGAGAGAAATGTTCCCCATGCAGCTCCAAGCGTTCCCAGTCTGAATACAGCCACAAAAATATAGTCGAAAACAATATTAAAAGCCAGACCTGTCAGAGACATGATCATTCCGATGTACGATCTCCCATCCGTCCTCACAAGATATTCAAAAAATAGCTTGAATGACATCGAAACCGATCCTAAAAATATGACAAATGCGTATGGCACCACATGCTCCATCAGGCGCTCACTGCTTCCTAAAAAAATACAGATCGGTTTCAGAAAAAGGATTCCCACAGCTGTAAAAGCAACTGAAAGTACGAACAGCACGATCGTGATAAAAGTAAATATCTCATTTGCTTCCTGTTCTCTTTTTTGTCCCATCCGCTCTCCTATGATGGCACCTGATCCCGTTGCAAGCATGACAGATGTTCCGAAAATAACACAGGTGATCGGAATAACAATATTAATTCCTGCAAGCGCGTCAGAGCCTGCATACCGTGATACAAAAAATCCATCTATCGTTGTATAAAATGATAAAAAGATCATGGTCAGCACTGATGGAACCAGATATTTTAAAAATTGAGGATAAGACATTTTTGCCTCAAAGTATTTCATTTCTATAAAAACCTCCTGCTTAGTTACATAATCAGTCAAAATCTCTGGTAATGTTCGTAAGCCATTTATTTCTGAAATAGTGGATGAACACCACAGGCATTTTTTCGAACTCATCCAGGGTCATTATAAAATATACCCAGACAGGCGGCAGTTTTAAAACATATGCTGCAAGGAAGGTGAGAGGAACTGCAACAAGCCACATAAATATGGAATCTACGATCATTCCGAACCTGGAATCGCCACCTCCTCTGAAGCATCCGCATATAAGACAGGTATTGATACCCTCTCCTACAAGACGCCAGGTTGTCATGATTATAAAAATACCAAGATAATAAATGGCTGTCTCTGTCAGTTTATCCCGGTAGAAGTCCAGTATCATAGGGCGGACTGCCAGAATAATGGCACATCCGATGAGACTTACGATAATTGTTATTCTCAGCATACGTTTCCCATATTCTCTGGCTGTATCCTTGTGATCTTTACCAAGCTCCTGGCTGATAATGATGGTAGTAGCGTTGGCAAAACCGCGACAGGCGATGGCACCAATGTTTACCACCATAACAGCAACTGCATTTGCGGCAACCATATCATCGCCAATGTGGCCAAGGATCGCTGCGAACGCTGAACTGGCAAAGCTCCAGACAACATCATTTATCACAGCCGGAGAAGCAATTTTCATAAAGTCCCTGAACAGAATACCGGATTTCGCACAGAAATATTTTATCCGAAATCTGACATCGGAGCTGTTTAATGAATAGATGAGACAGATCAATACCTCTGCGATCCTGGCAATAACAGTACCAAGGGCAACACCGGTAACACCAAGCTTTGGAAGTCCAAACAGGCCAAAGATAAAGGTGGCATTACAAAATACATTGACACAAAGCGATACAATGTATGTAACAGAAGGCAGCATTATTTTTCCGACACTTCGAAGGGCACTCATGAAAACCTGAGAGAATCCCATAAACATAAAGGAAAATGAGATCACCTTCAAATACTCGCTGCCGGCAGCAATCGTATCCGGACTGTTTGTAAAAATCTTCATGATCGTAGTCGGCATGGAAAAGGAGATAACGAAAAATACAAGAGAAACGATCAGTGAGATCCGCTCCGCCAGGCCGAGAATCTTTTCTACTGTCTTTTTATCACCCTTTCCCCAGTACTGGGCACATAAAACCGAAGTACCTGTAGCCATGCCATAATACAAACAGAAAAGAATAAATGTATACTGGTTGGCAAGAGATGAAGCCGACATGGCAGTCTGGCTTACATATCCCAGCATTACAGTATCCGCAACATTTACTAATGTTCCGATCAGATTTTGGATCATGATCGGAAATGCTAATTTTGATGCATATTTTAAAAAATCTTTTTTATTCAGCATCGGTCAGATCCTCCGTGAATTCCGATAAGATATTTACTTATAAAGAACAGTATATCATATACCCTACAAAACCGCGAGGTTTTTTCAGTATTCTTTCCAATATAATCCTCAATTGTATACTATATTTCACTCTCTGGTCATATTTCCATTGTACATAAAAAAACAATATCACTTTAACACAAAAAATCATTCTATTTTTTTACTTCTATGATATAATATTTTATTGTGAAACTAATAAAACGAGGTGAACCAGGTGAAGAAAAAAACAATTGTACCTCTTATCGTTTTTTTACTGGGCATATGCCTTGTTGGTTTAATTGTATACAAAATAGACTCACATGAAACTGAACAACGACACATAACAGCACAATTAAATGCAACAACCTACGGCGAACGTATAAAAAATGAAATTACAAATGGAATTGCGATCACAGATACGCTAAAGCAGGTCCTGATCAGTGAAAACGGAAAGATCAGTCAGTTTGACACAATTGCGGAAAATATTATGTCTGACGTTATTGAAAGCATACAGCTTGCTCCGGATGGTAATGTAACAGATATTTATCCTTCTGAGGGAACGGAAGCGAGTAAGATCGATCTGCTCCAGGATAAAGATTGTAGCAAAATTTCCTGTTACGCAAGAGACAATCACGTGATCATTACACAAGGTCCTTTCGATTTAAAACGGGGCGGCTGTGGAATTGCTGTCCGCAATCCAGTCTACCTGAAAGATGAAAACAACCAGGAATATTTCTGGGGATTTACCATTGTTATCCTGCGTGTTCCTGACATTTTTTCAGATGCGATCAGTGCACTTTCGGATTTCGGATATGAATACAGACTCTCAAAAACCGACGCTCCCTGGAGCGATACTTATAAAGTTGTTTATCAGTCAGACGACCAATTAACTCCTACTGTTTCTTATGGTTTTACGATAGGGGAAGAAAACTGGACATTAGAAGTAGCTCCTGAAAGCGGATGGAGAAACCTTAGATTACTGGTAATCGTCGGCGGAATGTTTACTACTGTCGTTTTACTTTTCTCAGGTCTTACCCGGGTATTGTTAATATCGAAAGAAAATAAAAACAAATTTCAAATACTGGCACACACAGATTCTCTCACCGATATTTACAACCGCTATGGATTTGATGAATTAGCCGAAAGGATGATCACTAAAAATCCAAAAACGCATTTTGTGGCCGCACTCCTTGATATTGATGACTTTAAGTTTATTAATGATATTTACGGACATGTCTATGGAGACAGGGCACTAAAGAGTCTTACAGATAGCATGAAGGCTTTTTTCCCAAAAAACACATTACTGGGAAGAAACGGTGGCGATGAGTTCTGCATTCTTCTGCCGGATCATACCTATAAAGAAGCGGGAGAACTGCTGCTGCAATTTACCAAGCTTCCAAAGACATTTTCATGCAAGGGAAAAGAATATCCGTTTTTTATTTCTCTCGGATATGCAGAATATCCAACCTTTGCATCCAGCCGTTCACAGCTTATGCGCTGTGCAGATGCAGCACTTTATGAAATAAAGCTTCACGGAAAAAACGGATGTATGGCTTACAGGGAGGGGCTCCGGTCAGGAGTCCGTAAACAGCTCGGATTTGCATTCAAGGATATCTCTGAACACCTTCCGGGTGCATTTATCATATACAGAGCGGACAAAGATGATGATGAACTCCTGTATGCAAACCATGAGTTCCTTCAAATGACCGGATATAAAACTATAGATAAACTCTTCAGCCTTACAAATAAAAGTTTCCACAACCTGATCCGTGAGGATGAACAGCAGCAGATAGAAGCAAGCATCTGGAAACAGATCGATGCCGGCAATAAAAATGATTACATCCACTTTCATCTTCGAAAAGCGGACGGCACTTACCTTTCTGTTCTTGATCACGGAAGGATTGTAGACAGCCAGCAATACGGAAGAGTATTTTATGTATTGTTTATGGACTGGGAAGCTATGCATGTTCATTACAGTGATAAATTTTCCGGCTAAGGTACAGACATCTCAGTCTGTATCTTAGCCGGCTGTTTTTTTCCTGAACAATTCAACATCTTATAATATGTATTCCATCTGTCTTTCTTTTGTCCGCATTCCCATTTTTTCATAAAATTTTTCTGCTGAAGTATTTCCTGCCCACACATTCAATGTCACTTCATAGCATCCCAGCTGCTTTGCTTCTTTTTTTACATATTCAAACAGGCTTTCCCCAATATGCTGACCTCGTGTCTCCTGATCGACACACAGGTCATCTATAAAAAGAGATTTAAACGGTACCATATTGTTTGAAAAAGGCTGCTCCTTTAATTGACAAAATGCATACCCCACACAAACATCAGCCTCATCCGCTGCAACATATACTGGCTTTTCTTCATTTTTCAAAAGCTCTGTCAATTCGTCTGTCGTATATTTTGTTGTGCCCGGAATAAAAATATCAGGCCTTATATCTGCATGGATCTGCAGCACCTGTCCTAACAATTCCAGGATCCTCGGAATATCTTTTTCTTCTGCTTTTCTGATGAGCATTTTTTTCCTCCTGTTTTTCAATAACTGATTTCATAGATTCTTTATACATACACCATAATACCATCGTGTGAACGCTTATAACAATAGAATCACTTTAAGCAGTCTCACTTTCCTTTTGTATTATAATGAAAAAGTTTATCGTTTTCCGTAATGTATATCACATTTTTATTCCTGAATCCGTATCATTACAGACAGTCAGCTCAAAATGGTTTCTGTTTGTTTTTATAAGTCCTTCTTTTTGCAGCTTTGATATCTCCGAAGACATTGCTGCACGGTCAATGCAAAGATAATCTGCCAGCTGCTGCCGGTCAAAAGGAATATCAAAGGATAACGATGCCTGTCTGATAGATACCGACGACAGATAGGACAACAGCTTATCCCTTGTCGTTCGCTTGCCCACATGTGTGATCTTATCGTTGAGGATCAGGATCTTATTTGCCAGGACACCGACCAGGTTACGGATCAGCTTCTGATGATGCTCACATACTATTGGGCAGGAAACCAGAAGCCTTTGAACATTTAATAAAATAATCTCACAATCTTCGTCTGCTACCACACTGACATTCAGAACAGCTCCCGGACTTGCTGCATATGGTTCACCAAAAAAATCTCCCGCATGACATTTTGACAGAATATTCCGATGTCCCCACAGGTCTTCCTGAATAACAAGAACACAGCCTGCCACCACAAGTCCCATTACTTCGGTAGAGTCTCCGGCTCTGAAAATATAAGAATCCCGTTTTCTTGAGATCGTTGCTGCATTTACACAATGCAGTATGGATAATATCTCATTGTCAGTAAGACCTTTAAAGAAAGGACTGGTTCTTAAAATGGGTAAATATTTTTTCAAAATTAATCCTCCTGTTGGAAATCAAACATACACGTTGTAATTATTATACTATACTCCTAACAGAAACCAAGGATAAATACTACTGGTCGAGGATAAAATAATAAGAAAGATCCTTCGAAAAAATCACAGAATAAAAGGAGAATACAATAATGGATAAAAAAATGTTTTGTTTTCAGTGTGAACAGACTGTCGGGTGTACCGGCTGCACCGGAAATGCCGGTGTCTGTGGAAAAAAAGCAGATACAGCGAAATTACAGGACGAACTGACAGGTGCATTAATCAGTCTGGCTAAAGCTGCCGACAGCACGGAAACTATTTCAAAAAGAACCGGACAGATCATAATCGAAGGACTGTTTACTACAGTTACAAATGTAAGTTTTGACAATGCAGCAATCGAAAATATGATACAAAAAGTCAGAGCTGAAAAAGAAAGACTGGCTCCTGACTGCAGAACAGAGGAATATGATCTTCAGCAGCTGTGGAATGCCAATGAAGATATCCGCTCCTTGAAATCTCTTATTCTCTTTGGTATCCGCGGAATGGCTGCCTATGCTTATCATGCAAATGTTCTGAATTATGAAGATGCCGAAGTGAATCAGTTCTTCTGCGAGGCATTATCTAAGATCGGTTATGAAGAAAGCACAGAAGCACTGCTTTCCACAGTACTCAAAACAGGAGAGATCAATCTGAAGTGCATGGCACTTCTTGATAAGGCAAATACAGAAACCTATGGAACACCAGAGCCAACTGATGTTACACTTACGGTAGAAAAAGGGCCTTTTATTGTCGTGACCGGACATGATCTGAAAGATCTGCAGCTTTTGCTTGAACAGACTGAGGGAAAAGGAATCAATATCTATACACATGGTGAAATGCTCCCTGCCCATGCCTATCCATTCTTAAAGAAATACGCTCACCTGAAAGGCAATTTCGGAACTGCATGGCAGAATCAGCAGAAAGAATTTGACCATCTTCCGGCCCCGATTCTCTACACTACCAACTGTCTGATGCCTCCAAAAAGCAGCTACGCTGACAGAGTATTTACAACAGAAGTGGTTGCCTTCCCGGGAGCTGTCCATATTGACGAGAAGAAAGATTTCACACCGCTTATTGAAAAAGCACTGGAGCTGGGCGGTTACAAAGAAGATCGTATGTTCTCCGGTATCAACGGCGGAAAAAAAGTGACAACCGGTTTTGGTCATGCAGCCATCCTGTCCCATGCAGGTACTGTAGTAGAGGCTGTAAAATCAGGTGCGATCCGCCATTTCTTCCTGGTTGCCGGCTGTGATGGTGCCAAGCCAGGTCGAAACTATTATACGGAATTTGTAAAGCAGACACCTTCTGACAGTATCGTTCTCACCCTGGCATGTGGAAAATTCCGTTTCAATGATCTCGATCTGGGAGAGATCGGTGGTCTTCCACGACTGATGGATATGGGTCAGTGTAATGATGCTTATGGTGCGATCCAGGTTGCTGTGGCACTTGCAGATGCATTTGGATGTTCTGTAAATGAGCTTCCGCTTTCCTTCGTACTCTCCTGGTATGAACAGAAAGCAGTCTGTATCCTGTTAACCCTCCTGCATCTGGGTATCAAAAATATCCGTCTTGGTCCTTCTCTTCCGGCGTTCCTTTCTCCTAATATTCTGAACTTTCTGGTTGAAAATTATGGTATTGCACCTATTACCACACCGGAAGAAGATATCAAAGCACTGATGAACCAGTAAAAGTAAATTTTTCAAAGCCTTTACAAAATCAACAAAGCCGATACAGGATTCCAAAAGTCCTGCATCGGCTTTATTTACAGGTCTAAAGACTCGGATCAGCCGACAACACTTTTAAACATGTGCAGCGATATTCTGATGGAGTTAAATGATAACGTTTTTTAAACAATCTGCAAAAATAATCAACGTTATGAAATCCGCTTTCATAAGCGATCGTTTTTACTTTTTTATTCGTATTTTTCAATAACCAGGAAGCTGCCTGAAGTCGATATCCTATCAGATAATTAACCGGTGTAGTATGTAAAAAACGGTGGAACAAATTAAGTGCAGTACTTTTGCTGATTCCTATATGCGAAGCAATTTCATCCAGAGACAAATTGCGATTATAGTTTTCATGTATATATTGCATGATCAACTGCACTCTTTTCTGTGCAACTTCATCCACTGTCTGTACATCTCCTTTATCAGATAACTTTACATTTTCATAAAAAGTCAGCCATAAATCCTGCAGCAATGCCAAAGTAGCAAGTTCTCTTATTTTCTCATTCCTCTGTATTTCCATTATTTTTATCATAGTTTGTATGATCTTTGTTTGCCATAGTTCATCAGGCTGAAAACGCTGGAAATATATATTCGATGAAATGATTGGCAAAATATATTTCTTATAGATCAGGCTGTTCTCCGGCGCAATAAATTCCGGCATACATACAAAGTTAGGAATGATACCACCTGATGATGCGTAAAAGCGGTGCAATATTTTAGAATTAATAAAAATTGCTTCTCCTTCTGACAATATAATCTGTTTTTCTCCTATTCCGCATGTAACTTGTCCGGACTCGACATATAAAAACTCAAATTCTCTGTGCCAGTGCCACTCAATACAATGAAAATCAAACAATTCCAGATTATCATAATAATACTGGAATGGATAATCACTGCTTCCATGCTGTTTAATTTCCATGAACTCCTCATCTGTAAGTATTTTATTATAATCCATCCCATATCACGTTCTTTCTTTTTTACGATATTATACAGTATTTCTACAATTTAATTCAATGTATATATCTGATATTTGCTATATAATCAAGTAAAAAAAGAAAAGAGGTATTCTTATGATTTTTAAATGGATGAATGAAAGTGAGATCAACATTGAGGGCGACAAAATTGAAATAACCGCACCACCCAGAACAGACTTTTTTGTGAAAGTATTGATGAATGTGAAGATTGAACATAAAACTGTTAAAAACATTCGGAGAGGAAAATAAAAAATGAATGCTGTAAAAAAAACTAACTACCATAAGACAAAAATAGCCTGTTATATGGGATTTATCACACAGGCTATTGCGGCAAACTTCGCACCGCTTCTTTTTTTGAAATTTCACAGTGACTACCATATTTCTCTCGGTAACATTGCTCTGATATCCACTTTCTTCTTTTTCACACAGCTTCTGGTTGATCTGTTCTGTGCCAAATTCGTAGATCATATCGGATATCGTGTGTGCATTGTTGCATCAGAAATATTTGCTGCATTGGGTCTGCTTGGACTGGCATTTTTACCTGATTTTTTACCTGATCCTTTTATTGGAATTATATGTAGTGTTATTGTTTATGCCATCGGAAGCGGTTTAATAGAAGTACTTTGCAGTCCTATTATCGAGGCCTGTCCGTTTGAAAACAAAGAAGCAACTATGAGTCTGCTCCATTCGTTTTACTGTTGGGGAGCTGTTGGGACAATTTTGATTTCCAGCTTATTTTTCCTGATATTTGGAATAGACAGTTGGAAGTGGCTCGCCGTAATATGGGCAATCATTCCTGCAATTAATACTTATAACTTCATGACTTGTCCCATTGAATCTCTGGTTGACAATGGTTCTGGAATGGAAATTAAGGATCTGTTTTCCAAGCCATTTTTCTGGGTTGCAATATGTCTGATGATCTGTTCCGGAGCTTCTGAACTTGCAATGGCTCAATGGGCATCTGCTTATGCAGAATCAGCTCTGGGATTATCAAAAGCTCTGGGAGATCTAACAGGTCCATGTATGTTTGCAGTAACAATGGGAATCAGCCGTATAATTTTTGGTAAATATGGAGAGCAGTTAGATTTAATGAAGTTTATGAGTGGTTCAGGCATATTATGCGTTGTCTGTTATCTGCTTACTGCTTTGTCATCCAACCCGATCATCGGACTGATCGGTTGTATTGCATGTGGATTTTCAGTTGGAATCATGTGGCCTGGAACCATCAGTATTTCCTCAAAAACTTTTCCAACAGGTGGAACGGCTATGTTCTCTCTTCTTGCCATGGCAGGAGATTTAGGTGGCAGCATTGGACCTGGAATTGTTGGTCGTATCACTCAGAATGCTGGAAATAATATTAAGATCGGCATGGGATTCGGACTTATTTTTCCAGTAATTCTATTGTTTATGTTATTCCTGCTGTATCGGAAGAAGATATCAAAGCACTGACTTATTGATTGTAATTATATTTTTTCACTCTGCCAACCCGGAAGCTGTATCATCACTTGTTGCCAGATACTATAGACCTGATACAGCATTGAGCGGAACCTGAAGATTTCTGGTAAAATTGTCATGATTTCCGCATGCCAGCATCTTCATCTGTACCCGCATTGCAGAACTCAGATTTAATATCATCATGATCGCAGTACGTGCCACACGTTCTGTGCTGTATGCCAGGATATTACAAACTGTAATCCCCTTCTTCCGTGCTGCTATCAGTCGGCCATGATCTCCGAAGAGCCACATAGGATATTAAAAAGTTCGCAAACCAACCAGCTGGTACAGCAAGCCAGACAAATACAATGCCAAAACGCGGTGCACAGATCAATGCAACAGACAGGCGGATCGCCAGGTTTACCATATTTGCAATGAGGAATGGGCGCATGATCCCAAGACCACGAAGAACCCCATCGGTTGCCATTTTGATTCCCATAAAGATGAAGAAGTAACCAAGCCATCTCATATAGCCCTCGGATACCTGATAGGCCAAGGCAGTTCCATCTTTACCAAGGAATAGCGTGGAAATCTGCGTGTGCAGTGTTTCAATGACTATAAAAGCAAGAACTGCAAAACATACATCTAACACCAGTGCAGCGTGATATCCTTTTTTGATCCGTTCAATTTTCTTTGCACCAAGATTCTGGGAAACATATGGGGAAACCGCATTGCCAATAGAAACAAAAATCAATGAAAAAACATTCTCTACCCGCATCGTCGCCGCATACCCCGCAAGTGCCTGTGTACCGAAGGGATTTACAACTGCCTGTACGATCATCATACCGATGGACACTGTAGACTGCTGAAGAACCGAAGGTACAGCAATTTGAAGCATGGAATGTAACTCCTGCCTGTCAAACCAGTCAAAGCGACTTTTATATCGACGCATCCGGCTAAGGAAAAGCAAAAGTGAAAACACCGCAGAAATTCCCTGTGCTATAAGAGTCGCAAGGGCTGCGCCAAACACACCGAGACCAAGTCCGGCCACCATCCAGAGATCCATAAAAATATTTAAGATTGACGAAAATATCAGGAGCCCCAGCGGGATTTTTGATTCGCCTATGGAAGTAAACATATTGGAAAGAATGTTATACATAAACAGAAAAGGAAATCCCACGAAATAGACCCGCAGATATAACACTGCATCATCCAGTATATCGCCAGGGGTTTGTAACACACTCATCATCCAGTGGGAAAAGCAAAATCCAAAAACCCCAAGGACTATACTTAGAATTAAAAAGCTAAACAAGGATGTTGACACGATGGTCTTCATTTTTCCATACTTCCTGGCACCGAAATAACGGCTCACCAGCACACCGGCACCGACACCTGCTCCCAGTGCCACACAAATAAAAACATTGGTCAGCGCTGCACAGGCCCCGACAGCTGCAAGTGCGGAGGAACCAACAAATTGGCCGACGATGATAGAGTCAGCCATATTGTATATTTGCTGAAAAAAGCTGCCCAAAATCATTGGCATTGCAAAAACCGTCAGCGCTTTAAGAGGCGCATCTGTGATCAAATACTCATCTTTTGACATTATCATATTCCTCCACAGGTTTCATAATTTCACTTATTGCTACACTGCCCGGCGTTATCAGCTGCAGCTGCAATACGATCTTATCACGTATTAAAGATATTAAAGGATTACGGCTATAGAAATCAGACCCCAAAACCGAGACGTTCTCTCAATGAATTTCCCGACCGATCCATTCCATGATCACATTTACAATATATTCCTGCCCCGCTTCTGTCAATTCCCGTCCTTTCGGAATACGATGCCATTTTTCCAGACATCCCCTACAACAGGTAGCTGTGGCATGCTGGGCTACAAAAACCGGATGCCCTCTCATCGGTGTCTGTTTTCCATCATTTGGTATTTCTGCCGGTGCAAGACGCTTTCTGATAAAATCACAGGCATGCTCACGTACTTTCTCCATTCCCTTTTCTGATACATAACTCCGATCGTTTGCCTTCAGGGAAAAACTGCTTCTGAACTTTGACTGCGACAGGCGTTTCCAGAGATTTCCCTCATAAACCGCCGGTGTCTCACATGCCATAGAAGGCTGGATGCTGCCCTTATAGACGATCATCTTCTTACTGTCGCTTCCGTTCTCATTTGCGGTCTCGTCTACTGCTTCTTTCAAAAGCTGTGCCTTCACTTCCTGTGCTTCTTTGCTGTCCGGCTGCAGACGTCTTGCCAGACATGTATTTCTGCCAGTTGTCGTTTCATTTTTTATCGCATAATACACAGCTTTCTTCTCTCCGACAAGTACCAGGATCTTTTTCGCCCTAGTCACACCTGTATAAAGGAGATTTCTCTGCAACATGACAAAATGACTCATGGTAAATGGCATGACAACGATTGGATATTCGCTTCCCTGGGATTTGTGGATCGTCACTGCATAGGCAAGCGCCAGTTCGTCCAGCTCTGTCACATCATAGACTACTTCCCGTTCATCAAACAGAACTGTCAGTTCCCGTTCTTCCACGTCAACTTTTGTGATAGTTCCAATATCTCCGTTAAATACTTCCTTATCGTAATCATTCCGGATCTGCATCACCTTATCCTTCAACCGGTACTGTGTGCCTCCTCTCCGCAGAAAGATCTTTGACGGATTCATGGCTTCCTGCAGCACCTGGTTCAGATTTACTGCCCCACATTCGCCTCTCTGCATCGGAGTCAGCACCTGAATATCCTGCAGTGGATCTACATGATAGTATCTCGGCAGGTTCGTCTTACAATATTGGACGATAGTATCCAACACTTCCTGATTACTCTCTTTGGTGGTAAAGAAAAAGTCGGCATCTTTCCCACCTCTCATATCAATGCCTTCCCCTCTATTGATCCGGTGTGCATTCATGATGATCCGACTTCCCTGTGCCTGACGGAAAATCCGTGTCAGACGAACTACAGGAACACATCCGGAATCAATAATATCTCTAAGAACATTGCCCGCTCCGACACTTGGCAGCTGATCAATGTCGCCTACCAGAATCAGAGACATCTGCTGCGGCAATGCTTTTAAAAGATTATACATCAGCATAATATCGATCATGGAACATTCATCCAGTATCAGCACATCTCCTTCCAGCGGATGTTCTTCATTTTTCTGATAGCCTTCCGGAGGTTTATATTCCAATAACCGGTGAATCGTTTTTGCTTCCATTCCAGTTGCTTCTGACATTCTCTTTGCTGCTCTTCCAGTCGGTGCAGCAAGAATGATCTGACATCCAGCCTGCTTATATGCAGAAATAATTCCCAGAGTTGTTGTAGTCTTTCCGGTTCCAGGTCCACCGGTCAGCACCATGACCTTAGAGGAAACCGCTGTCTTTACCGCCTGCCACTGAATCTCGTCATAAGTAATTTCTGATGAAGCTGCTACTTTCTTCAATATTTCTTCCGTATCCTCAGATTTCTTCTTTCCACAGGACATCAACCGAAGCAGCCGCTTTGCACAGCCACTTTCTGAAAAATAATATGGGGGCAGATAGATTGCTTCCCGATCTTCTGCTTCATCTCTGATCACATCATTCGTGCGGATCATCTCATCCAAGGTGATCTCCAGCTCCGGTTCTTCCACTTCCAGAAGTTCCTTTGCCCTTCCAGTCAGCTGTTCTCTTGTTGTATAACAATGACCTGCTTCTGCCAGCTTATTCAATGTATAAAAAATACCACTGCGCAGACGGACAAATTTGCCTTTGTCAATCCCCATCTTCTGTGCAATGGAATCCGCTGTCTTAAATCCAATTCCCCAGATGTCATCTGCAAGCCGGTATGGGTTCTCCTTTACGATTGCAATGCTCTCACTTCCATACGTCTTGAAAATCTTTGTCGCATGAGAGGTGCTGACCTCATGACTCTGCAGAAAAAGCATGATATTCTTGATCTCTTTCTGCTCCTGCCAGCTTGTTTTGATCCGGTCTACACGTACTTTTCCTATACCTGATACTTTGAGCAGTTCATCTGGTGTCTCTTCAATAACATCCAGTGTATCCTTCCCGAATTTTTCCACAATTCTTTTTGCAAACTTTGGACCAACGCCCTTCACCAGACCGGAACCAAGATATTTTTCGATTCCATATACTGTGGCAGGAAGTGTCTCTTCAAATTTCTCCACCAAAAACTGCCGCCCATATTTGGCATCCATCTTCCACATACCTTCCAGAGACAGCACAGAACCAACATGGGTATCCGGCATCGTGCCAACTACTGTGACAAGATCACTGTAATTCTTCACCGCACATTTCAGAACCGTGTAGCCATTGTCGGCATTCTGATATGTAATTCTTTCAACTACACAACGTAAGTGCTCCATGCCCGTCTCCTTCTCTCATGAAATTTCTTCTCCTTTTGTACATTCTGTGTTTCTAATGCGTGACTTATATTGCGGATATTCAGTAATAAACCGCTTAATTACATTGGCATCATTCCAGTAATGCATTGGAAAAATGACATTGCAATCTACATTTTTAAGGAAATACAGGATCCCGTCAGCATAGTGATCTCCCTGTCTCGGATCCAAGGGAACAAATGCAGCGTCAAAATGCATACCCTTGATTTTCCTGATCGCCGCGCGATATGCTGAAGTAAGTCTCTGGTTATCAGCTTTCGACCCACCATCCCAATACCAGTCGTTTAAATCACCGGCATGATAAATGGTACCTTCCTTTGTTTTGACAATAAATGCGACACCACTATCGTTAGATAGCAATGTATCAACTTTGGTTTCATTATCCAAACTATAAGCTTGATCATGATAAACATATGTGATCTTCATATCCGACAAATGATTCCTTTTTCGTATATCATTCGCCAGGATTGCCTGATAAGTCATTCCCATATCATCAAGGATCCCAAAAATTTGTGGGTTAAAATGATCCTTATGGAAGTGACTGCAAAAAACGATCACTTCTTTCTCCTTGTCAAGATTCGGTAATTCACCCTTGTAATAATCAAAAATATAGTAGCAGTCTCTGGTCTCAACCAAAAATCCACTGTGGTTAATGTAAGTAATTTTCATAATATCACCTATATAAATTAACGCCGGTACCGGATAGCAAATCTTTCTTTGCCATGTTTATTTTTCCTTTTTCGAGCGTTTGTAAATTTCACGACAACAGCATTTCTAATGCAGATTTTATCGTATTTTTTAGATTCCGTCCATCCTTTATCCACAGCTGGTAGAAAAATGTGAAATGATACTTTTACAAATTCTATTACTTGTTGTTAGTTCATAATTTATGTATAATCCTGTCTTTGACAGTCCTCTTTCACAGTGTTAATATCCTGCACCAGTGTCCGTATTTTTCAGGATCTTAATAAGACGGCTTGTTCCAAGACGCTCTGCGCCAAGACTGATAAATTTTTCTGCATCATCGAAAGATGAAATTCCACCTGCTGCCTTAACTTTTACATCTTTTCCAATATATTTCTTCATCAGCTCTACATCTGCAAAAGTTGCTCCCGCTGTAGAAAATCCGGTAGAAGTTTTGATAAATTCTGCTCCTGCATTTGTAACGATCTCACACATTTTAATTTTCTCTTCTTCGGTAAGAAGGCATGTCTCAATAATGACTTTGAGGATTCTTCCATCACAAGCTTCATGGATCGCACGAATCTCATTCTCTACTTCCTCATATCTTCCATCCTTTAAAAATCCGATGTTAATAACCATATCGATTTCTGAAGCACCATTTGCAATGGCGTCTTTTGTTTCAAATACCTTTACAGCAGTTGTATTATATCCGTTCGGAAAACCGATCACTGTACAAATCGGAAGTTTTCCCGCTACATATTCCGCTGCCTGTTTTACATAAGCAGCCGGAATACATGCAGATGCAGCCTCATATTTCATGGCATCATCCAGGATTCCTCGAATATCATCCCATGTTGCATTCTGTCCAAGTAATGTGTGATCCACCTTTTTTAATATATCTTTTTTATCCATTTTACCTTCCTTTTACTTCAGCTCATCCAGAAGAGAACTTCCAATTGTTCCCTCCGGCATCTTAACTTCAAAATTATCTGCGATCGTTGCACCGATTACTGCAAAAGTATTCTGATCTTCCAGTTTTCCGTATCCCTTCATAGATGGAGAATAAGCAAAAAATGGTACTTTTTCTCTTGTGTGATCAGTTCCTGTATGCGTCGGATCATTTCCGTGGTCAGCTGTAATGATCAGAAGGTCATCCTCACGAAGCTCATCAAGAAGTTCACCAAGTTTTACATCAAATCTTTCAAGTTCCTCTGCATATCCCTTTACATTGCGTCGATGTCCCCAAAGAGCATCGAAATCTACAAGATTTACAAAACAAAGCCCCTCAAACTCTCTTTTCGCAATGTCAATTGTCTGCTCCATTCCATGAACAGAGCTTTTTGACTTATTAGACTCTGTCAGTCCCTCGCCGTCAAAAATATCAAAAATCTTTCCAACGGAGATCACATCATAACCTGCATCCTTCAATGCATTAAGCGCAGTTTTTCCGTAAGGCTTCAGTGCATAATCATGGCGGTTGCTGGTACGTTTGAACTCACCTTTTTTCTTGCCAAGGTAAGGTCTTGCAATAACACGTCCGACTTTCCACTCATCCCTCATGGTGATATCACGGGCGATCTCACAGCAGCGATACAGTTCATCCAGTCCGAAAGTCTCCTCGTTTCCGCAGATCTGCAATACAGAATCAGCAGATGTGTAAACGATCATATGACCGGTAGCGATTTCTTCCTCAGCCAGTTCATCCAGGATCTCTGTTCCGCTGGAGCTCTTGTTTCCAATTACTTTATGTCCCGTTCTCTTCTCAAGCTCATCGATCAGCTCTTTTGGAAATCCGGTCTCTGTAAAAGTCTTAAACGGTTTTGTGATGTGAAGCCCCATCATTTCCCAGTGTCCTGTCATAGTATCTTTTCCGGTACTGGCTTCTTTTAAAAATGTATAATAACCCATTGGTCGCTCCACTGCTGCAACCTGTTTCAACGGATGAAGATTTGCAATTCCAAGCTTCTGAAGGTTTGGAATCGTAAATTCATCTACATTCTGGGAAATATGTCCCATAGTATCTGTTCCTTCATCCCCGTACTGGGCTGCGTCCGGCATTTCTCCTGCCCCAAAGGAGTCTATTACAATAGTAAATATTCTCTTATATTTCTTCATAATTTTTGTCTCCTTTCTGCTGTCTTACTTATGGATCTTACATATTTACAACAACTTTTGTTACTAATTCCTTGAAGGATTTCGCTACGCGGTCTGCTGTTTCCTGCACTTCTTTATGGTTAAGCTCTTTTTGGGAAATTCCTGCTGCCATATTTGTGATGCAGGAAATTCCACAGATTTCCATTCCCATGTGTCGGGCAGCCATAGCTTCGCATGCGGTGCTCATTCCAACTGCATCTCCACCCCATCTCTGTGCAAGTCTTACCTCTGCAGGAGTCTCATAATTTGGTCCTGTAAACTGTACATAAACACCTTCCTGAAGTTTGATGTCACATTCTTTTGCACATTTGCGGATCACATCCTGAAGACGGCGGCTGTATACCTCACTCATATCCGGAAATCTGGTTCCCAGCTCATCCATGTTCGGTCCTATCAGAGGGCTTGGAACTCCCGTTGTAATGTGATCTGTGATCATCATGAAATCTCCCGGTTTATAGGAAGGATTAGCTCCTCCTGCTGCATTAGTGAGAAGGATTTTTTTCGCACCGAGCATTCCCATAAGACGCGTTGGAAGAACAACATCTGACATTGCGTATCCTTCATAATAATGAACACGTCCCTGCATAATTACAACCGGTGTTTTCTCCACATACCCAAACACAAAACGTCCCTTATGTCCTTTTACAGTAGAAACCGGAAATCCCTCGATGTCCGTATAGTCGATGGTCTGTTCAATCTGAATTCCATCTGCAAAATCTCCAAGTCCGGATCCAAGGATCAGTGCAACTTCTGGTTTGAAATCAATTTTCTTTCTTACACTTTCCAGGCATGTCATTAATTTTTTATACATGATTACTTCTTCCTTTCTTTTGGGTGTTGTCATTATATTTATGCTTTTTTCATAAAGGCAATTCCTCTGCAATGGTCTTTCCAATGCCCTGCGCGCCTCCCGTCACAATCACTACCTTATTGTTAAACTCCATATAAAATCCTCCCCAAAAATCCGCTTTCTATTTCTGTTGCCACAACATTGTGTATTCTTTTTCACCAGTAGCATCATCGAATCCTTCGCATTGAATATCGAACCCTTCTCTTTGATAAAAAGAGATGGCTCTGGCATTCTTCTGGTATACGTTTAATCGCAATCTAGCTTTTTTATTCTTGATATACTCTAATAAAAGTTTACCTATACCACATGACTGCATTTCATCAGAAACAAAAATACCTTCCATGTATTCGTTACTTAATCCGACAAAACCTTGAATCATTTTATCATCTTCATACACATAGACTTCCGCTTGTGACATCATTTCTTTCACTAATTCATAATTACTTGTCCAATATTGCTCAGGAATAAAATCATGCGCTTTTAAATTGGTTTTCAACCATATGTCAGCAACTCTATTAATATCTATGTTCTGCATCTTTCTGATCATAACGATTATCCTCCATCAGCTTTGATTTCTCTTTAACAAAGAAACTTTATCATCCAAATATCTAATCGATCTTTGAGCTACCACTGATTTATCTTCCATTTTTTACTCTTTCTGCAAATTATCAGATACATTTTACGGGGTTTCCCATGGAAACGTAGGTTCCTTTTTTACTCTTTTGGGTTTCTCTTTCGGCAATATTCTTTTCTTTTTCCCTTTATCAAGGAACGAATATCTGGCGCATTTTTTCTTTATAGGTGAAAAAAGATCATAATATTTACAATATAGCATTCCATTTTTATTTACAGAATGAAAACACTTTTTACAGTCACAATAAACTGCGGATATTAATCTTGTATTTTCAATTCTACTCATTGAGGTACCTGTTTTTTCACTTTTCATTTTCTATTCCTCTTTTTGGAATTTAATCCTTTGTTCTTCAACCAGTTTCACTTTATAATCATATCTCTTTTTGAAAATATCAGCTTGTTCATAGATCCATTCCATATCATCATACAATTTACTTCCAATATTATGCTCAAATTCTTTTTCAAGTTCTTCCTTACTCATCAGTCCATTGGCAATCAGAAGCGAAAAAAGAACATTTCTGACCATATTATAATACAAAATAATTGTTCCCGGAGCCTCTTTTGGCATTTGTCTCAAATACTTTGTAAGTGCATCATAAACCTTACAGCCGCGATTAATTGCAGAAATCTCCTCAATAATCTTATCTGGCTTGCCAAAATACCTCATTGCTTCCTGTATTCCTTCTATTGTATCTTTGTTCTTTTTCTTCGCACGAATCATTTGTTCATCTAATGATTCCTCAAAATTAGGATACGAAAACGGTCTATACTTGAAATCATCTTCCATCTCTCCCTGTTTTACAAAACAATATATCTCTTTTTCATTGTCCTGACGGCGATATAGAGCTTTGGAAACAATAAACTCTTTATCATCTTCTGATATATCCAGAAAATATTTTTCGTCAACACCAAAATACTTCGATAACTGGTTTAATCTTTTCTGAGAAATAGGCTTTACACCGTTTTCCCAGGCACTTACCTGCTGTCGACTTACATCCAAAATATCTGCCAACTCATTTAAAGATATATTGCATCTTGTTCTTATAAATTTTAATCCATTCATAAAATTGTATCCTTTCTTATCATAAGTTCATTGATAAGCGCTCTCAACACTATGAATTGTAACTTTGGTTGACAGCAGGTGTCAATCTGTAACCTTTTCTAAAATTTATCAAATTATCACAACCCCAAACATATCAACACTTTTTTTGAATTATCCTGTGTTTAACACACTTCCAGATAAAAAAGGTGGAGATATTGTTTGCATTTATATGTTGCCTACCATCATATTCATTTATAATGTTTCCTACAATTTCTGAAAAAAGCATTATAGATGTAACTTATTTACAAAACAATACGGATACCCTGATTGAGCACATGAGGATGAGAAGCTCATGTTCCCGTTCAAAATGTCATCGTAGTATTCAGATTTCATTTCTTCTCGGTCATTCCTCCGTAGAAACAACGATGGTATATCTTGATATAACTACGGAACAGGAAATGACAGCCTTAGCCACCCTCTAAGGTGAAAAAAATCAGAAAGTATCTACAAAAAGGAATTCTAAAAAAGATACACTTTCTGAACTGTGTGGCCTCAGGAAACCAAAGTCATAAAACAATATCTTCATCTTTCTTGACAGGATATACCTGAAATGAGGGGTATTCCCGAAAGGTAGAGATATGTTTTTAGTTGTGATAATTTGGCGATCCTAGAGTTATTATATCGAACATACGTTCTTGTATCAATATTATAATTTATTCCTTGTTTTCTTGTCATTCATGTCATACCTAATACTACCGGATTTTCGCCCTTCATAAAATTCAACTTTAAATCCATGCTTTTGATAATAATGTTCTGATCTATCAAAATGATCTGAATCTACAGACGATAAACTACCCGATATATATTTTGCTGGCGTCGTTTTACAGTATTTAAGGAAATATTCCATAAGGATTGATCCATTACCTATCTCTTTATCTTCTACCATAATATCATCTATATGAATATACTCAGCTTCTCCGTAAGGCTTCTCATAAGTAGCCATAATTCTAGGATGATTGCTACAGGCTTTATATTTGTCGTTGTATAGCATAATCCATATATCATTGCTATGTATCCACTGAACAACAAGAACCTCATCCCCCATTTTATTAGTTTCTACTCCAATAATCACATGATTAGGTTCACGAAACACTCTATGAACTGTATCAATCAGCTTCGTTTTCTTTTGAGCTTCATAGTTAATTTCCTTTACCTTACGTTCATATTCTTTTTGTATCGCAAGCAGCTCATTTTTATAAAATGTCGTTAGGATCCAGCTTTTTAATCTTCCCATATTTATTCTTTCTCCACTAATTCCCAACCGCGAACTCCTTTTGAAGTATCCAATGTATATTTTGGAACATTCATCACAACTTATCCAAACATCATGATCACGAAATCCAGGAATATTATCATGTTCTTCTATGATTTTTCCTTTCCCGCAAGGGCACTCATATTCGTATCTCTCCGTATCACCCTCTCCTGCACCATATCTCCTACTTCTAAGTTCTGATGCACGTCATACATTTTCAACGTAATGTTTTTCAATCCATTGAGTTTCTCAAGTGCTCTCGGTTCGCTGAAATTCAGATAATTGGTCGTAAGAATCTATCCTTTAATGCCCTTTTCCTCAAGCCCTTTTAACGTCTGCAGGAGCGGTGTCACACCACCCATCGTGATAAATGCAACACTGATCTGAAACTGATCACAGCGCAGCAATTCATCCTCCACAGATGAAATAACTTTCTTCCCATCTTCCGGATTATTCGACACAAATACTGGCTTATACGCCAGATTTGCTGCCACAGAACCATTTATATAAGCGGCATTTAAGCCGCTTTTCAATTCATTGATCACATTCGCATCCATTAATGTAGATCTCCCTCTCGTTTCGTGGTGAGCAAAACAAAATACTCTGCTTTATTATACCTTATGGGAGAAGGGTTGTCATTGAAATCTCCAGGAAGCAAGCGTGGCAAAGACACCCGAAAGTAACGATAGCAACAAAAAAACAGTTCCGGACATACTGAGGTTAATCAGTGTATCTGAACCTGTCTTTTCTATGGTCTTTCCAATGAATAGCTGGGCTGGCTTTTCCTTGGAATGGATTATTTAATTGTAAAAAATTCCCGTGAAATGATTTATAAAATAGGTAATTTTACAAAGTCTATTACTTGTTGTTAGTTCATAATTTATGTATAATAAAATTCATATAAGAAATACATGCTCAACATGCGGCCTGGAACATAAATAATCCGCAAGTTTAGCGATATACGAGGAGGAAATTCTCATGGGTAAACAATCCACCAGGGAAAACAAAACAATTTACCAGCTTTGCCGAGAAGCGGCAGGACTTACAAGAGCAGAGGCCAGTGAAAGAATGGATGCTGTCTCTGATTCAAAAATTGAAAAATTTGAATATGAAACACAAGAACCTACGCCTTATGATATCCTCCAGATGGCAGATGCCTATAAAAGACCAGATCTTTGCAATTACTATTGCTCTCACAAATGCGAAATCGGCTATCGTTATGTTCCAGAAGTAGAAATGACCGATCTGTCAAATATCATTTTGGAGACAATTGCCAGTTTAAATGAAATCAACCCTCTTACCGGTCGTCTAATCCAGATTGCCCGTGACGGTAAGATCAGCGATGATGAAATGAAAGATTTTGCTTATATCAGTAAAAAACTTGATGAAATTTCTTTAGCCATAGACTCTTTGAATCTTTGGGTAGATAAAACAGCCGGAGAACAAGGGCTCAATCTTGAACTCTTAAATGCCGAAAAAGAAAAATTAAAATAATCCATAACGCCACAAAAGGATTACGACTATAGAATAACACCAACCGCAGTCAGTGTCTTTAAAGTTGAATTAATCTATAGAAACTGCTATCATATTTTTATCAGAATTTTCCAAGTAAAGGAGGACATGAGTGGATCATGAACGTAATGCCAATTTCCGAAATCATCGAAAAAGTAACCATGATTTGCAAAAAAAATAACGTAAAACGCCTTGATTTATTCGGTTCCTTCGCCACAGGCACTGCAACCCCCACCAGTGATATTGATTTTGTAGTATACGGCTGTGATAATCTAATGCAGTTAGAAGATGATCTTCAGAAGATTGAAACGCTAAGGAAAATTGATATTTTTGACTTTGACAGTATAAAAAATGAGTATTTATTGGAGGATATAAAAAAATATGGAAAACAAATTTATTAACCGCTATAACACTTTCTGTAAAAGTCTCTCCAATCTTGCAAAAAGCAAAACAGCCGACCCCAAGACCGATTTTGTTCTCGAAGGAACTGTTCTCAATTTCAGTCTTACTTTCGACATCTCCTGGAAAGTTATGAAAGATATTCTGATCAAAAAAATGGGAATTCTTGATTTTGCAGTTGGCTCTCCACGCGAAACTCTGCAGCAGGCATTTACCAATGGTATTATTGATGATGACACCTGGCTGCAAATGCTGAAATCCAGAAATCATTTGTCTCATGATTACGATGGTACTTTCGCCGCAGAGAAATTTCAGGACATTATAAATATTTATTATCCTCTTTTTGAAAAATTCAAAAACGATGTTGCGAAATACTATAAACAGTAAATCAACACCAGTGAAACATTTTTCACATTTACCACTCTTCACATTTAATATCACTTATCTGCTCGATTGGAATAACCGTTTGATCCGTCATAATGATGGTATGCTCGTATTCGTCTATCTTTTTTACAATACCAGAGCACGTAACATAGGAGCCGCCTGCTTTTTTTGCATCGGGAATAAAATAAGTTATCGATACTTTCTGTTCTATACCGATATTATTTCTGATTATATTGATTTTTTCATTCAGCTGAGCAATCGCTTCCTCGCTCAGTTCCAATCTTTCATCGGTTAATCTTGCCGTTTCCTTTATCGCAGCATCATGTCCGGTCAGGGCTGCAAAAGGAGCAAATTGCGCTGCCCGATCCCGAAGTGGCATTTGTGGATGATTCTTAGAGACCGGATGCGGTAAATTAATGATATCGTCATAAGAATTATTTTTCATCCTCTTTCAACTCCTTTACGCCTTATGACCGCCAATCTGTTCATTTCTGTCCCTGGCGGTTGCACCTTCCTGAAGATTCATCCCCTTCAGTACAGCGTTTTTTCCAAATTTCTTTTTGATACTGAGCATTGCTTCCTGCATACGTTTTTCGCGATCCAGCGCAGCCTCTTCCTCTTCCTGCTTTTTCCTTTGCGCCTCATAATCCGTAAAAAGATCCAGCTGCTCATATACTTCTTCTTTCTTGACAGAACTTTCATCCACAAGCCTGTTCGCTGTGATATTAATTCTTCTAACAAGCAGGTTTCTGTCAACGATTCTATCATATAACTCTATTACTGCATCCGTTATCATCTTGGTTGAGGAAGTCTGTCGTTTCAGATTGGTCGTTCCATGTGCATGTTTCGGAATTCTTCTTCCATAACGGTCGATCGTAACCTCTCCATGATACTGCTTTCTCCTGTCGGCATTGTTCAGATTCTCAATATCATAACCAACCGTCAACACGATCTGATCCGTTACAAGCTTCTTATCCACCAAATCCAAAACCATCTGGTCCGTCATCTCTTTAACGACTAATTTTGCTTTTTCAAAATCATAAGGGCAATGAAGTACCTGCCCGGAACAAACACTGTTCGTTTCCGGCTTATAAGCCTTGACCATTTCCATGGTACAGGGCTCATATCCCCAGGCATGGTCGATCAGCAGCTCTGCATTAACACCAAACAACCTATATAACAGGTCTTCATTATATAACTCATTTTCTTTTCCGATGGAACATCTGGCAATATCTCCCATTGTATAAAGCCCGTATTCTTCCATCTTCTTTGCATATCCTTTTCCTACTCTCCAAAAATCAGTAAGTGGTCTGTGACCCCAGAGTTTCCTTCGGTATGACATTTCATCCAGTTCTGCAATTCGTACACCATCTTTATCTGCTTTAATGTGCTTCGCCACGATATCCATCGCAATCTTACACAGATACATATTCGTTCCGATTCCAGCAGTTGCCGTTATACCTGTCGTTTTCAGCACATCCTGTATCATGGTCATTGCAAGTTCTCTTGCTGTCATATTATAAGTATGCAGATAATCCGTTACATCCATAAATACTTCGTCGATCGAATACGGGAAAATATCTTCCGGCGCAATATATTTCAGATAAATACTGTAAATTCTGGTGCTGTATTCCAGATAGAGAGCCATCCGGGGAGGAGCAACAATATAATCAATCTCCAGTTCCGGATTGGTATCTAATTCTGTGCTGTCATCAGAGGCTCCGATAAAAGTTCTGTTCGGCACTTTCCACCTGCGGGCGCTGTTGGCTTCTTTTACTTTTTGAACAACCTCAAATAAACGAGCCCTTCCTGATATCCCATAACACTTTAATGCTGGCGATACCGCAAGACAGATTGTCTTTTCTGTTCTGCTTTTATCTGCAACCACAAGATTGGTCGTCAAAGGATCCCGATTTCGTTCTTTACATTCCACAGACGCATAGAATGACTTAAGATCGATTGCAATATAGGTTCTTTCCTTTTCCATCATTCTACACCTCCCGATTCTCCTGTGTTCTGTTTCTAATTCTTATTTATCATGCCCGGAAAACTTTCTCATCATAACAATCCACTCAAGGATTTCCTGCCTGAATTTTTCAACATCATTCGTCCGTTTGCGCACACCAGCTGCTGCAGCATGTCCACCTCCGCCAAACGTCTGCAGGAGTTCATTTACATTGATCCATTTTCCATCAGACCGGAAGGAACAACGCCAGCGATTTTCTTCTTCCTCATACATGGTAAAACATCCTGTTTCTTACTTCCACGCCTTCCAGATATCCGGCTGATATCCAAGAGTGGATTGTTTTCCATTACGAACCACCGGTGTCTTAATCACCTGCGGGTTTTCCAGCACCTTCTCAAGTTTATCTTCCTCTGCAATGTACTTAATAAGCGCAAGTAAATCCTTATCCTTGCCCTCCCAGTTGATCATATTTTCCAGTCCACCATTTGCCTGGGCAACCGAATTAAATTCGCCCTTGCTCATGCCCTTTTCTTTCATATCAATAAACTGAAACTTGATCCCACGTTCCTTAAAGAAACGTTCTGCTTTCTTTGTATCATTGCACTTCTTTGTTCCAAAAATCTGTACGTTCAAATCAATTCTCCTTATCCATTGCCATATGTATCATTTTCTCAAAGGATTCTCTAAAATGCTCATCATCCTCCGATGTTCGTTTTCGTGGTCCTTTTAAATGATTCTTTCCGGATCCCCTTCGTGCTTTCTTATTCAGATGCCGTTCCATAAGCATCTGGTCAATATTCTCATTGGTATACCATTTCCCGGATTGATGAATCGCATACGCATTTTTTCCAAGTGCCATTGCCGCAACTCCATAATCCTGTGACACAATAATATCGCCCCTATGGCAAATGCTGATCAGTTTATAATCCACGGCATCTGCTCCGGCTCCAACTACGATCACTTCACTGTAATCAGAAGATAACACATGATTGGTATCACACAACAACGTTACCGGAACACTGTGCTCTTTTGCAACTTTTTCAACAATACCAATTACCGGACAGGCATCTGCATCAACAAAAATCTGCATATCTTCTCCTTTAATTACACATAAATGGCGTACGAACCTCGATGAGATTACCACTCGGATCATACAGCCTTACAAGCTTCTGCCCACCTGCAAGTTCTGTTAGTTCAGTGGCATATCGGACGAAATACTTACCAGATTCATATTTTGCAAGCAATCCATCTATATCAAAATCCTCGAAATACAATTCCATCATGTTATTGAATGGAGTGGAAATCTCATCTAGTGTCTCCCCCCATAAACCGGCATCCTGCAAAACAAGTCCCTCCGATAAGATCACATTACCTTCATTCTTAAGAATCACTTGCAGTCCAAATAAGTCCCTATAAAACTCTATGGATTTTTCTATATCATCCACCACGATCAGTACGTTTTTCAGCATATCCGTCACCTCACAATCCGCTTTGAGTCAAGCGAATATTCGCAATCCGCATGCGGTTAAATAATCTTTCCAGACAAATGATCAATTTCATGCTGGCAAATCTGTGCTGTCCATCCTGACAATTTCTGGCGCTGTTTTTTCCATTTGAAGTCATAATACTCTACTTCTATTTCCTGGTATCTGGTCGTCTTACGAACACCATCCAGCGACAGACAGCCTTCTTCTGTCTCATACATGTCACGTTTTGAAACAATCACCGGATTGAACATCACAACATTTATGAATCCCATATTCACAATGATGATATTCTTCTTTACACCAATCATGTTCGCCGCCATACCAACACAACGTTCTCTGTTCGCCTGCAGCGTATCCTGCAGATCCTTTCCAACCTGGATGTCAGCTTTCGTGGCCGGTTCAGATGGCTGGCCTAAGAAGAAAACATCTCTTACTATTTGTTTTACCATTTACTTTCTCCTGTACTCTAATTCTTATCTATCTTGACCAGAAATCTTTCTCGTCATAACAATTCGCTCAAATATTTCCTGTTCCTCTTTCATTGTTCCAATATTTTATTATCTAACACCACTTTACAACTTTTTCATAAAAAAATATCGTACAGGACTTTCTGATGTATAATGAATTTGACCCAAAACATTACAAAGGAAAGTGACCTTGTACGACAAAAACATTATACAACGAAAAAACACTGATTGGTAGACTTCATCAATATTTTTTGATTTATTTTGAAACTTTTTCTGTTCCGACAGCAGATACCTTATTTCTGCTGATATTATCCATACTGACCTTGTGTTATAACCTTTCATCTGCCAGTCCTCCTTGGATTTTTCTTCTTTTTTGATGTTATCATCTTACAATAAATGGCTGTGCGAAAATCCCGACAACCAACTGGTTCTATGGCGGGGATAATTGGGTCCTATGGCAGATTAAACGCTGATTAAAGGCCTTTAATTGCCAACTAAACTACGAAGAATTCCAAAATCACGTTGCAGATTTGGAGGCTTCCATTCATGCCACCGATAATAAGATTCAGCAAACGAGGCTGGCAATTCAAAATCAACAAGTAATTCAGAAACACTGTGAAGTCTATCGGCCTGTCGTGACATCATACGTGCTCAGAATTTGGTATTCACAAACTTCCGTCGGCTGAAAAACTGCAGCGACAACAGATGGAACTGGAAGAAGAACTGTCCTCAGCCAAAAAAAAAGCAGGATCTCCAGAAGCAACAGAATACCCTGCATATAATTGAAAAAAATTTTGATGCTATGATCCGCAAAGCTGGTATCAAGGTTCCGGAGAAAGCGCCTTCACCAAGAATCTTGAGCTCTTAAATGCCAAAAAAGAAAAATTAAAATAAGCCATAACGCGACGAAAGGCAATGAACCATTTCTGACTCATTGCCTTTTCCTTTACATACGCTGTAATTGATTGACGATACTTTCTGTTCTTCGAATAGCTTCTTCTACCTGTCTTTTTGCATTATTGATTCGATCCTGGACCACCCAGTCCACAACAAATCCATCAAAAAAATAATCCGCAAAAGAAAGAAAATCTCCAGTATCGATATTCAAGTTACATACCATGTTTACATCATTTAATTCTCTACTGAAATTACGAAGATCATACTTTGCCTGTTCCATATTCCGTTTGGCCTGATCAATTCTAGAATGTTTTAGCATCGTAGTGAAAAAACCACCGCCAAACATATCTACCAGTCCCCAGTTCTTTGCACTGTTTAAATTTTCTTTTGCTGCCTGAAGACTGTTCAAAGCTCTACGTCCAGCTTCAATTGCTTCTCTTTTTTCTTTTTCAATATCATATCCCATTCGTTTTCTCCTCCTGATCGATTATGAATGTGACGTCACCAATGCTATAATGCCGCCGACAATCAACAATGGAAAAGCAATGTACATCAGTCCACCTACAACCATACCAATCAATATCACCGGGAAGAAAATAACTGTGCAAAGTAATTTCATAATTCCCCAGGATGCTCTTAACCCAAAAGCAAAAAATTTTCCAACAAACCAAATCATACAAATTGCAAATAATAACGATAACATTTTTTTACTCCTTCTGAAACTCATTCTTATATGTATCTTTCATTTTTTCTGTTCTTTTTCTGCTAAATATTCAGATGTGTTCTTTATGCCAAGCTTATTACTGAATGCCGGATTTTTCTCCATCTTTTCTATTATCCGGATTAATCGAATTCGCTGTGCCGCTTCCATCTGATCACCCCATTTATATTCTGTTTTTTTGTTGATATTGTCACTATAACAAATTTATTTTTCATAATACACATCCACCATGAGGAATTGCATCTTTATATTTCTCGAATTTTGAGAATTCTGTCTTTATATTTCTCTGCACGAATTGTTTCCTATCTATGCTGCCTCTTTTATAATAAGCATATCCGAGCAACATCATAAATTATTATTAAAAGGGAGATTATGCTATGCGAATTGAAAACTTGCAAAATGAAAACAGAAAATATGCGAAAAGTATCGAAAACTTCCATGTGCTTGAATATGTGCAGGATGCCAGCGTTTCACCTATGAATGCAATGAATGAGTATTTCATGAGTAAAATGCATGTCAGAAGAAGACAGGTTGTTATTGATATTGATAAAGACCATTCAGCTGTTATCCAGGCTGGTGCCATGCAATGGATGGGTGGTAATGTACAAGCCACATCTGGTGTAAAAGGTATCGGAGATTTCCTTGGAAAGGCACTCAAGGGTGCGGTTACAAAAGAAACCGCAGTTAAACCGGAATATGTTGGTGAAGGCTATCTGGTATTAGAACCGACATACAAATATATTATCCTTGCAGACATTGGCAAATGGGGACCAGCCGGAATGACAATTGAAGATGGCATGTTCCTGGCTTGTGATGCAAATGTAAAAAGTAAAGTTGTAGCCAGAAAGAACCTTTCATCAGCAGTATTAGGTAGCGAAGGTCTGTTTAATCTGAGTTTGCAGGGAAATGGTGTAGCTGCACTGGAGTCTAATGTTCCCGAAGATGAATTGATTGAAGTCATATTGGAAAATGATGAACTGAAAATTGATGGAAACCTTGCTGTATGCTGGTCATCAAATCTTGAATTTACCGTAGAAAGATCTACAAAAACACTTGTCGGATCTGCAGTTAGCGGAGAGGGTCTGGTAAATGTTTATCGTGGAACAGGACGGGTACTGATGTGTCCGGTCGCACCGACAACTTCCTTATTTGAGTCCACTAACACCATGGCAGCTAAAGCTGCTGCTAAATCCAGCAATACATTTGGAAAATAAGTGTAAAATACATTCTCTTGTAACCCAACAAACGCCGATATAGGATTATAAAAATCCTGCATCGGCGTTATTAATTGTGATCATTTTATTTTCTTTATTCAGATGAACTGCTTATCATCAATGCAAATTTTTAATTCTTTTCAATTCCATCTGGCATATGATCTTTCTCAGTTATTTTTCGAATGACCCGGCATGGATTTCCAACTGCCAAACTATACGGCGGAATATCTTTTGTTACAACACTCCCTGCACCAATTACACACCCTTCTCCTATGGTGACACCACCGCAAACAACCACATTGGATGCCAGCCAGCAACTATCCTTTATAGTTATTGGCTTCGCATATTCAAGATTATAAAAACTTCCATCTTCTCTTTTCCTAATATTGCGTTCTTCAGGTAATAATGGATGCATAGGAGTTGCCAATGTAACATTTGGACCAATCATCACATTATCGCCTATATGTATTTCACATACATCTAAACATGTAAAGTTAAAATTAGCAGAGCTGAATCTTCCAAAGAACGTATTACATCCGTAATCAAAATAAACAGGCGCCTGTAAATAGGGGAGTTCCTCTGTTGCTGGCAATAATTTCCTCAATATCTGTGCTTGTTCTTCTTGATCATCTTCTTCTGTCGAATTGTATTTTCTTGCTAATTTACGTGCATTCACGCGTAATTGCTCCAATTCTTTATCCGTTGGATCGTACAACTCTCCACTTAGCATTTTTTCTCTTTCAGTCATTTTCGATAACCTCCAAATTCAAAGTTATAAATATCAGTTTCCCCACTCTCTCATGGTCTGCAATATTTTATCTAATGCTTTTGCACTTTCCGTCATCAAATACGGACATAGCCATAACCATATTATCTACTTTTAGATCACTGGAAAAAATATCCATCGCAGAAGGTATCTGTTTAAAATTAATTTCAATAATTTCTTCATAGTTCTCTTCTGCAAATCTTTCAACTATATATGTTTTTCCTGTTTGTCTGGCTCCCTGAATTACAAGACATTTTTTGTTTTTTGAATCTACCCATTTTTTATGTAATGCGTCACTTTTCTTTTTAACATAAAACATCTCCTGTTACCAAATAATATTTTTATCAAGAACAACTTTGTAACATTTTTAATTACTATATTTCTTTTATCATCAACATTTTAGAATATTATATCATTGATCAATATATATTAAATGACTTTTTCCATTTCATACAATCTCTTCTGAAGCTCCGGTTCAAAGAAATTCTACATTCCTTCATCAAAGCTTATGAAAGGCTTCTCCATATCTTCAGTTGTGAAAATCAGGGCATTTTCGTTACTTTTCTTAACCGCACAGTCTGTGAAATTTTTAAATTCCTTATCAGTGACCGGCTGCTGCATATGCTTAACATCAAACAATACTTCTGTGTCAACCAGACTGTTTCCTGTTCAGGGTTTATTTGAACTCCAATATTAATATTACCATCTGTGAATAATATTATTTCATTTTTCATCAATAAGACCTTACACATTCTACCCTATCACACTCGCACCAAATGGCATGAAAGAGAGTCTTGCCATCTTGAAGAACTGCTTTCCAAATGGAATTCCAACTATCGTAATGCACCAAATACAACCCACTATCAGGTTTCCAAGTGCCATTTCCCATCCAAAAAATATAATCCATATAAGATTTACCAGAAATGAAAACATGCCATTTCCATACACGATTTCTTTTCCAAACGGCCAAAATGCCAAGGTTGCAAATTTAAAACATTGCAGACCTACCGGAATTCCAATAATTGTAATACACCATATGCAACCTGCAAAAATCCATGCCAGTCCGCCCAGTAATCCTCCAAATATAAACCAAAGGATATTACCTATAGTTCTCATGACAACATCTCCTCATCCAATGTCTAATATTCTTTTGCAATTTCCTCTGTTATCTCATATATCTCTTTGAATTTTTCTAAGTCCTCTGGAGATCTGATCAGCATGATTTCTTCGATTTTTCCGGTCCGTATGTCTTTGAACCCTGCTACTTCTTCTCCAGTACAAATGCTTGCACGAATAACTGGTTTCATATGTTCTCGGTCATATGTTTTTTTCACGATTTTCTTTTTAAATAATCCCATGCTACCTCCCCATCTCCGAATATCTTCGGTAACAAGATCAACTATCTAATTCCTGGAACATTTTTCTGCATCAATCGCAAGTACGAACATCAACGCATCCAATGCATTTCCTGGATCCTGCACATCAATAACATATGTATCAGTCATATGAAACAGTTCTTTACTAACCCGTGCAATTGAATAACCGCTTTGATTAAGAATGCTATAGTCCCATTCCATAATGGTTCCATCAATATGCCATCCATTGTAATCAATATTATAATGTGGCGTCAGGAATGAGAATTCTTTGCTCAGGCATCCGATATAACTGCCGTTTTTATAAATTTCAAATTTAGGAAGAAAAGTAAGTACTTTCTGAACAACCATTCCTACTTCATTTCCATAGGCATCATAAATTACAAGTTTATGTCCCCAGGACAACTGGCCTTTTACTACATAAACAGTGTTGCCTGCTTCATCATAGATATCATAGCTGTCAAACCATGAAAACAGCCTTTGTTTAAACAATAACTTCATAACTTTTCACCGCTCTCTCCAACAGATATAATTGGTTCTTTATAAGTATCATAATACCATGCCGGAACACCTTAAAAAATATGTAAATCGAAGAATTAACTCATCTTATTTCACGGATTATGATAAAACACATATTACCAGCTATAAATCTCTACTTGTTCACAAAAAGATATAAAAAAGACCATCTACTGCTTGTTTACGGTAAATGATCTTTTCATTGCAATATTTAATTAAATATCATACTGAGCCGATTGTTCACGTATCAATTTACATGTTTCTCATTGTATTGCTCGCCCTATTATAAATACAATTTGTTTTCCTTCCTACTGGAACAAACCTTTTTCATTTTCAGTCCAGCGATAAAACTGACAAGCTTACTGTAATTTCTTGCTTTCTTCGGACAGACTGCTACACAGTGCATACAAGAAATACACTTATCCTTATCGGTCATCTTCGGATTGTCCAACGGAATGGCACCTGCCGGGCATTCTTTTGCGCACAGACCGCAGGAAGTGCATTTTCCATTTGCAACAGGTTTGAGTGGAACACCACCATATTCTCGATATGGTCTGTTTCCCGGAAATGCAGGTGTCCTTTGTGCTTCGCTGTTTTGCATAATCTTTGCGGCAAATTCCAGCAATTCCTTTTCATCCTGCTGATCCGGGCGTCCGGTTCCAAATTGGTGCATCAGGGAATGCTCTGCGACTGCCTCCATTCCTGCGATACATACAAATCCTGATGCCTCCAGAACATCCTGTAGTTCCAATAGAGTATCATCAATCATACGGTTTCCAAATACTGCCACAAGAATTGCTTTCGTACCATCTGCCTTTACTTTGCGGAACATATCCGTTACAACTGATGGAATGCGTCCACCGTAAGACGGTACAGCAACCAAACATAGGTCCTTTTTTTCAAATTTCACCTTCATGAGTTTATTTGGTTCTTTAATTAGGTCGATTTCTTCAGCATCCAGCTTCGTCCCTTTCGCAACAATATCTGCTACTTTCTCTGTACCTCCTGTCGGGCTGAAAAATATGTTATAAAATCTCATAATGATCCTCCTACTGATTCCGATTTGTTTATTGTCCTTTTATAACGGTTGACCAATTGTTTTCAATAGTCTTTATATGTTTGAAAGGAATTCTTCTATCAAACTATTTATCATCTCCGGTTTATCTGTATTAGAATTATGACCGGCCCCTTCAATCCACTTTAAAGGAATTTTCGTTTTTCGATGCCATTCTCTGTTATACCTTATGCATGAACCGGCATGATCCTTTGTACCACATATCAACAGGGAAGGACATTTGATTTCATATGGCAGATCCTTTTCCATTGCCTCTGCCAGAATACGAAATCCATGCCCGGCAATTTGGGCATAACGATGCTGATCACCATCATAGACCAGCATCATTTCCTTCATCAGATTTCTGCCATACTCAGAAGTTGCAACTCCCTCAGTTCCGGATTTCAAAAGCAACTTCCATGGGTAATGTGCATATACTGGTTCCATTTTTTTCAGAAGCCAGATCTCCACTGCTGTCACATAGTTCCTCTGCAGCGGTGCTGAATCAATGGAAATAAAACCTGCCAGCCGGTCAGGATACAATTGTGCATAAGCCTGTCCCACATATCCTCCCATTGATTGACCTATTATAATTGGTTTTATGATTTCTTCTTTTTCAAGAATCCCATTCAGCCATTTTGCCTTATCAAACAGATCAAAGTCAAAGCGGAACGGCCAGGAAGAGGCATGAGCCGGTGCATCCCATACAATAATATTATATTTTCCATCGAAGTACTCAACCTGTTTATCAAATAATCTATGGTCAGCAGTCAGCCCTGGTAAAAATACAAGCGTCGTTGTATCCAAACTCAGATTATTTGACCAATAGTGAATTGTTCCGCAAGGAGTTTGATATGTACTTTCCTTCAACAAATCCACCTCCGCAATTTTCATTTTTCTCAGTTACACAACCTGAAAAACTTTAACTATTTTCATATTGGTTTTTTATATCAAATACAGTCTGCTACATCTCATCCGGCTTTTGACCATCGTGGGCTTTCCATTGACACTCCGTCAATTTCATATCTGTAAATACCGCTTTAAACGATGAATCTTCCGGACTGCATGCATAAATTCCAAATTTGATTTTTCCTGCACCAGCCCACATATGACAAATCCTCATTTGCTTAAACCGTATTCCATCCTCAGAACATTCAATGCAATAATCATCTTCACGTCTACTGAGACGATACCACATAGATTTAATCTCTGCATCAATTTCCGTAGTTGCCCAATCTGAATATCCATTGTTTGTCACAACACTTCCCAGGTGCTGAAAATTGTCATTCTCATATTCTATAGGACCTTTCAACCAATTCTCACTGTCAAGATACATAACCACACCGCACTGATCAAAGCGATGATGGCTTTCCTTAAAATCTGTTTTCACCATAAATGAAAAAAACTTTTCCTCTGTTTCTATCTGCAAAACCGGAGCATTATCATTGCGGAAATGATAGTAAGTTCTTTGCCACAAATCAGTTCCAGGCTGTGTGATAATCTCAATTTTGTCATCTGTCAGCGTGTAATCATCAGGTTCTCTCGTCCACTTAAAATCTTTTATATTCATCTCATTATCCCTCCAAATTCCGATTTCACGACATCATTTCTAATACAGATTTTACCGTACTTTTTAATCTCAGTCCATCCTTTATACCCAGGCGATAAAAAAACTCTTCTGTCTCTGCTCCGCTGGCAAATATTTCATCACAATACTTCGTAAGCACTTCCTCTTGTTCCGGAGACAGTGTTTCCAAAAGCTTCTGGTATTCCTTCTCTATATTTTCATTAAATGGCTGTGTATCTTGATTTGATTTACATTCAGAATATGCTTTGCTCATACGATTGGAGAACATCTTATCAACAGACTCCTCTACGTCTTTTGACATCTTTGAGGGAGACTCTTGCTTTTGAACTTTTTCGTTCTTCGCTTTTTCAAGTGTTGACTCGTCAATATAGTGAATAATTTCTCTCAGATTTGCCTTCATAGATTGCAGGTATTGGTGCTAGAATATAAATAGTACAAACCAAAATGAGAAATTCCAAATACACATAAGCATGATACAATAGAGGCATGCTGAAGGAAGATCTCATATGGCAAAGCAACATGACAAACAATTTAAACTTGATGCAGTCCAGTACTATCAGGATCACAAAGATCTCGGAGTACGTGGATGTGCAGAAAATCTTGGCATCGGATACAGCACATTAACAAAATGGCTAAAAGACTTCCGGGAATCAGGTGATATTCCTGTTCGTGGTTCTGGTAATTATGCATCTGATGAGCAGAAGGAAATTGCCCGTCTCAGACGTGAATTACGTGATGCCCAAGATGCACTTGATGTGTTAGAAAAAGCAATCAACATTCTGGGAAAATGACGGAAGCCATTTATCTTGAAGTGTCTGAGAAGACGGAAGCTGCCAAAAAGGCTGGACGTCGGGTTTCCGTCTTCGGAATGTTGAAATTTTTAGGTGTCTCTCGCTCAGGATATCTTGCATGGCTCCACCACGTACCTTCTGATACAGAAAAACGTCGTAAAGCTGTAAAAGCAAAAATACAGGATATTTATGATGATTCCAAGGCTCCTTCTTAAAATATATAGATTTCACAAATCCCTATCGATATATATTCTTCTGTCATAGATGTATAAAGATTTTGCACAGTTCGTTTTTTTCATAAAACTTATTCTGTTTTTCAACTTCTGTGATATAATGCTTTATTATAATAATTCCCATGAACAGAATAAGGTGAACCAAGTGAAAAAGAAAACACTTGTGCCTCTTATCACTTTTTTACTGGGCATATGCCTTATTAGTTTGATTGTATACAAAACAGACACCCACGAAAAAGAGCAGAGACACATAACAGCACAATTAAACGTAGCCACCTATGGCGAACAAATAAAGAATGAAATTACAAATGGAATTGAGATCACAGATACCTTGAAGCAAATCTTAATAAGTGAAGATGGCGAAATCCGTCAGTTTGAAACAATTGCAGGAAATCTTATGTCTGATTCTATTGAAAGTGTACAGCTCGCTCCTAATGGTGTTGTTACAGATATTTATCCGGCTAATGAAAATGAGGCAGGTAAGATTGATTTGATCCATGATAAAGACCGCGGAAAAATTTCCTGTTACGCAAGAGACAACCATACAATCATTACGCAGGGCCCCTTCAAATTAAAACAGGGAGGATATGGAATTGCAGTCCGCAATCCCATATACCTGAAAGATAAAAACGGACATGAGTATTTCTGGGGATTTACTATTGTTATCCTGCGTGTTCCGGATATTTTTTCAGATTCAATCAGTGCACTTTCAAATTTTGGATACGAATACAAAATTTCAAAAACAGACGCTCCATGGAGTGATACTTATAAAGTGGTTTATCAATCAGATGGGCAAATAAATCGTCCTGTTTCTTATACATTTACAATAGGAGACGAAAACTGGAAATTTGAAGTAACTCCTAAAAGTGGATGGAGAAATGCCACATTACTGGTAATCATCATCGGAATTTTTCTTACAATAAGCCTTCTCCTGTCAGTTCTTACCAGAGTATGGTTAGTAGCAAAAGAACATAAGAAAAAGTTTCAGATACTGGCGCGCACAGACTCTCTTACAAATATTTATAACCGCTATGGATTTGATGAATTTGCAGAAAAAATGATTCAAAAAAATCCAAAAACACATTTTGTGGCTGCGCTCCTTGATATCGATGATTTCAAGTTTATTAATGATATCTATGGACATAATTACGGAGACAGGGCACTAAAGAATCTTGCAGACAGCATGAAGACTTTTTTCCCATCCGATGCATTACTTGGAAGAAATGGTGGTGACGAATTCTGCATTCTTTTACCAAATTGTACCTTTGCAGAAGCAGATATACAGCTGCAGAAATTCACCAAACTTCCTAAATCATTCTCATACCATGGTAAGGAACATGCATTTTATATTTCTCTAGGATATGCAGAATATCCAACATTTGCATCCAATCGTTCACAACTCATGCGCTGCGCAGATGCCGCTCTTTATGAAATAAAGCTTCATGGAAAAAATGGATGTATGGTCTACAGAGAAGGACTTCCGTCAGGTGCCCGCAAACAACTTGGATTCGCATTCAAGGATATCTCTGAACATCTTCCAGGTGCATTCATCATATACAGAGCTGACAAAGAAGATGATGAACTAATTTTTGCAAATGATGAATTTCTTCATATGTCCGGATATAAAGATATAGATGAACTGTTCAGACTTACTGAGAAAAGTTTTCGCAACTTGATTCGTGAAGATGAACAGCAACAGATAGAATCAAGTATCTGGGAACAGATTGACAACGGCAATGAAAATGACTATACTCACTTTCATCTTCGAAAAGCTGACGGAACTTATTTTTCTGTTCTTGATCATGGAAGAATTGTAGAGAGCCCGCAATACGGGAAAGTATTTTATGTATTGTTCATGGATTGGGAAGATATGCATATTCGTTACAATGATAAATTCGCAAGATAAAATATTGCAAAAAACAGAGCGTATGATCTATTTTCATATAATGTTTATGTCGGCAAGCTCTATCAAAAGGAAACCGACTTTATTGCTCAGAGAAGCAACGAGAAGTTTTATATTCAGATCAGCGACAACATTTCCGGGCAGTAAACATTTGAGAGAGAATGCTTTCCTCGGCTTCAGATTCGAGATGCTTATCCGAAAATGATTATTGCTAGAACCAAACATCCCCAATATAGCTATGAAGGAATCGTAATTTACGATATAGCCGATTGGTTACTACAAGAATAAGCAAGGCGAAATATCTCCAGCATTCTCTTTTGAAATGATGGAGATATTTTTATTATGACGGAGATTGCAGATGAATTCAGACGAAGCATCCTATGAAAAGAGTTTTATATGGATGTACTGAACTGTGATCCGATGTCTTTTGACAAGGAATGCAAACTGACTATTTGGTGGCTACACCCCCCAAGCCCCTGTAGAATAAATAACGCCAGTACTGGATATCAAAAATCCCGCACCGGCGTTATTTATTAAAATATTTTGTTTTTTAATCTTCAACACTCTCTACTGAAACTTCTTTTTTCTTCCTACTTTTACCAGAAATCATCTTGTGTCCTGTATAAATAGCCATAATCATGCAAAGCAAAGAACTTGCTGCAAAGTACTTATGGCCTTCTTTTGATCCCTTATAACCTGTATAAAAAGTTCCAAGCATTGTAATCAGTGCACCGATAGACCAATATTTATGTGATTTCATTCAGATACCTCCTGCCGTTTTTCTTAATCATATACCTTTTAAAAGATATATACAAACTGGAAGTTAGCGATTTCTTTTTCCGGTATTCTCTGTCCCACGGATTTCCTCATGATAGAAATAATCTACGATCACCGGATGTCCCTGCGGGACTCTGCCATAAGGCATTTCATTATCCACAAAGGCACAATCATACTTCTTAGCCATTTTCTCAGCTTTTACTTCAAGTGCTTCAAAGTAGTTGCGGTTATGCTTGTTATAGATCTCGTCGTAAAGTGGTACAAGATCAGGATATTTTCCGGCGATATAATTCATAATTGTCTTTTTGAAACCGCCTCGAAGATTGAGATTTTCGAGCCAGAACAGATCGCACTGATCCTTTACCCGCTCAAAGATTGCTTCAAAATCCGTGATACCGGGAAATACCGGGGATACGAAACAGACTGTACGGATACCTGCCTCATATACCTGCTTCATAGCAGCGATACGGTGCTCAATGCTCGAAGCAGAGTCCATATCGTTCTTAAAATTTTCATCTAGTGTGTTGATTGACCATGAAACGGTTACACGTCCAAGCTTCTTCAGTAAATCAATATCTCGTACCACAAGATCCGACTTTGTGCAGATCAGAATATCTGCGTCACTGCCGATCAGCTGCTCCAAAAGTTTTCTGGTATTCCCGAATTGCTCCTCCTGTGGATTGTAGCCATCTGTCACAGAACCGATGACCACCCGCTGTCCGGCATATTTCTTCGGATTTTTAATTTCCGTCCAATGCTTCACATCAAGGAAAGTGCCCCATTCCTCCTTGTGCCCGGTAAAGCGCTTCATAAAAGAAGCATAGCAATACTTGCAGGCATGTGTACAGCCCACATAGGGATTGACCGAGTAACCGCCTACCGGCAGACTAGACTTAGTCATGATGTTCTTTGTTTCCACCTCACGAATGAGGATTCCATTTATTACTTCTTCCATGATTTCTGTACCTCTAACACTTTATTAAATTCTTCCGGCATTTCCTGAATCATATTTTCATCCCCTATGATAGGGACAAGGTCTTCCTTCATAAACACCGGAATGCCAAGCTTATGTGCCTGGTCCGCCAGAGACCATGCCCATTCCGGCTCCGTATGAATCTTCCTGCTCTGAGCTCCGGTCATGGTGCCCACAACGATCCAATTGATTCCGGAAAGGTCAACTGTGCCGAGATCGTCGAATAACGGCTCAAAGGTAACATGGTAATGTTTTGCTCTGACGTTTTTCCGAAGGGCGTCGATACGCCACAGTTCTGCTTTCCTCGTCACCGTAACGCCAAACCATGCGTTTTCCAAATCGGTATCAAAATCCAGCAAATCAGGTCGCTTGGTAAGGAACAGGAACTGATGCTGTGGATTTTCACGGATCTTTGCAAATACCTCGTCTCTCCATTCCGGCTTCCATCCGGAGAGATCGCTCATCCCGGTAAGAAGAAAGTTCTGCGGACGTTTCTTTTCCATCATCTTGAGCTTACCCGGAAAGAATTCAGGGTCAGCGAAGTCATCAATCATATGCCAGCGTTTCACGTTGTTGCGGGCATAGCAATATGTACACCCCACTGTGCAGCCAATGACGATATTCATGTTCTGAATCTGATCTTTGATACAAATACTCATGACTTCTGCCACTCCTCAAGATTCTTTCTGATGCGGTCGAGACATTTCTCAAACCGGGTAATTTCTTCCTCTGAAAAACCTTTGTAGTAAATACTGCCCATCTCATCAGATACAGAATCGTACTCGCCCTTTAAGGCATGTGCTTTCTCAGTCAGAAACAGGAGTGTTTTCCTTTTGTCCGTTTCAGACTGAACACGGCTTATCAGCCCTTGATTTTCCATTCTTTCCAGCATCGTAGTAAGAGATGTTATCGCTAATCCGCATTTAGTCGAGAGTGACCTGATTGAGATACCATCCTCCTGCCACAGCACATAAAGAATACGTCCCTGGGCTCCATTAAACGCATCAATATTCTTTTCACTGAGAATCTTCTCAAAAATCCGGTCTCCAAGCTGTTTTATTTTTGTGACAAGAAATCCTCCATTCATTTCCATGCAAAATCTCCTATATAGTAGTTTATTAAAAACATACTATATAGGAGCTTTATTGTCAAGAGTTTATATGTCTTAATAGGTAAATTCCATTTTTTCAATTCTCCAAACTGGAATTTGACTTGCCTATTTTCTTAAAATCTCATGTGGAGCTTCTATTTCATTTGCCAAGGTATGCTCTGTTAACTCTGACATTCCATTGTGCATTGTTGATTTCAAAACATTGGAAATTTACTCACTACATGATTACTGGAGATCATATTTTGTCCGAGATTATTATGTAGAAATGGATTTTGATGATAATATAGTAAGAACAGAAGTATTTTATTTGCCAGAACGTCAATAACAAATATGGGAAAGAGATGGTACTACATGGGAATAATTAAATATTTTAGAAAAAAGTACTGGGAAGCAGCCATTTTCAGAGGTGGGCGACGTATACCATTTACCTGTGATGGATTAACAGCTGTTCCTGATAGCGCCTATGCATTGTTTACTGAAAAAGAGTTAGAAAAAATTTACGAAGAAAGAGATATTTTTCATGAGCGGCTAATGCATATGATTGATTCTTTTTAATCACATGTACATCAGAGTTTTATATATTACTTATGATATTGTGCCGGCTTTGTCGCTTTGTATCAGCCGAATGAATACAAGAAAAGGAGCTGTCGGGAAATAGACAGCTCCTTCAAAGAAAATCTGCAGGATACCTTTCTTCTTTCCTTCTGTAAGTTCATTCCACCCACACTTTTCTCTGGATCTTTTCACCTGTTCACTTGTAAGCCCAGATTTCTTGCCATTCACCCTTTCAAGAACCTCTTCTACCGTCTGCTGATAAATTTCCTTCATCACTTCCGCCTCATCGTTTCTAAGTATTTACTACCTGAATTTCTTATGCAATGAAAGACCTCTTTGAAAAAAATATAAAAAAAAGACCTTCATTGCATAATAAAAAATGCAATAAAAGTCTCACCATTTCCTTATGATACCGGATGCTTCCACCGTACTGACAACATCACAAACGCAATTTGTTAAGCGCAGGTTACTCCCCTTTATTGGATAAAATCATATACCCAAAGTAACATGATTGTCAAGATACTTTATCATTACTTTTTCATTTTATGTTATACTTTTTACATCGTTAACACTATTAAAATAAATTCTCCGGAGGTGAATCAAATGGATCATACGAATAATTCCTGTTGTTGTGGTGAAGCGGAACATTTTTCCGGATGTCTGATTTGTGGTGCTCCTATTACGTATCGTGCTGAAAGCTCTATTCAGACGTGTAGTATCTGCCATAAAGAGCAATTAACCAATGCGGTCTGTGAAAATAGTCACTTTATCTGTGATGCCTGTCACAGCTATGGCACATATGCTCCGGTAATCGCAGCGCTCAGAGACAGTACCGAAAAAGATGCTTTGCTTCTTCTGGAAAAAATTATGGATCTTCCATCTGTACATATGCATGGACCAGAGCATCATGCAATTGTTCCGTGCGTTCTTCTGACAGCGTTTCGCAATAATGGAGAACATATGGATTACGATGCTGCACTATCTGAAATCTGTAAAAGAGCGAAGCAGGTTCCGGGCGGTACCTGTGGTTACTGGGGTGTCTGTGGAGCTGCTGCCGGAGCCGGTATTTTCATGTCCGTTATGACTGGATCCAGTCCACTTCACAAAGATGCATGGCCGTTTCCTCAAAAACTTGTTTCCATTATTTTATCCAGACTGGCAGATGTTGGTGGACCTCGCTGCTGCAAACGTACCAGCAGAATTGCCATTGAAGAAGCCGTTCATTTTTACAGTCAGTTTTGTTCTGTAAACATTCCGTTGTCTTCTATAACGTGTAAATACTGCGAAGATAATCGCGAATGTATCCAGGAAGATTGTCCATACTATCCCGAATAACAGGCAAGGCAGTGATTCCATGATACCACGAAATCACTGCCTTGTAACTCGTTTGCCAGGATACAGCGCCCCATCTTCCCACTTTGCTTTTTTGCAGTTCCATGAACGAATATCCTTCTCTTCCAAAACACTCCTGATTCGTTCTTCTCCATTGTCCGATGTAAAAAGCGCTGTAATTTCCTTTTTTCCATCTACAATTTTCACACAATAATCTACCAGTTCCGGAATCTCAAACAGTAATTCATCCATCTCTCTGATACTTCCCAATGGATCCATCCGCTTTACAAAGTCCAGGCGTTTTATTTCACTTCCACAGAGGCATCTTCCTGGAATGATCCTTGACCAGTCACCGGTTCGATATCGAATCAACGGCTGTGCTTCCATTCCAATGGTTGTAATCACCAGTTCTCCCCATTTACCGTCCGGCAGCACATTTCCGTTCTCATCTATAATCTCTGTAATACAATGGTTTTCCCGCATATGCATGCCCTCATGCGCCGTGCAGCAAATGGCACCTCCAAGCCCCATCTCTCTAGAACCATAGTGCGGCCAAAGTCGTGTTTGCAGAATTTCTTCGATTGCTTTCATGACAGTTTTCGGACAGGCATCTCCGGATACCAGTGCTCTTTTTATACTGCCTTTTCCGCACATTCGAAGCATGGAAAGCAATGCCGTCGGCATTCCCACATACGTATCCGGCTGCTCCTCTTCCAGAATCCTGTTCAGTTCGCCATAAGTTCTTCCTGTCCCGGTTGAAAGAGGTTTTGCTCCCAGACGTCTGATTGCCTCCGCGATCAGTTCTCCTAATCCAAAAGGACCTGAAAATGGCATAGCCACCATCGTTATACTTCCAGGATAAATAAATTCACCCAGACCTGCCATAAAAAGTTCTATGGTGTGTTCACAGTCTCCCTCTGTATAGAATACACGTTTACCGGCACCGGTAGTTCCGCTTGTCTGTTCTGATATCACTTTCTGGACTTCCCCCTGGGAGCAAAGCAGCATCCTGCCTCCATCTCGTGCCAGATCTGTTTCTGTCGTAAAAGGAAGGCTTCTCAAATCTATCAGGCTTTCCAGTCTTTCCGGCAAATCTCGGTAAAAACCCTCTCGTTCTTTCTCTCTCTTCAGTACAATATTTAATTTCTCCAGCTGTATTCTGTGTATTTCATCTCTTGTAATCTCTGTAATACCTTCCTGCTTACAGATCATTGCATCTATATTCGATCGTTTCACTTTCTGTATAAATATATTCCTTTCGAATTCGTCAGATTATATGCACAAAACGGCACCATTCCATAATCAGAATCCACCTCGCAGATATAACATCTTTTCAGACGTTCAAGATCCAGATTCCATGCATCCTGAAAAATCATCCCTGATACTGCAAAAGTTTCATTATGAACCCGGATCAGGAATTCATCCAGCGCATCTGTCTGTGTCATTTCTCCATCATCAAATTTTTTTGTGCTATAGCTCCACTGATTTTCCACATACTGTCTGGAATTATCGCTGGTAGTACAACAACATCCTCTGCCTGATTTCTTTTCCAAAAGTTTCAGTTCCCTCTCACCTTTTTTCAGATAACTTGCATGAAAAGAACAGTATGGATTCTCTGCTCCACCACCGGCGAAATCCTTGCTTTTCATAAGCCCGTCAGTCTGTTCCTCGATCAGCTTCAACATCTTTGGTATGGTAATCGGAGCTTGTGGACGCTGCTGAGAACATCTGCCAAAATAGCTGATCGGCTGGAAATGTACTCCTCTTACAAATGGCATATGATCCATCGCAAACTTCAGAATATCTCCAACCTGCATGTCATTTACTCCTGGCGCAATGACAGGTACCAGGGCAATTCCCAGTTCCGCTTCCGAACAGTTTAACACAGCCTTTTCTTTCAGTTCTATCATAGAGCGTCCGCGCAATGTCTGATACACATCATCTGTGACACCGTCAAACTGAAGAAATACTGTATTCAGTCCTGCTTTTTTTAGTTTTCTGGCATATCCTGCTTCCTGCGCAAGACGGATTCCATTGGTATTCAATTGAAAAAATGTAAACCCTTTTTCTCTACCCATATGTATGATCTCCGGAAGATCCTCCCGCATGGTTGGTTCTCCACCTGAGAGCTGAATATTGAATGGTCCTCCATGATCCATCAGAAAATCATATTGCTTTTCTATTTCATCAATTGAAAGATCACCGTTTTCCAGACATTCTCCTGCCGAAGCAAAGCAGACCGGGCAGTGTATATTGCAGCGCTTTGTCACTTCCAGTATCATACAACAGCCTTTTCGTTCGTGCTCCTCACAGAGTCCACAATTATCCGGGCAGGATTTCTCTTTGATTTTGGGATTTACCGGAGTCTCCGCAGACAGGTTTTCTCTTCCCCAGGAAAGATACTCTGCTGCCGTTCCTTCCCAGATCAGTGTCTGAAACTTTCCGTGGATATCACATTCTTTCACCAGATAAATGCCATCTTCACCGATACATTTTTTAGCCGTAAGTACTTTCATACATATCGGGCATACACTTTTTGTTTTACCCAGCGTAATCATAGTTCCAATATTCCCCGTTCTGTCAGTATTTCTATCACTTTCGTATAAGTATCTGCAATCAGCGCAGGACATTGCTCCATAATCACTCCCCAATCCAAATTAGAAGTGATATCCTTACAATAAAAAGCACCAAATTCTTCTTCGGTCTTCTTATGGAACCACTGATATAATTCCTGCACAGCCGGTTTCATCTGTATATCTTCTTTCTCCTGCGGAGCCAGATTGCCAAGGAACAAACCTATCGCACAGGCTCCTCCTGTCAGGCAGCCACAGGTATCTCCACAGTAACCGATCCCACCGCCAAGACCTCCCAGAGCCTTTACAAGCTGTGGATTTTCCTCACCTATGGCTTCCAGTGTCATAATCATAACCATTTGTGAGCAATGATAACCCATACTGCTAAGTTCTATGATTCTTTCATAAAGATCCATGTGCTACTCCTTTCTGCCAACCAACATGGTATAGCGCAGCTTCTTTCCTTTATATTCTTTCTGCAGAAGCTTATACTCTTCGCAGCAGAACGAATCATTCCAGATTGCTTCCAGATAATATTCCCGCCAAAGTAACGTCTGATCCTCCTGCCGGAGAATGGTAAATCCTGTCTGTTCTGCCATTTTCAAAAGATTTCCGGTATCCAGATCTGACAATAAAAGAAAACCTCCCTTTTTCAAAACGCGCCAGCATTCAGATAGTGCATTTTTCTGATCTCTGCTAACAAAAAATGCACACTGGCTGATGCAAAGATCTATACTGTCTGATGAATACTGCAAATGCAGAAAATCGCCAATTTCCACATCACTGCCCCGTGGGAAAAGATCCACGCCATGTGCTTCCAGCCCAAATGATTTCAGGATTCGAACCGTGTCTCCTTCTCCTGCTCCAAGATCCAGTGCTTTCATTTCTTTTTTCCATTCTATGTTCTCCAGAAGATGAAGCGTCTGCGCTTCCCCTCCCGGATGCCTGTTCATCTATTTATCCTCCAGTGCACGCTCCACCGCGAGCACTTTTCCAAGTGCGAGTTCTTCCGGAACATACACAAACCCACACTTTGGACAGACAGGCATTTCCACAGGAAACCCATTTTCCAGATACATAAATTTTGCTTTTCCTTTTACAAGAGGAACCTTACATTTCATGCAGGTCAGCTTTCCTTCCGGATCAATCGTATAATATGTTCTTTCTACTGCCATTACTGTCCCACCCTTTTCATAATATTCATTCGATGACTGTATGCTCTGTGTACCAGATATCCGTCTTCTGTTTCCACAAACCGCACCCAGAATGTGACATTTCCCAGTCTGCTTCTTGTCACCAGTTCTTTTGTTTCTTCATCCAGGATTGCTTCCTGATTTTCTCTGTAATCTGATAACACACGTTCCACATCACTTTTCAGTATCATGCGCTCATCCATCATATGGATTGCCTCTTCTGTATAGGCAACAGTATAGTCTTTTTTCTCCATGATCGGTTCCTCATTCCAGATGTTTTTTAAAAGTGTCTGTTTCAATATGAGCCTGTTGTAGCGTTTCTCACTGATATCAGGCATGTTGCTGGCATTTGCACCATACAGAAGTTCCATGATATGTCTGGATTCTCTTCCCTCTCTGGCAAATCGGTCTCTGCATGCCATGCAGTATGTAATATATGGTGCATCGGAACGTTCCAGACACTTTTCTGTCATTTTCGCTGCCATATCTTTATTGGCATATGCCGTCAGACCTCCATATCCACAACATGGAGACAAATCTCTGGAATATTCTGTATCTTCAACGATACATCCCATATCCGACAAAAGTTGTCGTATCATATCTTGTGTCTGTGCATCCCCTCTGGCACCACAGGCATCATGTATGGCAACCGGTATCTCCAGTCCTTTCGCCTGCTGTGGAAGTCCGATTTCTCTCAAAATTTCCCAGATTCCTATAACATGTGCTCCAATACTTTCTTTTAGCTGCTTCATGCAGCTTGGACAGCCTGCAATGATGATCGGATCACCAAGCTTGGCCAGTTCCTGTTTCAGCTGCTCATTTACTTTTTCTGTCATTTCATAGCGGCCCGCCCATTCGCTGATTGCACCACAGCATCCCAGCATCAGAGCAACACCTCTATCTACCCGATTACTTAAATCTTCGTATGCCTGCATAACCACATCCGGCGCTATCGCCCCTGCCTGACAGCCCGGGAAAAATACATATCTGCAAGTTTCATATCCCGGCTGGGGTCTGCTTAAAAAAGCCTCTGAATTTGAAAATAACATGTCCATCAGTGCAAATTCATGTGGCGCCAGCGGCATCTTATCTGTGGATACCATATTTTCTCTTGCTGACTTACACACCTGACTCATATCAAATCCATTCGGACAGATCACCGTACACTGTCCACAGAGGGCACAGGCATTCATCGGTTTGTTCATCGGATGATCTCCCATGATAATCTGAGTATTATTATAGATCTCACGGGCTAATAAACCCGGATGTTTTTGATATTCACTTAAATACACACAGCCTTTCATGCATTCGTCACAATGACACTGAATACATCGTTTTGCTTCTTCTACAGCTTCTTCTTTTGAATACCCATCCTGACCACAGAAAATCTTATTCGATCCATGGATTCCTTCCATGTTCGTATAAAGCTTGGTAGTCACTGCTCCTTCACTGCCTCTGTTGCTGTGCGGCGATAAATTCTGTACCAGAAGATCCACTGTCAAAGCTGCCCGCTTTGCGGCAAAAGCCGCATCCATCACAGATTCCGCAGGTCCGCTGACAATCTTTGCCTGTTCTCTTAACATAATCTCGACATCTGCTGCTTCTTCCGGAGCTAACATTTTTGCCACTTCTTCTGATGCGCATACCACATCTGCCAGTTCCATTTTTTCTCTGATAAACGAAAGATTCAAACTGCATCCAAATTCAAAAGAAAGATCCATAGATTTCAGACGTTTCGCTTCATTGCTGCGGTCTGATTCCAAAAGATGTCCGGCTGCCGCTGCAATATAGCTTTCATAATCTTCTTCCTTACAATAAATCGTCGTAGGATACATTTTCTTTTCCAGTTCCCCCGCAAGAAACAGTGGAAATAATCCAGAACCAAAGATTGCTGCCTTTTTCTTCTTTCTCATGCGGAATACACTGCTTCTTCTTCCCGGTTCTCCATACCGGACAATCGCACGTTCTACTTCTCGTATGGAGACACCATCACCAAGTTCACAAAGCTTGCAATTATCTTCGCAAGGTGCCGTACATCCATCACAGAGAATCATTGGAAATGGTGTAATTTTCTCATAAATTGCCAACGCTTTCTTAAAATTTCCTTTTGCAGCATAATACAGCATCTCTTTTGTATCCATTTTGAAAGGACAGGCTGCAACACAGTAGGCCGGCTGTTCATGGACGCAGAGACTGATCATATGATCCATCTCTTCTTTTGACATTCGATTTACATGATAAACGTGAGTAGAACCTCTCTCCTGTATGTATGTCATAACCTGATACTCCTTTCGTCTGTAAAGGGGAGGCAGTTTCCCGTCTCCCCTGATTATATCACAGTTGGCAGCTTTTACTCCAACCACATTATGAATTAAGCTTATTTCTCAAGTTCTTTTAATGCTGCAAGAACCCTTTCCGGACGGGCAGGGATACGTGTAATACGTGCACCTGTCGCATTAAAGATTGCATTCAGGATTGCAGGATGTGGAGCATCCAGTGGAGCCTCACCACAACCAGCCGCACCGTAAGGACCACTTGGACGATATGTTTCATTGAAGTGAAGTTCAATATCATCCGGAGCATCCTTTGGATATGGAATACCACAATTCTTCAAAGTGGTGTCATGGTTCAAATCTTCAAAATCTTCCGAAAGAGCAAGACCGATACCCTGTACAAGACCACCATAGAAATTACCTTCTACAAGAAGTCTGTTCATGATCGTACCTACGTCAGCTACGCAAGTAAATTTCTCAACGGTAACTTTACCTGTTTCTATATTAACAGCAACTTCCGGCAGGAAGATAGTATACATATAAGTTGCAAATGGATCGCCCTGTGCGGTATCCTGATCGATCGGATGATCTGCACAGAATGTAGTTACCCAGTTACCTTCATATTTTGTTGCAAGCCCTTCTGCTACCATCTCATCATAAGTACGGAATGTTCCGTCTTCTTTCTTCATTGCTGCTACAAGATTTTCTGCAGCCAGACGACATGCATTACCTGACATAACCTGTGAGCGTGATCCTCCTGCAGGTCCTGCATTCGGACATGTCTTCGTATCATTCATAACCAGTTTAATCTGTTCCGGTCTGATTCCTGCCTGACGCAGTGTTTCATGAGATGATACAAGAACACCCATATCAGCCCCCTGTCCATGATCTTCCCATGCAGCATACATCGTAACGGTTCCATCCGGATTTAATTCTGCAAATGCATTTGATGTATCAACACCATCAAGACCACAACCGTATACTCCAAGAGATACACCGATACCATATTTCATCTTTCCGTCAGAAGCTGCATTCTTTTCGGCAACACGTTTTTTCGCCGCTTCATACAATGGACGTGCTTTCTTAAACAAATCTTCCTCACAATATACCTCCGGTGGATAACCTGTCGGGATGGTAGTGCCCTCTGATTCTTTATAGCAGTTCATTTCACGGATATCAAACGGATCGATTCCCATCTTAGCTGCCAGCACGTCAATCGCAATCTCAGATCCCATATAAGACTGTGGTGAACCATAAGCACGGAATGCGGAGCCCCATGCATGGTTTGTAAATACGGTTGTTGATTTATTACGAATAGAATTAATTCCATAACCTGCGCCTGTAAACTGAGAAAGTCTCATGGTAAGCAGATCGCCAAATTCTGAATATGGACCGTGATCTACATAGTTGTTACCCCAAAGTGCTAAGAGTTTACCATTTTCATCTGCTGCAAGCTTAATATTCATAAATGCAGGAGATCTCTTTCCTGTATAAGTAATGTTCTGGAACTGATTAAATACCAGCGATACCGGACGTTCCAGAATCTTAACAGCTGCACCAATCAGAGCCTCATTTGTCGGTGAGAACTTGTAACCAAATGTTCCGCCTGCATGGTTCTGAACAAGTCTTAAGTTTTCCATTGGTACACCGATACCATCTGCGATCATAGGCATATGAAGATGTATACCGATAGATTTGGAATGCACTGTTATCATACCGTCTTCATCAATATATCCATAACCACAGTCCGGCTCAAGGTGAAGATGAGGCTGGCGTGAACAGTAGGACTCGATCTCAACCTGCTGTGAATCCGGAATGCTGTCCCAGTCAAAGTCCGGTCCCTTGATACAGTTTGTCTCAAAAAATGCGTTTGGAGTACCAGGATGGATCTCTGCTGCATCCGGTGCGATTGCATCCATTGCGTTCATATATGCAGGAAGTTCTTCGATCTCCACCTTAACTGCATCTGCTGCTGCACGTGCATGCTCTTCTGTGTCGGCAGCTACGATCGCAATCGCATCACCAAACTGAAAGATCTTTTCGTCGCAGAGTACAGGACGCTCAAATCCGTCTGTCTTATTGTGTTTCGGAAGCATTACAAGACCATTGATCTTGTTGGTTCCGCCTGCTGCCTTAATGTCCTTCGCTGTAATAACACGAACAACTCCCGGCATACTCTCTGCTTCTGTTGTATCGATACTGAGAATATTTGCGTGAGAAACCTTGGCCTGTGTAAGTGCAAGACGAAGAGTTCCCTCCGGCATCTTTAATGCATCATCTGCACCGAAATCCCAGGTACCTGTTACCTTCTGTGCTGCTGATGGACGGATATAGTTTGTACCGACAATAGAATCACCTGTCTGCTTGAATACGAGGTCTTCTTTGGTCATCTCGCCACGCATAACTGCTGCTGCCGCCATGGTCGCATCGATAAGCGGCTTGTAACCTGTACAACGACAGAGATTACGCTGCTTGTTAAACCAGTCCCTCACTTCTTCACGGGTAGGGCTCGGATTATTATCGAGAAGAACCTTTGCTGAAATAATAAAACCTGGTGAACAGAAACCACACTGTGCACATCCATATGCCATCCATGCAACCTGTATCGGATGCATATCAGAAATTGTTCCCACACCCTCGATTGTTGTGATCTCTGCATTGTCCGGAACACGGCTCATCTTGTAAATACAGGATCTTGTAACTTTTCCGTTCATAATAACATTACATGCTCCGCAATGACCTTCTCCACAACCGATCTTACATCCTGTAAGAAGAAGATGCTCACGAAGTACCTGAGCCAGTGTCTCATCCTTATCAAGAATAAGGATTCGCTCCACACCATTGATCTTCAATGTCTTTTTAATCATGTTTCATTCCTCCTTTAAAAAATACACGTTCCGATGTTACAAATCTTCTGACTTATGTGTTCCGCATGGATCATGATCGGCTCCCTTACCCGTCAGATCTTTAAGTCTTTCCATTCCTCTGACAGAATAGAAAACAATGGAAGAGCTGCTTCCGTCCAGATTCTCACCGCTGAGTTTTAAAACATTCGCATTCTCATAATAATCAATCGGAAGTGTCCGACTGTATTGCTCTCCTGTGCGCTCATCTTTTACCTGTATCGTAACTTCTTTTGCGGTAATTTCAAAAATCTTATCCATGGAAACGTTCTCCTGTTTACATTATTTTGTATAATTTCATGTTATCATAATTTTGTACAGTTTTACAAATTGTAAATAATTATTAGTTGGCTATTTTCGTCCTTTTTTATATTGTTTTTATTACTTTATTTAAAAATTTTACTATTTATCCTCACTTTTCATGCTATAATAATGTCAAATTTGTACAATGTTATTTTTAGGAGGTATCTATGATGCAGACAGGTGCTCTCATCGTAGCTGCAGGGAAATCGTCACGAATGGGAGACTTCAAGCCCATGCTTCAGCTTGGATCCATTTCCATCGCGCAGCGTGTGATTAATAACTTCCGGCAGGCCGGAATCTCTAAAATAGTAGTGGTAACCGGATACAATGCGGATGCTCTAGAACGCCACCTTGCTTCCAATCATGTTATTTTTCTTCGAAATGAGGACTATGAAACTACTCATATGTTTGATTCTGTCAGGATTGGACTGGAATATTTAAAAGACAAAGTGGATACGGTACTCTTTACACCTGTAGATGTTCCACTATTCACAGCACATACCGTTACACAAATGCTTTCTCTTGGACAGCCTCTTGTCACTCCGGTCTGTAACGGAACTCCAGGTCATCCGATCCTGATTCGTTCCTCATTAATTGAGTCCATTTTAAGCAATGATGGAAACACTGGTCTGAAGGGTGCTGTAGAACATTGTGGAACTCCCATGTATTGTTTAAATGTAGAAGATCCTGGAATCATTCATGATGCGGATACACCAGAGGATTATGTAGAACTTCTTCGTGCACACAATCAAAGTCTGATCCGTTCAGAGATTCAGATTCAGCTGGCACGGGAAAAGGTCTTCTTTGATGAACAGCTTTATTCGCTGCTTACACTGATTCATGAAACAGGATCTGTTCGTGATGCCTGCGAACGCATGCACATTTCCTACTCCACCAGCTGGAATCTGATCCATACATTAGAATCTCAGCTTCATGAACCGCTGATTATTCGAAGTCAGGGCGGTGTAAAGGGCAGTCACAGTGAGCTGACACCATACGGAGAAGAATTTTTGAAGCGATATGCCCGTTTTTCAGAGGAAACACGTACCTGTTCCGAAGCAATATTTGAAAAGTGTTTCAGAGGATTTTTCAATGCGTAATCTTTATCTTATTCGACACGGAAAACCACAATATCCAGATGAACATTCTTACTGTATCGGTCAGACTGATTTTTCTTTATCTATGCTTGGACATCTGCAGTCAGTCCTTCTTCACGGAGAACTGGATGATAAAATAACTGCTGTTTACTGCAGTCCTTTGTCAAGAGCTATGGAAACGGCTGCACATATCACACCTGATCTTCCACATATCACTATCTCAGATTTAACAGAACGAAATCTGGGAGAATGGGATGGTCTTTCATTTGATGAGATACGCAAAAGATGGCCGGACATATATGAAGCACGTGGAATGAATCCTGATTACCCGATTCCAGGAGCAGAAACTCCTTTCGCATCTGGCATGCGTTTTTCGCAGGCAATTTATGAGATTCTTCGTTCTTCTGAGGGTGATATTGCGATTGTTGCTCATACAGATGTAATTTCTTCTTATCTGTATTTTCTTGATTCAAAACAGCATGCCAGACAGTATTTTCGTCTTCCATGTGGTTCCTATTATCATCTGAACGCAGACGATAACGATCATGTTACCTTATCTGATTCGACTTACCTGCTGCCTCATCCTGACTTGCATGACGAACTATGCCGGATGCTTCGCGATTCGGTGTCTCTTCCTCATCATGTACAGGCGCACAGTGATGCAGTGACTGAATTGGCTTGCCATTTCTGCGATCTGCTGGAATCTCATGGTTACTTTTTTAATAAAAAACTGATTCGCTCCGGAGCACTCCTTCATGATATTGCCAGACTTCAAAAACATCACACCAAAACAGGTGGTGATCTTTTCTTACAATTAGGCTATACTGAAATCAGTCAGATTATTTCACAACATCATGGTTTGCAGAAGACAATTCTGAATGAAGCGGCTATCGTCTTTTTATCAGATAAACTGATTCAGGAAACCGAACGTGTAACCATCGAAAAACGATTTGCGGAAAGTCTGTGTAAATGTAACAGTCCCGAAGCTTTGAAATCTCATGAACGACAGCTTAAACAGGCTCTTGATCTGCAAAATATGATACAGACCATCTGTCACATGACGATATGACTTATAGAAAATTACAGGAGGTGTTTTATATATGAGAACTTTATTTCAGATCATACAACAAGAATTTCAAAAAGAAAACGACCTTGTGCTTGCATCCATCGTTGCTTCCTCAGGATCGACGCCAAGAGGTGCCGGTTCCCGTATGTTGGTTGGAAAAAAAGGCCGAGTTGCCGGAACCATAGGCGGAGGTTCTGTCGAATATCGTGCAGAGCTTATGGCGCTTGATATTCTTGAAAAGAAAGAATCCTGTGAACATGAATTCCGGTTGAATCGCAAAGATGTTGAGAATATCGGTATGATTTGTGGTGGTGATGTTACCGTATTTTTCCAGTATCTGGACCATAATGACCCTATTATTATGGAACTTGCAGTAACTGCTGAAACATTATATAAAGAACGAAAAGATTTCTGGCTGATCTGTGATCTTCATGCTACATCCGGTATGAGTCTTTACAGTGCATCCTATGGATTGACTGGAAATGCTGATGTTCCTTCTTCCATCTTATCTTCCTTATCTGCAAGACCATGCCGTCATCGCAATGAAACCTGTGACCTGTTTACAGAACAAATCGGTACATCCGGAACTGTCTATGTATTTGGAGGCGGGCATGTTTCACAAAAGCTGGTACCAATACTTGCAAGTGTTGACTTTCACTGCATCGTTCTGGATGACCGTCCGGAATTTACAGATCCTGCTCTTTTCCCGGATGCAGCGGAGACAATCCTTTGCGATTTTGATCATCTGGATCAGAGCATTTCTATCACAGATGCTGATTATTGCTGTGTCATGACACGAGGTCATGCCTATGATACGATTGTGCAGGCACAACTTCTTGCCACACCTGCATGCTATATCGGCGTCATTGGAAGTCTCGCCAAAAGAGCTGGTGTATTTCATCGTCTCGTAGAAGAGTATGGAATCGATGAGCGAGAATTAGACCGTATTATCACGCCTGTGGGACTTAATATTAAAGCAGAAACACCTGCTGAAATCGCAATATCTATCACAGGACAAATGATTCAGGTTCGAGCTGAAAGAAAGGCTGCTATGAAATGATGACAAAACATGTCTACAAAACTATTATATTCGGTGCCGGACAGATTGGGCAGATGACTGCCCGACTTCTTGGAAATTCCTATCAGATCATGTGCTTTGCCGATAATGATCCGCGCAAACATGGACAATTTATTGGTAATATCCCAATCTGTTCTCCATCAAAGGCCGCTGCTCTTCTTCCTGATCTGATTATTCTTGGTGTATTGGATGAAGAGCGGCGTGGTTCTATGATGCAGCAGATGGAGCACTTGGGCTATCACGGTTCATTTTGTGATCCTTCTGCACTTCGCATGTTCGATGCACGGGTTGCGGTTATGCGCCTTTTAGCCGAACAGATGCATCAACAAAATATCCCTGGAGATGTGGCAGAACTTGGTGTTTTCCAGGGTGATTTTTCTTGCCTGATCAGTACAGCCTTTCCAGATCGAAAAATACATCTTTTTGATACTTTTGAAGGCTTTTCAGAAAAAGATATTGCCGTAGAAACCTCCAGGCATCTGTCTCGCGCTAAAACAGGTGACTTTTCTTCTACAGATGTAGATTCTGTTCTTCGCATCATGCCTGATCCATCACATGTGATCATCCATAAAGGATGGTTTCCGGATACTTTTTCCGATATTACCGATGAAACTTTCTGTTTCGTATCATTAGATGCAGATCTCTATGCTCCAACTGCTGCTGCATTACCTCTGTTTTATGAACGTCTGTCTATCGGCGGAGTTCTCCTGATCCATGACGTATACAGTACCCAGTTTTCCGGATGTAACAAAGCTGTAGACGAATTCTGCCTGAAACACCACCTGTTTGCAGATCCTGTATGCGATCTGCATGGAAGTGCTATTATCCGAAAAATCATTTAAAACCTAATTGGAAGCCTTTCATAATCCTATACGCCTTCTGTATTATACTATTTTACGAGATACCCTTCAGTCTTTAAATATGTATCAGAATCGTTAATATTCTGAAAATATCCCTCATTGGATTTCCGTATAACAAACAAAAATTCCTACAGTATTTAAAAATCTATAGTTTAACGGATTCCTTTGTGAAAATATCAGCAATTTCGCATTCCGCGCAGACTTTCTTATAGATTTCCGGATCATTGATATTCTGAAAATAGTTTTCCGGTGCACTGGTATGGTATAGGGAATATCCCACTGTATTTAAAAAACGATACACCGATGATCTTCCTGATTCCAGAAAATCTGTGATCTCTTTATAAAGTCTGGCATCATATACCGCTATCAGCGATTCTTCTTTTCCATTATGACACAGCATAGTCACCGGTTGGTCGGCTTTTTCCATTGCGAACTTCAACAGATTTTGAAGTTCTTCCACAGGTACCAGCGGCGTATCTACCCCCAGCACCAGGCATTTTTCTGTCTTTGCCCTTCGAAAACAGCTCTCCAGACCGCCAAGTGGACCCTGACCGGAAATTCGATCCGGCACAATCTCTTCCCCACACTGTGTTCCACGATATCCAGAAATTAAGATCTGTTTTGCTCCCAACTGACATCCTTTTCCGATCTGTATCTCCAAAAATGTCTGTCCATCTAAAAGCAGATCTGACTTCTCCCTTCCCATATGGCTGCTGGCACCACCTGCCAGGACTACCAGCGTAAAATCTGATGGCAATTGCTGTTCTGCCAACTGACCGTTTTCTAATTCAGATATATCAGTCTGCATTTTCCGATTATTTTCTGGCACAGTTCGTTGCCTCCCCGGTCAGGATCTGTAATCCATGTTCCAGCGCTGGAATAATATATTCCAGACTTTCTCTGACTGCTTTCGGGCTTCCCGGCAGATTCACGATCAGTGTTCCTTTTCGAATACCTGCTGCTGCACGACTGAGCATAGCTCTTGGTGTAATCGTCATACTATATGCTCTCATTGCTTCCGGAATCCCCGGCACTTCACGTTCTATAATATCCTTTGTTGCCTCCGGCATACAGTCTCTCGGCGAAAATCCGGTTCCACCCGTAGTTACAATCAGCTCTGCTATTCCCTCATCTGCTATACGAGCCATCTCATCTGCCAGCATCTTTCTGTCATCCGGCAAAAGAATGGTATGCACCACTTCGTAATCGTTCGCTTCCAAAATTTCCTGGATTACCGAGCCACTTTTATCTTCTCTCTCTCCTGCATATCCAGAATCACTGGATGTGATAATCGCAGCTTTCATAATTCCTTATCCTCCTATCTGGGACATTAATTTACATTCATCTGTCTCAATCTCTTCCGATGTAAAATGATGACTGACCGGTTTTTCCCATATTACTTTCTGTATTGCCTCTGTCAGTTCATCATCTGTGCATCCTGAACGCATCAAATTCTTCAAATCCGTTCCAGTCTGATATTGCAGACAGGCTTTTAAAAATCCTTCTGCTGTCATACGCACACGATTACACTGGTCGCAAAACTTATGCGTCATCGCACTGATAAATCCTATTTTACCCTGAAATTCTTCTATTTTATAATAATGACACGGTCCATTCCCATATCGTTCTTTTATTGGAGTCATTCTTCCATATGCTTTCTCTAATATTTCGCATATTTCACTTTCTCCCCGAAACTGAAAATCCTTTCCATATCCAATCGGCATCATTTCAATGAAACGAACATGAATCGGATATTGCTTTGCAAGTCTCGCTATCGATACCAGATTTTCCTGCTCTTCCACTACCGGCACACAATTAATCTTCAATCCAATCTGCGGATACTGTAATGCCGCCTGGATTCCCTCCAGCACCCGATCCAGACTTTCTCTCCTGGTTACCTTTGCAAACTCTGCTGCATTTAAAGTATCCAGACTGATATTTATATCATCAAGCCCCGCTTCTGCCAGATCTGCTATCTGTTCTTCGAGCAATACACCATTGGTCGTTAATGTCACTTTTTCGATGCCAGGAAGTTCTTTTAACATTCGAACCAGTGTGGCACAATTCTTTCTAATTAACGGTTCTCCTCCGGTCAGTTTGATCTTACGTATACCTAAACCAGTCATACATCTGCTGATTCTGGTAATCTCATCATAAGTCAGAATTTCTTCATGCGGGATCTGCACAACTCCATTTTCCGGCATACAATAGACGCACCTGAGATTACATCGATCTGTAATGGATATCCGCAGATAGTCAATCTCTCTTCCAAATCTATCCTTCATACTATTCTTTCGGGTTTCGATATAACCCGCTTTTTCCTCCGCTTTTTTCTACCAGATGAATGTCCGTCAGCTCCATGGACTTGTCAATTGCCTTACACATGTCATAAATTGTCAAAAGTGCCACATTCACACCAGTAAGCGCCTCCATCTCCACACCGGTCTGACCTTCCGTTTTGGCTGTACAGATTGCCGTAATTTCAAGATTTTCTTCATCCATTTCAAAATCTACCGAACACTTCTGAATCATCAGCGGATGACACATCGGAATCAGATGAGATGTCTGTTTTACCGCCATAATGCCAGCCACTCTTGCTACTCCAAGTACATCTCCTTTTTTCACAGTCCCCTGTTTCACTGCATCCATCACAGCCTGACAGACACAAATCTTGCCTTTTGCTACTGCGGTTCTGGATGTCGGTATCTTTCCGGACACATCCACCATAACAGCGTTACCCTTCTGATCAAAATGATTCAGCTTATTCTCCATCTGCCTCACCTGCTGCCTTATCTATCACAATTTCATCGCCTTCTGTCAATACGCCACCATGAAGTACTCTGGTAAAGATACCTTCTCTTGGCATAATACAGTCACCCATAATTTTATAAATCTCACATCCACTATGACATTTTTTCCCGATCTGTGTCACTTCTAATAATACCTCTCCGCTGCGAAGTCTGGTGCCAACCGGCAATGCCTTCAGATCGTATCCACTTACAATCAGGTTTTCTCCAAATGCTCCGTCTTCGATCGGTGCTCCCTTTGCCTTGAATTCTTCTATTTTTTCATAAGAAAGAAGACTCACCTGGCGATGCCACTTGCCGGCATGGGCATCCTTCTCGATTCCAAATTCTTCCATCAGTCTGGCACTATGTACATTCTTTTTCTGTGTACCTTTCTTCTCACTGATATTTACCGCCATAATCTTTCCCATTTTATTTCCTCCTTCATCCCTCAATTCACTCTTTCGAAATAAAGAGATGTCTGTTATACTAGATCTAGTATAACACATAGTAAACATGATAAAAGAATTGTTTTTTCAATTGGAGAAATTATGTATATTAACGAACAATAACAAAATCTGTCTCTGCTAGAGACAAAAACATATCAATATATCGGAAGAAATGGAGAATCCCGTACGGAACAAGAAGAAGTATTGAACGAACATATGATGGATGTCTATATAAATGATCATCTGACTATGAAACTTGTTTGCCTGCCCCAGCATCTGACTGAACTGGTTCTTGGAAGATTGCTGACAGAACAAATCATCACGTCTTCCGAAGATGTAGATCATATCTATATCTGTGAATATGGAAAACGTGCAAAAGTCTATTTAAAAAATTCGGCACACAGCACACAATCCTCATCGGATGCCTTTGTAGAAGTAACTCCTACCTGCTGTACCGGCAATCATATTTTAAATGATTACTTTGTTACATCCAAAGAGCCGCAGTCACTTACACCGATTTTCTGGAAACCAGAATGGATCTTTCATATGGCGGATGCCTTTGCGGATGGTTCTCCTCTCCATGGCATTACCTTTGCCACACATAGCTGCATTCTCGCTCAAAAAGATCACATTCTGTTTTCCTGCGAAGATATCGGACGGCACAATGCTTTGGATAAAGTGATCGGCTACGCTCTGCGGCACAATATTGACCTGCATCAATGTATGGTATATTCCAGCGGCAGAATACCTACTGATATGACTTTAAAGGTCATCCATGCAGGGATTCCAATTCTCTCCAGCAAGGCTTCTCCTACTTCTGAAGCAATTGATCTTGCAAAAAAATATCACCTGACCCTGATCTGTGCAGCCAGAAGGGATCGAATGAAAGTATTTACGAAATAATGTTTGACAACCGCATATTAAACCACCGGAACTGGATATTGAAAGCTTTTTCGCATTTTTCACGAAAGAATCACCGTATCATAGATTACCTCAACCTTGATACGGTGATTCTTTCATTTATTTTAATAACATCACATCTTTTTCATCTATCCCAATCCATATCTTATTTCCAGAAATATGCTTTTGGTACTGCTGCCATTGTTCTTTCGTCACATCTACGCGAATCCTGGCTTCTTCTTTCGTAGATACGATCAAGATATACGAAAACACGTCCTCAATCACTCTTTCCACTTTACATGGAAATACGTTTTTCGTTGTGCCATCTGCTTCCGGTAGTACCGGATGTATAAAGTGACTTCGCACTCCTACACTGCTGGCGTCTTCTTTTCCTGTGGTATCACACTGCAATGTAATTCCCCAGTCCAGAGCCATGACTTCGCCTGCTGCTGTCACCGCCTGCGGGCGATCCTCTATGGCTGCCACTTCCACCAGTTCTGCACCAAATTCTTTCATGCGAGCCGCCAGAAGTCCCTGATTACAATCATAAATCTTCCCCGGAATCAATCTTTTTCCGGGTGCCATTACTTCATCTCCGGTAGTCAGAACAGCTGTTCTTACCCGACGATAAACCTTCACTTTTATGACTCCCATACTGGCCAGTATACCTGCTTCAATAAATCCGATTTTGTCACCCTTTTTCAAAAGAACCGTTCCATTTTTAAAATTCTCTCCCTGATAACAGTAATTCTGCCACTGTCCGGTCGGACGGAAGATTCTGACAGTCTCTTCTCCATAATCTGTATCCTCCTGACGGACACAGCAGTCACAGCCTTTCGGAATAGCTGCGCCTGTCATAATCCGAACCGCCTGCCCCTTTTCCACTGTGACTCTGGAATACTGCCCCGCATCAATCTCTTCCAATACCGTCAACTGTACCGGATGACTTTCTGATGCATCCGTTATATCCTCCGCTTTGCAGGCATAACCATCCACAGGTGATCTGTCAAACGGCGGGTTATCAAATCCTGCAATCATATCCTTTGCCAACACTCTTCCACATGTCTGCAAAAGTGGTACAGTTTCCGTTTCCTCTATTACTTTTGTATGTTCCAGCAGTGCTTCCAGTGCCTACTCTACCGTAAGCTTTTCCATGCTTATTCCTCCTGTCCTGCTCTTATACGCCCTTTCCAAAGCTGCAGTTCGGATAATGACATTCTTTGCAGCCAAGACAGAATCCGCCATTTCCCATATGTGCCAGATCTTTTTTTGTCACTTCTATACCTGCGATAATACGTGGCAGAACAAGATCAAATACGGTGGCTTTTGCATACATCACACATCCCGGCAGTCCCATTACCGGTGTGCCATCTTCCAGATAGGATAACAGGAACATCGCTCCCGGAAGTACCGGAGCACCATAAGATACGATTCTCGCTCCTGTATTTTTGATCGCGCCCGGTGTCTTATCATCTGGATCCACGCTCATACCACCGGTACAGACAATCAGATCTGCCCCTTCTTCTTTTAATTTCATAATAGCGGCAGTGATTTTTTCCATATCATCATTGCACAGAATATGTCCGTGAATTTCAGCACCGTAAGATTTCATTTTTTCGATGATTACCGGTGTGAAAGTATCCTTAATTCTTCCATAAAATACTTCATTTCCGGTGGTTACAATTCCTACCTTCCGTTTCTTATAAGGTGCCAGCGATACCAGCGGTTTTTCTCCTGCTGTTTTCTTCACCAAATCCATTTTTTCTTTTGCAATCACCAGCGGAATCACACGGGTTCCTAAAAGACGGTCACCTTTTTTTACCGGGAAATTTGTATGACGGGTGGCAATCATAATCTCATCGATCTCATTAATAGCATCCAGCCTCGGCACATCCACCTGAAATACTCCGTCACAATCTGCAATCAACTCAATTTTTCCTTCTTTTACATCCGTTGGATGCATATTCTCATTGATGCACACATCACACAGAATCTGCGCTGCTTCATTTTCATGCAAAGTATTTTCATCCTTCTCCCACACATAAAGATGGTCTTTTCCCAGAGATAGCAAAACCGGAATATCTTCTTCCTGTACAATATGTCCTTTACGAAAGGCTGTATCTTTTACCACATCCTTCACAATTCTGGTAATATCATGGCACAGTACATGTCCTACCGCGTCCGTTGTTTTAATACACTTCATGACGTTCCCCTTTTACTTTCTGTCCAGAAAAGTTATAAATTTATATGGAGTAATTGTAACATATTGCCAAGAAAAACACAACTTTCATAAACACGGGAGTTTGACACATTGAAATCCAAAAAATTACCGCAAAGCCTTGAACACGGGATGTAATTATTCTTCTACAGCGAATAAATATGGTTGCTCCTACGGACAAGTTTATGCATGGGTTAAAAAATATAAAGATAAAGGAATCGAAGGATTATATGATCGACGAAGTAAGAACAAAGCGATTTCTCAATTATCAGATATTGAGAAGTTGAAAGCTGAAAACCGACTACTAAAAGCTCAAACACAGCAGCAACAAATGGAGATTGATTTCTTAAAAAACTCGACGAAATAGAGAGGAGGTGAACCTGACCAAGACACGCAATACAACAAAATACCTTGCAATCAAAGAATTATAGATTATTTCTGGCTTTCCATACTGGCAGTCATAATTGTTATCTCCATAATCATCGCATATATCATAGTATGAACAGGATCTTTTTATAATGATTTATTTTCTATGTGAACTACTCGGCAACTGAGTTACCAGAGCATCTGAATTAAGGCGGGATACCGCCTTTTCAGGGTGCGTCCATGACACCACTACTGTTTGCTCTTTAGAGCTATACAGCTACTTTTATTATTTCTGGCGTTTTTAGTCCGGTTACGGACAGTTCCTTTTTCTCTCCGGATACGGAGAGATATTTTCTCAGGATGTTATATGCACCTACAGCATCTGCGTTATACTTCCGGTTTCTGTCCCTGTACAGTCCCCTTTGTTTTCGGTTGCATGGCTGTGCATATCTTTTTTCCACCTCTGGTGACAGCGGACTGCACTGGCTGGTATAGCTTTCTTCCTGTCTTACAAAACGGATCCCGTACATCTTAAGCTTATATTCCATCATGCTATAGAGCCTGTTATACGGCAGATTGTGGAACTTCTGGTTTGTTCTGTGTCCCAGGTCTTTTCCTTTCCGGATATTCCGGATATCCCCTGCCACAACACAGGTAATTCCCTGTTCACGGCAGTATTTTGCAAAGTATCTTGTGATCTTGTGCAGATAATCCGTTACCGAGTTCTGCTTTTTCTGATATAATCTGCGAATATGTTTTGATGTGACTGGATGTTTTATTTCCTTCACAGACTGCTGTCCATACCATTGTGCCTGCACCCTTGCAATCTCTTTATGAAAATATCTTTCCAATGCAAGATATCTTCTGCCCAGGATAAATGTATTCCCATTCCCGGAATCATAGCATGTCATAAGATTATGAAGTCCCAGATCAACTGACAGATAGTGTCCATTCTGCGAAAGTTCTTCCCTCTCTGAAATCTCATAAACAACAATAACTTTACATTCACCTTTTTCCGGTGGGTAGATCCGCAACTGTTTGATCTGATCCATGCCCCTGAAAATCTTATTTTCAAGATAAAGAAAGTTCTCATGGATCTGATACGTTTCTTCCATATATCTTTTTAATGCTTTTGGAAGGGACAGACGGACTTTTTCTGTGTCCCATTCATGTACAATTCCCATCTGCATATAGGTAATGGGGATACTTTCCTGTTTAAACCGCGGTGGTCTGGGATTCTCAATCCCTCCGGATCTTTTCAAGGCGTAAAAAGATTTCCATGCTTTATCCAGCAGCTTGCAGACTTCCTGGGCTGTCTGAGATGGAAGCTGTTTATACCACAGATCCTCTCTATGGGATTTTTTCTGATAATACCAGTCCGGGTATTTCTCCATTCCCATTTCTTTGTAATGCTGACGTTCGTAATTACAGACATTCCAGAGCTTGGATGCCGCATAACACATATGTCCGATGACGTTTGCATATTCCTGACTGACCTTTATGGATGTTTTCTTTGACAGCAGCATTTCCCACCTCTATGATCTCAATAAACTTTACTCTGATGCTCAATATATCTGCGGATGTTTTCTTCCGACACAGACCCGACCGTTTCCACATAATAGGAATGGTTCCACAGCTCTCCTTTCCAAAGCTGTTCTCTTATTTCCGGAAAACGTTCGAATAATTTCCTGCCGGTGATCCCTTTCAGATATTTCACGATCGCAGTTATGGATAATTTGGGAGGAGCAGACACAAAACAGTGCACATGGTCTCCTTCCCCGCATTCAAACAAATGGACGGTAAAACCTTTATCCGCTGCGATCTCCTGCACCAGCTCCTGAAGATATGCTTCAATCTCCGCATTCAATATCTTCCGCCAGTATTTCACTGACCATACCATATGGTAATTAATATTGCACACACAAGTGCGGTAATGTATAAGATTCTCCTTCATACATATAGTATAGCATAGTATTAAGAATATCACAATAAAATGCCGAACATATTTTCTTTTTTAATAAAGCTGGATACAGCATTTTTTAGTAAAAAAATAAATATATTTTACTTATAATGTGCAGATATGCACAGTTTACGCTTTCATCTCGGCAATTGAATTACCGAGGATTCCCGCTTATCTTCCTAAATATTTTTCTAGTCATTGTAATATAAAATTGCTTATACAGTCTCTTCCTTAAGAGTCCTGGTATTCTGGATAATATACAGAGCGACCGATATGACCATCATTATAGCGCACAAACCAATCAACAGATCTGATACCATCGGTGTAATGTGGAACCATATAATATGCACCGCTGCAGTTCCATATAATAAAAAGGTTACTATCTTTCCATGCCAGTCTGCACCATGTACTTTTCCTGTCTTTCGTATCACAAGACATCCACTGACTACCATATACAGCTCCTTACCTGCCATTATTACGATTAAAAGAAGCACATGCGGAAAACGAGTAAACAGACAGATTAACATCGCTGCCTGTGTCAGCTTATCAGCCACCGGATCAAGTATTTTTCCTAAATTACTAATCCTATGGAATCTTCTTGCGATATATCCATCAGCAAGATCCGTAAGACCAGACAGCAATAAGATTTCACCAGCTAACAGAGGATTTTTCTTTACACAATAACTCCATATAATTACCGGAATCAGACAAAGCCGAAAAAAAGAAAGAAGATTAGGAACCGTAATAATTCTATTCAAATTTTCTTCCTGATTCACTTCACTCTGCATGTACGGTCATCTCACTTTCCTTTTTTTTAGACATAAACCAATAAAATATAACACAAAATGCTAAAGCAAACACAACACCAAAAACATTTTGAATCACTCTAAGACTAACCGCTCCTTGTAGTCCATAAGTCTCTGCAGCAATGGCTAAAGCACCAAATGTGTTAAATACTGCCTGCCAGCCATATTGTGCTGAAAATCCTACACCGATTCCACCAAGAATTCCTATATATGCATAGATTGACGAAGGAAGCAGAAAATATAATACTGTAAAACATATAACACCTGCAATATTTCCGACAATCCTTTTACGGACTCTGTAGTGCATATCTTCCATAAACGGCAAAATCGCGGACATGGCCGCAATACCAGCCCACATTGCACGTGGCATATTACAAAGTTCTGCAATGCAAAGGACAATCGGTACGCATAAAATCTGACATATCTGCCATTTTGTTCTGGAAGAAGTGATATCAAATTCTTGTATCAGATCTTTCAGATTTCTTTTATAAGTTCTGTTTTTATGATTTCGATAAAATACGAAGCAGGTAAGTGCTGCACCTAAAGCCATTCCGACTAATCGCATCTGATAGCTTTTTCCCGTAACATCATAACCATATAGCAGCAGATACCCAAGAACCAATGTAGATTGATTAAACATAAATGGATTATGGCATCCGAACAGAATCAACACAGCCAGTGCCGCAATATTTAACAGCATTCCAAGTACCGGTGAAAGCTGGTTTGCTAAATGCGGACATACAGTCATAATTACAAAGAACAAAGCCAAAAGCATCGTAGATTGTCCGGTGTGGATCCCCAGATCCGCATTTCTAAACACCATGAGACATAATAAGACTACTACACCTACAATGCTGTTCTCATTTCCAAATAGGATGCTGAAAATACTAACAAAGAAAAAACAAAATGCCATTGTAACAGCTATCTTCACTAGATATACCCACATATGATATAATTTTTCTTTTAGTGTTTCACTCTTTTTCAACAGGTTTTTAGAACCTGCCTGATTTAACTGCAACTCCTGATAAAATGTCATATAAATCCTCCCATCTTCTAATTTATCTTAAAACTATATAATCTCATCTTTCTGCTTTGGCAGCTCTATAACAAATCTGCATCCACCATATTCACGGTTTTCTGCTTTGATTGTTCCTCCGGCACTATCTACAATCCGTTTTACAAGTGCAAGACCTAGGCCATTTCCTTCTGCTTTATGAGATCCATCTACCTGATAGAACTTGTCAAATATTCTGGATTTTACATCATCCTCTATTCCTGGTCCTTCATCTTCCAGAATGAACTTAACAGAATCCTGTTCTTGTTTCAGAAACATCGTAATTGTCCCCTTTGAAGGGCTGAACTTAATCGCATTATCCAAAAGATTTATCCAGATATGCATAAAAAGTCCTTCATTCCCAGTATATTTAACTTCCTCCAATTCTACCTGAAAACCAATTTCTTTTTCTGTCCATTTTGTTTCCAATGAAAGAAATGCCTGGCGGATCTGTTCATCCAGACGATATTCTGTTTTTTTCATTGGTATATTCTGATTCTCTAACTTGGATAACAGCAAAATATTACCAACCAATCCGGAAAGTCTTTGGGTGTTAAATAAGATTTTTTCTACATATTCCTCTTGCTCCTGAGACAATTCTTCTCCCTGAAGAAGCATTGTATACCCTTCAATGGCATTGATCGGGGTCTTAAACTCATGAGAAACATTGGAGACAAAATCCATCTGCAGTACTTCTGTTGCACGAAGCTCTTTTGTCATCACATTAAAACTCTGGTAAGATTCTCCAACTTCTGCGATACGGCTGTTCGTTTCCAAGTGCTGTTCAAAATCTCCCTGCGAAACTTCCTTCATTGCTTTACTGAGTCTGGTAATTGGTTCCAGCAACTTTGCATTGATAAAGGAAGTGATCAGCCCGGCAATCAATGTATTGAAAATCAAAAGCCAGCCAAGCACAGGTATGCTGCCCGGCAGATTAAAAAAATGATTCAAAAAAGCAAATAATAACGCAGATATGACTGTTGAAAATACAAGTGCCAGCCAGATTGCACCAGTCAGACAGGATCGGATCCGCAATCCTTTTTCTTTCTTTTGTTCCATTATTTTTTCACCACCTTGTATCCAATTCCACGCATTGTTACGATTTCAAAATCCGGGGTATCTTTAAAACGCTCTCTGATTCTTCCTATATGTACCTCTATTGTATGTGGGTCTGCCTCCGTCTCGTATCCCCATACTTCATCCATCAACTGTTGTTTTGTAAATGTTCTGCCTGGCGAAGCTGCAAGCTTATATAAAAGCAGGAATTCTTTTTTAGGCAAAACAAGACTTTCCTTATCAGTTGTAATCGTCATTGCATCATAATCAAACTCTGTTGAACCGATCACAATTTTGTGTTCATTCAGTATCTGTGCACGGCGAAGCAGTGCTCCGACTCTTAAAACCATTTCATTCACATTTACCGGTTTTACCATATAATCGTCACTTCCCGAAAGAAATCCCTGGCGCATATCATCAAAGGAACCTTTCGCAGTGATCATAAGTACCGGTATCTGATATCCTGCTGAACGAAGTTCTGACACCAGTTCATAGCCATCCATAACCGGCATCATAATATCGGAAATGATCAGATCAATATACTCTTTATCCAATATTTCTAATGCCAGTGCTCCATCCGATGCACTTTTGACCTGATATCCATTCTTCTCAAGCACTTTTTGGAATAGCTGGCTTAATTCTTTATCATCTTCTACAATTAATATTTGAAACACGATCTTCTTCCTCCTTTATCAGAACAGATATCTTGCCCATCCAAGCAGATGCTGTACCAAAAGTACGTTTCTCTGACGTTTCTTTGTTAATTCGATTGGCTCTACATGATATGGATCATTATAAGTTCCGCCTTCTAATATCTGGCGGGACACTTTTTCATATTCCATCATGCCCTCTTCCAACTGTTTATTAATATCTTTACTGCGAATTACAAGCATCAGTTCCGTATCCAGATATGCACTTCTCATGTCCATATTAAAGGAACCGATTACAGACAGATCATCGTCAATCAGAATACTTTTTCCGTGGTATGAATAACCGCCTTCATATTCCCAGATATTAATTCCTGTACTTAAGATTCTATTTCTGTTTTTCGCATAATCGGCAGCCCCAAATGGATTCCCATTATTCGCAACTGAATTTGTCATGATAGAAAAATCTGAAACGTTCTCTGCAATTTCCTCCCATGTATTATACATCATATCATTACAGATAATATATGGCGTGTGGATCTTCACACGATTTTTTGCATTTTTCATCAATTCTCCCAACTGATACCACACTACTGGTTCTTTGGAACCTGTGTGAATAGGATTTGACACTAATGTAATCTTTTCTGTCTCAAAAGTTTCGTCCGTATAATTGGTCTCGCAGATTCTTTCCTTATTCTCTTCAAAATATTTCTGATAGCTGTTCTGCAGCTCTAAAACTGCGTTCTTTACAGATTTTCTATTTGCCAGTTTTTTATTGTTATGAAAATAACCACAGTCTTCCTGATTCCATATGGTTTCAAAATACTCTGACAACTGGTTAACTGAATTTTCTTTCTCAGGTTCATCGCAAACCACTAACACGTCTCTGTCATAGTTCTTATGTCCCGGAAAATCACCCAGGAAATAATTGTATGTATTTCTTCCCCCAAGAATATATCTCTTTCCATCTGCAATCAAATATTTATCATGCATTCTACCCATCATTTTCCACGGTTTCAACGGATTGGCCTTATTATACAGTTTAATTTCAACATTCTCATGGGAAGATAATCCATAGAAATACGGATTTCCTTCCATATCAATCCAGCTCTCCATTCCATCTACTAACAGACGAATATGTACACCTCTGTCTGCCGCATCATGCAATGCTCCTAAAATCAATTTTCCACTTTCATCGGATTGAAATGCAAAAGTAGAAAGAATAATTTCCTTTTTTGCATTCTTGATCAAACGCACTCTTTGTAAAAGCGCTTCTGGATTCTTTTCTATGATTACTGCCCGTTCTGGATTTTCACTGCATTCGTTCCATGACCCATTTTTTGTTTCTTTTTTGGTTGTATTGGACACTTCCGGCTGTTTTTTATATGCAACGCAGATTCCGAGCAATTCATAAAAAGCCACACATAAAAAAATTGCCAGTATAACAAGAAGGATTTTACATATTTTATGCTTTTTCATTGTACATCACCTGATTCCTTTTTATTTCATACTTATACAATACAAAGTCAATCTCAATTTAACCTCAACAAAATTTATTTTTCATAAAAAAATATGACCGGCTTCTTTTTAAAGAAACAGTCATATTTTTATTCTAATATATGAAGGAGCTTTTCTTACTCCGTTGTATTAATCACTATCCATGCAAAATCTTCTTTGTACAACAGACTGTTAGATATAGCAAAAACGGCCTTTCAAAAACAGTTAACTTCTAAATCAACTGTTTTTTGAAAGGTCGTTTCATCAGATTCTTATAGCAATCCAGCAAATAATCTCATAAATAATTGTCCCAGTCGCAAATATGCACTTCGTCCGGTTTGATATTGGTCTGTCACATCACGACATTCTCCCATCGTTCTTATCAGATCATTTTTTATTTCCACAACTGCCTGACAATCTGCCATAAAACAGCCGTTTTCAAAATGGTGATATAAACTTCGATAATCCAGATTAATTGTTCCACAAGTTGCCATACAGTCATCTGCCACACTCATTTTTGCATGACAGAAACCAGGAGTCCACTCATAAACACGAACACCATGTTTAACTAATCCATGATAAAAAGAACGAGTTATATTATAAATGAATTTTTTATCAGGGATACCAGGTGTGATAATTCTTACGTCTACCCCTCGCTTAGCAGCCAGACATAACGCATGCGTCATTTCATCTGTTATGATTAGATATGGAGTCATAAACCAACAATATTTTTCAGCTTTATTTATCATACTGATATAAACTTCTTCTCCTACTTGCTCATTATCCATAGGGCTGTCTGCATAAGGTTGAACAAACCCAGTTTGCTGTGCCGCATAATCATAGTGGAAAAGGTATTTACTAAAATCAGAATCATTAGCATCCTTATCACTTACTGCATTCCACATTTCCAAAAATGTCACCGTAAGCGACTGAACAGCATCTCCTTCTAAACGAATACCTGTATCTTTCCACTGTCCATACGGGTGTGTGTAATTAAAATATTCGTTTGCTAGATTATATCCACCTGTAAATCCGACTTTTCCATCAATAACTGTTATTTTTCTATGATCACGATTGTTCAAAAACAGATTTAAACCTGGCATAAACGGATTAAATACACGGCAATGAATTCCTATTGCCTCCATCTTTTTCACAAAATCTGTGTTAATAAAGCCTATAGAACCCATATCATCGTAGAATACTCTAACTTCCACACCTGCTTTTACTCGCTCTTCCAGAACATCTTGAATCTTATGCCATGCTTCAGCGTCTTCTATCGCATGATATTCCATAAAGATAAACTTCTGTGCTTTCTCCAAATCCTTAAGCTGTGCCTCTAATCCTTTCACTGCTTCATCAAAATACACAATATCCGTATTCTGATAGATTGGATACTGCGAATTTCTTTGTATGTAACTTGCTATATTTCCTGCTTTCGGAATTGTTTCTTTTATTTTGCTCAAACACTCCTGACCGTCCGGAAGCATTGGTAACAATTTGCTATCAATTTCTGCATATCGCTCACGCATTTTATGTGTGCCACCATTCAAACCAATCAACAAATACAGGCCTACACCCATAATTGGGAAAATTAGAATTAAGATGACCCAAGGCATTTTCATAGAGGATGTCTTATTTGATGCGTACAATCCCAAAACCAAGATCCCACTCAAAATCCTTGTAAATAAATTTATGATTTCTGCATATTCATTCAAGCGTGTTACGATAGTAATAATAAAAATCACTTCCAGAAGAATGCAGATTATGGAAAAACACAGCCGTTTTACCCCATTTTTTGTTTTTGCTTTGCCCTCTAAAGTATCTTGTTTCATATATATTCCACCTTCCTACTTGCTCAGTTTTCTCCCTAAATTTCGTGGAACATACCAATTTTGTCTTTTATTCTCTGCATTTCATTATCTGCTTCAATGATAGCTCTTGCAGAATGAAGTAATTCTTCACTTATCTCATCATAGCCAGGCATTTCTTCAATTCCTTTTTTATAGCGAAGTTGATGTTCCAATGTTGCCCAGAAATCCATACCATTGGTTCGAATCTGTAATTCTACACGCATAGGTGTTTTACCCTTAGCAAAAAATACTGGTATTTCAACAATCATATGATAGCTTCGATAACCATTCGATTTTGGATTTTTTATATAATCTTTTATTTCAATAACTTTAATATCATCCTGTTGGGTAATCAAATCTGATATCATATAAATATCGTCAATAAACGCACAAACTATTCGAACGCCTGCTACATCATTGAGATATGTCTGTATATTTTCTGTTGTAAATTCATATCCCATCTTCTGCAATTTATCGTAAATACTATTGGGCTGCTTAATTCTTGTTTTTATAAAAGAAATAGGATTTCGATTGTTCTCAACTGAAAATTCATCATCCAAAACCTCAAGTTTAGTTTGTATCTCCCTAATAGCACAACGATACATCATCATTAAATTATAAAATTTTGTAGCATTATTTAAAAACTGTAGTGATTCCGGACTGTTCATCCTGAGTTTTTTTACTTCATCTTTTGTCATGGAACTTTCCTTTCTACCTCATCCCTGATTTCAAAACATTATTTATTTTGATAGTTGATTCGTTCTCCTTGAATTACTGGATAACAAATCATTTTATCACTATCCAGATTTTCTACATGCATATCTACTGCACTGATCTGATGGTTTTCATAAGTATTGTAATAATAAATACCTTTTGTAACATTACAACACGACGTATACAATGTGATTTCATATTTTCCATCCGCTACTTCGCAACATCCTCGTTGCTGATCCACAGATCCGAGAATGTGGAAGAATTGGCTAACGCTTTCTTCCTCTGATTCACCTGAAATTGCATTTACCTTTGTAAAAGCTACACGTACAAAGCGTGAGGCAGATGAGAGATCTCCCGGAAGACCTAATCCTCCCATACCTCTACTATATGCATCAAGAGCCAAATTTTCGCAGAAAGTATTTCTGGGCTGTTTAGGAGATAAATGCATATAATTATTTAGTTGAAACATCTGCTGTGGAAATGGCGGATTATTCGTAAGCACTCCTACTGGATTGTCATAAATATGCAAACCATCCGACATAGATTCTACCGTAATTGACTCATTCTCATCAGAAATGATCCAGTGTAATTGTGCTAATGGTAATTGCTCGCTGAAAGGAGTATTAACAATATTAATTCGTTCAAGAAGCTCGCGAACTTCAACTAAAGAAGAACACTGACTTAAAATCCACGGAATAAATTCAAACTGTGCAATATTTTCCACATCTGGCTTAATCGCGGAATAAACAGCATTTCCGACAAAATTCAGTCCTGCCATTGCCACTCCTTTTTCATTCATAGCATCATAATACAAAGGATAATCCTCTGCAACATGAGCCATTCCAATAATTGCATAATGATTTTTCATATCGTCAACATGGCGAAAATTAAACGCATAATTACGTGGTGTAATTACTATCTGATCACCATAAGAGAATTCATAATCGAGGGTTCGTCCAAAGTAAAAATCTTTTGTTTTATAAGTTGCTGCTGTACACATGATCATTTATCCTCCTAAATAGATTGAAATATGTCAATGAGTTTTTTTCTTGAACAATAGTATAGCACAATCTTTTATTCTGTTCCAACTTCATACATGATCATAACATGTAAACTTTAAACTATTTTCCTAGATTATTTCTCCATCAGTTTTTCAAACCAGGTATCCATAGCTAGGATGAATTGACCTACGTCTGGCAATTCTTGCAGCATTTCGTTTAGGGTTTTGTGCTTCACATATTTCTGCACATACACCCAACAGGCAACGCTACTGGCTTCTGATACAATGTCAGCTATGGTTTTGCGCATAAGCTCTTCAAATTCAGCAATTTCTTCTTTTGGGACAACATCATACAAGGTTGGTGCCTGATGACTTAATTTTACTCCATTTTCATTTGCATCTTTAAGCAGATTCTTAACTTTTTCTCTTGAATTCTCCGGTACTTTCATGTACTACCACATAAATGCTACCACATCGGACGGTGTGTCTTTTTTAAGTGGTGGTAACTGAATATAATCATTGTTTTCGCTCATTTTCATATCCTCCTCACGATATAATAAAATCAATAATACGTTCTCTTGTCATGTCCAGTACAGTATCTACGAACACTCCTGCAAACAGGATCAGATACAGAATAACACTCAGCGCAAACAGGAATACAACCTGTACCCAGTCATGGTAACAGTATGCAGTTGCTATAATCAACAAAGTGAATATAAAACCAAGGATTCCCCTTACAACCGCATAAGTCTGTACTGTCATCTTCACTGCCAGGCCGATCACAAAAAGGATCAGCCATACCGGCAGTAATAATATCTTTCCAGCAAGTTTTAAAATAAACATATGCACCTCCTATCTTACCAGTCCTGGCATATCATGGTTCACCTCTGCCTGATAATACCCGTTCATCGTTGACGGTGCATTAAACAGGGCTGCTAATAAATATTTCTTGATGTTCTTCACCTTTGTGGTGTTACCACTCATACAGTGTAAGACATACTCGATATGTGAATAGGTCAGCATCAGAAATTTTTTCTTCACCAGTGATGCCGGATACCAGTTGCTGGCAATCAAGATCTTGTCATTTTTACACATCACAGTCTCTACGATCAGGTTCACGATTTCATCTACCTGTCGCATATCGTCATGATGGGTTACTTCCAGTGATTCATAATCAACAATCTCTTTGACCAGTTTTTCATAAGCCTGATATTCCTCAGTGGAATTATCGCCATTGGATCGATTCTCATCTGCAGATACGATTTGATTAGATTTATTATCATTCATTTCAGTATCACTAAGATTAGTATTATTAGGGTTTGAAATGTAAACTTCTTGAAGTTTGTTTTCGGGACTTCTAGAAGTTTGATTTTGGGACTTCATGAAGTTTGAAATGTAAACTTCTGTAGATTCCTCATTTTCCACAGAAGTTTGTTTTCTAAATTTCTTTAATTCCTCTCCAAATTTTTTCTTATCTGTTTTCTCAGGCATAAAGGTTTTCACGTAGATAACGTTCACCTTTCCAAATCCCTGTCTGCGTTTCTCAATCAGACCAATTCCTGTTTCGTCATCCAGTTCTCTGACATTTCTTTGTCCTCTTTTCTTTGAATTATGAAAGAAAAATTATCCCTTCATATAACGAAACGCTCAGAGCCTGTTTTACAGTGGTCAAAAGCAAATTTTTTTACTTTTTTTCTTACGAGTTTTCTTGCGAGTTTTTTTTAATGCCACTCGTAAGAAACTCGTAACATTAGATTTCTGCATTTTCTTGAAATTAAGTAAAAGAAAAAGAGCATATGGAATTGAATCCATACACTCTATGATTACTGAAACTTTATTTCATTTTTAATTCAACAAACTGGAAGTTGACTATCAACTGATAATCAAAAATATCATTCCTAAAATTGCAAATCCTTCACAGATCGCAATTATCTAAAATCTGTCGAGCTCTTCGTATAGAAAAACAGCAATTTCATTCTTTCGAAATTTTTAATTCTACGTCTCCGTTACTCAGCAATTCTACAACCTCACGCTCTGGCATATTCATTTTTCCTAGTCTTACCTCTTGTTAATCATCGTTCACGGAATCCTTGTTAGAACTACCACATGCAACCAGACAGGCTGTGAGGATAATTCCCAGAATAACTGATAAATATTTCTTCATATGGCTACACCTCGTTCTTTATTATTTCTTTTCATCAAGCAAAATAACACCTTGCGCCGGATTTTTATCAATTGCACCAACTATCTCATGTGGAACATATGGCTCTTCAAGATATGCAAGGTCTTCGGCAGTTAATTTAATGTCAAATGCTCCGGCTGAATCATCCAGATACTGCGTTTTGGTTGCCCCAATAATAGGCGATAGAATTCCCTTTGCCCACTGCCATGCAATGGCTATCTGGGACATTTTGCAGTTATACTTTTCGGCAAGCTCCGCTACACGTTTAACTATCTGCATGTCTTCCGCTTCAGTCTTATCATATTTTCCCATGGCAACCCTATCCGTGGTTCCACGAAGAGACTCTGATTTCCACTGTGGTCTTGCCAGATGTCCGGCTGCAAGAGGGCTATACGGCATTAACGAAACTTTCATTTGCTTACAAATTGGTAGCAATTCTCTCTCATCCTCTCTGTAAAGCAAATTATAATGATTCTCCATCGCAGAAAATGGTGTCCATCCATTGTCTCTTGCGGCTAACTGCATATTATAAAACTGATATCCATACATGGCAGATGCACCAAGTGCCCTGACCTTTCCTGCTTTTACCAGATCGTGCAGTGCCTCCATAGTTTCTTCAATTGGTGTATCATAGTCAAATCTATGGATGATATATAAATCAAGATAGTCGGTTCCAAGACGTGACAGAGTTCCATCTATTTCCCTCATGATTGCCTGTCTTGATAAACGACCTTCATTAAAATATACCTTGGATGCAATCACAACCTGATTTCTCGCTACATTTTTCTTCAATGCTTTACCTAAATATTCCTCACTTGTTCCTGCTGAATATCCATTTGCTGTATCAAAAAAGTTATATCCCAAATCAAGTGCATGCTTGATAACATTCTCACTTTCAGCTTCATCCAACGTCCAGTCATGCATGGTTCCAGCTTTCCCAAAACTCATACAGCCCACACATAATTTTGACACTTCTATATCTGTATTTCCGAGTTTACCGTATTCCATAGTGCTCTCCTTATCTTAATCCAGCGTACTCTTTCTCCGATACCGCCTCACACCACTCATTGGAACAATCCACTCCCGGCACCTCAATTGCCAGATGGGAAAACCATTCATCCGGAGCGGCCCCATGCCAGTGCTTTACATCTACCGGAATGTTAATACAGTCACCCGGTTTCATTTCTACCGCATCCCTGCCTTCTTCCTGATAAAACCCTCGGCCGGCTACACATACTAAGATCTGCCCGCCACCGCTTTTTGCATGATGAATATGCCAATTATTCCTGCATCCGGGTTCAAATGTCACGTTGAAAATGCCAACCTGAGAAGTGGAAATCGGTGCAAGAAAACTTCTGCCAGAAAAATACTGTGCAAAGCCATCATTTGGTGCACCAATTGGAAATACCATCTCTTTTGCATGCACCCGCATTGCTTCCTCTTCATATGGTAAATCTCCTTCACCTGCCTCCCACACTTCCTTTGCAAGATTGAAAACAGCCCATGCTTTTGGCCATCCTGCATAAAATGCGACATGTGTGATTACTGCGGCAATCTCTTTTTGTGTTACACCATGATTTTTTGCATTTTGAAGATGATATTTTAAAGAAGAATCTGTAATTCCGGAAGCCATCAGAGCAACCACTGTGATGATACTTCTTGTTTTTACGTCGATGTCCTGGTTATTCCAGTTTTCGCCGAAAAGTACATCATCGTTAAAATGTGCAAATTCCGGTGCGAATTCACCAAGTGTATTTCTTCCTGCTGTCTGTACTATTTTTCCCATTTTCTGTATACCTCCATAGCACTGTTATTTATAAAGATTTTACCCACTCACTGATTTCCTGTTTTGTTCCACGGTTTAACAGGCTGCCTTCTGTGATAACCGCATCCGGTGCAGATGGCTGTAATTCCTTTACAGTATTACCGAATCCACTTCCACCGGATGTTGCAAAGAGCACAATCTTTTTGCCACTGAAATCATAGGCTTCTAAAAATGTATTGACAATTGTCGGAGCTACATACCACCAGATTGGGAATCCCAGAAGGATCTCATCATAAGAACTCATATCCATCTTTTTCTTCATAATCTCCGGTCTGTATTTCTTATCACTCATTTCCACACTGCTGCGGGATTTTTTATTCATCCAGTCAAGATCAGCCTTTGTATATGGAACTTTTGGCTCAATCTCAAATAAATCCGCTTTTGCTTCCTCTGCAATCATTTCTGCTACTTTTTTTGTTGTCCCGCTTGCACTGAAAAATGCGACTAAATTTTTACTCATAATAAAAATCCCCTTTCTTTGCGAATTTTTCGTATAAAAATAGATGTATAAGATTTGAATTTCTCTTATACATCTATTTTATACCTGATATTTTTATTATGTCTAATGCTTATATTGAATTCCATTCTATGCCTGAAAAGCATTTATTTCTTCTATCATTTTACTGACCGCCAGAGAATATGGAATGTTTCGTCTCCAGGCAATCACAGTACTTGTTGTGATTTCAGGAGAAATTCTTCGCTGTACAAGAATATCCTCCCGCCAATACTTTGCAGCACCTTCGATGGATACCGGATAGCCCAGTCCATTTGCTGCCATAACTCCGGCATTCGTTCCAAGATTACTTGTAAAAGCAATCTGCAGTTTCGAAAAGTCTTTTCCAAACCAATTGGCAAGTTCACTTTGAACATTTACTCTTTCCGGCAGGATCAATGGTTTTCCAATAAGATCTTCTTTTCTTATAAACTCTTTTTCTGCCAGCGGATCATCCGGCCGCATTCCAACACACCAGTGATCGCAATCTGTGATCCGGATATAATCCAGCCCTTCGGTGTCCACCGGCTCCATGAATAATGCAATATCTACAAGTCCTTTGTTCATCATCTCATACACTGCATCTGCTGTTGCAGTATGCAATACAATCTGAACCAGCGGGTATTTTTCTTTATATGTTTTACATATCTCCGCCAATGTCTCCACTGCTGCAAATTCACCGCATCCAATGGTTATATTTCCCTCTACAACATCTTCTTTTCCTTTCAGTTCTTCAAGTGTTTTTTCCTCAAGATTAAGGATCTCCAGGGCACGCCTTTTTAATAAAATCCCCTCTTCAGTAAGCGAAATTTTCTTCCCGCTTCGAATAAATAATGTTACTCCAAGCTCCTCTTCAAATGCCGCCATTTGTCTGGATAGCGTTGGCTGGGTAATATGCAATTGTTCTGCTGCTTTTGTAAAGCTCTGTTCTTTTGCCACCGTCAGAAAATAGCGCAATAGTCTTAATTCCATATTTTTTATTCCCACAACTTCCGATTGAGATTTCACCTGTTTTAAGAAATTTAATAACTGTTATATTTTATTATTAAATTCTTCGCAACCCCTTGAAAACACTGGATTTGTCGCAGGTGAGCTTTCCCTTATTATTTCCCTTGTGTTATATCGTCCCATCAGTGTTTATGCACTCTGATAAGGGCAAATACAAGGGCAAGAAAAATCTATAAGACAGTATAACACAAAATAAAAGTGACATGGTGAACTGATTGAAATGCTTCTTAATTTTTGCTACTACTGATTGATTAAATGATAAGGAGATGGGATACGATGAGAACAATATTTGCAGAATACAATCCACAGTGCAACAGCATTGATGTATATACTAATACGGGCTATATACTCCGTATTGATTGTTGGGAAGCAGAAAAAAATTTAAGAACCACACCTGGATCTGATTGTGCTTTGACATCGCTTGCAATCGATGAGCCATTAGAATATGCAAGGTTATATCTTGATGGGAATTTACAGATGTGGGTAGATGCTGAAGATTCATTAGAGTTATGATTATTCCAATCAAAATCTACTAGAATTTATTAAAAATTAGCTTCATAATTTTAAAAGGACAGCCCTATTGCTATGAGGCTGTCCTTAAAAATACAATAGATAAACCTAGATTATTCTTGCTACTATCTGATTGTTAAATTTTCTGTATTCCATATTGCAAATCTCCCTTTTCGCAATATTTTATTAGTATGAATGCCAGAATCGCTGAAAAAACACGTGCCAATACCGTACTCCACCATATCATAATCTGTCCACCAAATAAAGGTGGTAAAACAAGCATAAATATCAGCATCAATACTGGTTCAATGAATGTAAGAATGTATGACAATCCACTTTTTTCAGTAGCATAAAATCCAGCTGTCGCTATTCTGGTAATCGCAACAAATGGTAATGACACTAAAAATATAGGTACAATTTTAGAAATCTCAATACTTACTTCATAAGAAGCTCCGAAAACCCCTCCAATATTTGCTCTGTTTACATACATGATAATTCCACCACAAACAGCAAGAATTATTGCAAAAATGTATGCCATTCTCTGAACTCCTCTCAGGCTTTCTTGATCCTTCTCACCATAAAAACGGCTCATTAAAGGTTGACTTCCATCACCTACGCCCTGCAATATGAGATATATGATACAGATAATATAGGATACACATGCATAAGTTGCAATAGCTTTTTCTCCCCCATAAGAAGCGGAGAATCGGTTTATAAACACCAATGAAATATTAGGAGTCAATGCTAGCCCAAATGGTGCAAGACCTACTCTGAATATAGCGCCACACATTTCTTTTACATTTTTTAAGGATACATACACATAAAACTTTTTATTATATAATGCGTATATGATTGCAATTGCTGCAGTCACACCCTGTCCGGCTATTGTAGCTGTGGCTGCACCTTTCATGCCCATTTCATATATCCATACAAAGATAAAATCCAGAACAATATTGGTTATGAATCCACCAACCATCGCAAACATTGACCAGAAAGAGTTTCCATAATTTCTAATGAATGGCATCATTCCAGTTCCAAGAATCTGCAATATTGCTCCAAGTGCTATAATTTTGATATAATCTGTCGCATTTGTTAATATAATTCCATCTGCTCCAAGCAATCCTAAAATTTTAGACGAAAAGGAGTAAATAATTATGGTACTGATAACACTTACTATTACAAGAAGCCACCAGCTTGTAGCAATAAATTCTTCTGCCCGTTTTCCTTTCTTTTCTGCTGCATTAATTGAGTAATAAACAGCTCCTCCCATACCAATTCCTGTTCCAAGAGCCTGAATCAAAGCCTCAATCGGATATGCAATATTAATAGCCGAAAGTCCAGCATCTCCTATGGTATTGCCTACAAAATATCCATCCACTATCGCATATATTCCTGATAATGCAAATGCTATAATAGATGGAATAACATATTTAAAAAATAATGATTTATGATTCATTTTTCTTACAATCTCCTTCCTTGAAAAGTCTGATAAACAGCTCTGTATTATCATTAAGACTTTCTATATTCTCTAATCCCATTTTTTCGATTACATATATTTCTTTTGAGTGCAGTTTTTCTATGATATCTTTCGTATATTCCATTCCTGATTCTGTGAGGCATATCAGCTTATTTCTCTTGTCTGAATCATCAGATACCATATTGATGTATCCTTTTTTCTGAAAATCTTTTAGTATCGTATTTACCGTTTGCTTAGGTATATTCCATTTTTCACTTATCATTTTCTGCGTGCATCTTCCATTACTTTCATAAAATGAATGCAAAGCAAAAACTCCATTTGAAGACAGTCCCTGATCCTTTGACCATTCCTCATACATTGCTGTACATTCTTTCCATAAAGCATAATATCGTTGCAACTGTATTATCATATTATTATCTTTTCTCATCTTTTTCCTCCTTAAATTAGTACGAATCCGGACTTTTGTATTATAGTCCGAGTTCGTACTAATTGTCAAGATTTATTTATATACTTTTTCTTTATATAAACAATCAATAGTCCCTTACTAAGGACAGGAAGATTATGAAATTTCCCTGTCCTCTTTTAATAATATCCTCGTTCTTCCATCCAGTCTTTCACATAACATCTGATTCCAATATAAATAATATGCGACAGTAATAGCAATACAATAAGATTTATCGGATTAGCGTTTTTAATCCATTCTCCAAAGTAAATTACAACAGCTGTACTCGTTATCGCTACCACGATACTGATGATATCCCAACAATATTTCCGGTAGATTTTTCCTACCTGATAACCAATCCCGATTATCAGCCACCCGGTTATTACGAATAAAATTGCCATGACAGTACCGGCAATCAGCCAGTACACAATCCCGGAAAGAATACTGTTAGGTATTCCACTGCTTAACTGTCCGAAAGAGTCTGCACCTGTCACAAACTCCCGAAATAAACTTCCCATTCCTTTTCCTAACGCACCGAAAAAGACGATACAGTCGTTAAGGAAAACCGGCGAAAGAATCGCAGTAAACAGTGTTGTTGTTATGCTGTACCATGCCAGTAGAAACAAGATACTTTCATAACCAATCGTCATATTTTTATATTTCTTTTCTAACTGGCTTTTACGGCTATCGCATTTTTCTTTTGCTTTCCGGTAAGCAGTACGGTCACATTTTTCACATTTCTCATAAGGCACTTTTTTCTCAACAGCTACCTCTACCGTCTTTTGGTGTGTCTGTGCATAAAGTTTTTCCTGCTCTGCTTTTTCATACTTAAATTTCCATGCCACGGCTTCTGCGTCGGCTCTTTTCCTGCTGTCTGTCTCGCTGGTCAATCGTTCCTCTGTTTGCCTTAATCTTGTCCGCAATGCTTCGATATTCTCGGCTCTGTTTTCGCTGTTCAATTTCTCGTTCAAGGTCAGCGATTCGCTTAGCTGCCTGTTTAGTTCCTGGATTGTCTGGTCTTTCTGATCCAGTTCGTCCTGCATCTGTTCGGTCATCAGCAGAAGTTCTTCCACCTGCCCGACGTTCTCTAAGTTTCTGCATTCGCTCATCGATCTCCCTCGCTTTCTCTATCTGCTGTTTAAGGTCAGCAATTCGCTGTTCTGTTTCTGCAATAAGCTGTTCTCGTTGTTCAGCTTCTGCGTTAATTCCTGCCATTGCTGATTCTCGTTTTCCAACTGTTCGATTCTGGTTTTCTGTTGCTCGATCTGTGAGAGCAGTTCTTCTGTATCTGGCAAAAGATTTAGCAGCCTGGATAATTCGCTGTTTAAGCTTTTTAAACTCTGGTTCTGCTCCTGAAAAGACAGGAGCTGCCTGTCCCGTTCCTGCAATTCCTGTACCATCTCTGCCATAAGATTCTGCTGTTCCTCGATCTGGTTTATCATTGTCTCCATCATGGGAATGACTTCCCGGCTTTCTTCTAATGTCACGCAATCGCTCCTTCCATTGTGTTAATGCACTGGATACTTTTCCAAAAGAAATCTGTATTTTATCCAGCAGTGCATTTTGTCTTTTTATGATCTGGTTTTCCTCTACTTTCCATGAAGTAGAGGATGTCTGTCCGTTTTGAAATTTCTCGTCAATTTTTCTGGCATCTGCGCCCTCATGGATCGTCGGTATCTCTAATTTTCCCTGCCTTGCATAAGAACGATGGTCAATGTGATTTTCCGTTTTCAAATGTGCATTACAGACGTTTGCCCATTCGCTCCGCCATAGCTCACAATTTTTCGGATTGTTCCACCCGGTAGCATCGGTTAATACACGTTTCCACTGTTTGCGGTTCCTTGTCCCGACTTTCTGGACTCCATTTTCATCAAGTACGGGGATTCGGATTCCATGACGGTCAGGGTTCTTTTTATCCTGCCACCAGTCCGGATGGGATTCATCCACCACAATATTTCCATTTTCATCTCTGACAAACTCCCAATCCTTGATTTCTTTGTTACCCCATGAGTGGTCTGAATTGAATGGTCGCATCGTCACCAGTAAATGCACATGGGGATTACCATCTCCTTTATCGTGGATACTCCAATCCGCACACATTCCCTTATCTACAAAGGTCTTTTGAATATATTCAGTTGTATAATCAATCTGTTCCTGTCGGCTCCATTCTTTCGGAAGTGAGAACTCAAATGACCTGCCGAGTTGTGCATCTGAACTTTTTTCTATCCTCAAGACTTCATTCCATAAACGCTGCTTCTGAAAAGTAAGTTTGAATTTTTCCAGTGCAGCATTTTGGTTATCTGCCCTTTTATATCGGACAGATTTCTGGAACCGTCTGATATTTTCAGCAGGTACATTCTGCCATTCCTGTGGTGCATTTTCACACATCAGCAGGCTGGTATAAACGACTTCTTTTTTTGAAGTATAGTAGCTGATCCTGCCTGTTTCTTCATTTTTCATCACATCGCCATTGAGATAAGCAGACGCCGATATGATGGATTTTCCTTTGCTGCGTCCAACAATCTTTACTGTATAATGAAAAATCGCCATGCTCCGTTTCCCCCATTCTGCCGTATCCGGCTTTGATTTCCGGCAGGTAACGTTTTTCCTAAAAGAAAATGGTATCTGCCGGAGCACCCTCTGCGTAAGAGTGCCCTGTGCATAACAGCCTGCATGGAATGTGCCCCTCTGGCGAAGAGTGCCTCCTGCGGCATGAGCAGGTCTGGCTGAAAGCCCCGCCGACGGAACGAGCCCGGCAAGCGTAAGCGCAGACCGGTTGCCACCTGTGGCAAACTTATACGGACGACCTCTGGTTGTCCATAAGTGCGCCCTTCATAAAAAAGCAATGAAGGGAATGGAAACTCCACTCCCTCCGGCATTACACTTCCTCCGTATTCGCAACTGGCTCTTTTTGCATTGCCTTTGAGAAGAATTTCCCATTTGCTTCCTGCCTTTTTAAGAAGCCGACCAGCTTCGGAATATCTTCTTCCTCAATCGCAGAACCAATCACTGATTCCACCGCACCGCCAATCTGACAGAGCCTGTGGGTTCGTTTTTTTGTTTCCGCATCTTTCTGACGTTTCTTCAGTTCCCGTTTCTGTGCTGCGTACTGTTTCGCTTTTTCAAGGCTTTCCTGTTCTCTTTTTTCCAACTGGAGCAGACGCTCCTCATAACTCTTTGTTGATCTTGCCATAAATATCATCGTCCTTTCTTTTTTCTACCAAACATAAGTTTCCTGTTGTCTGTCAGACGAAGTACATGGTATAATCTGCTTGCGTGTAGGTATATCATGGCTTCGGTCTGATAAAACCTTTGGCGGTTTCTTCGGGAACCGCCTTTTTAAGTGGAACCGTTTCTTGTGACGGCTTTCACATTTCCTTTATCCCTTAAGTCCCTGCCCTCATTGGCTTCCATGAAAAGTTCCAGCATATCCGTTTTAATCAGGACTTTCCTCCCGACCTTTAATACCGGAAGTTTCTTCCACTCCACCAGTTTTCTCAGGGTGTTCCTGCCGATTCCCGTATAATCCGCAGCTTCCTCAATAGATAAGGCAATCTTTCTTTGCGTCATGTGACCACCTCCTTATAAATTGCATTATGCAATTTCTTTTGTGCTGTCAGTATAGCGTGTTTATATCATCTTGTCAAGCATTACGAAATTATATTGTTTATTGTTTAATTGCATATTGCAATATTGTTTGTTATGTGGTATAGTAATGACATACCGAAAAAGGAGGCACATCAGCATGAAAGATAAAGAATTACGCAAGCTGATCGGTAGCAGGGCAAAACAGCGCCGTACAGAATTGAATCTGACACAGCCTTATATCGCTGAAAAGATGGGTGTGACTGCATCTACGATTCAGAGATATGAAGCCGGAACGATTGACAATACAAAGAAAATGGTGCTGGAAGGTCTTTCAGAAGCTCTCCATGTATCTGTGGAATGGCTCAGAGGGGAAACGGACGAATATGAAACCGACATTACGGATAAAAGAGAATTACAGATTCGTGATGCCATGACGGATATTCTCAAACAGTTACCTCTTGACCTTACGAAAACAGAAGATGCTTTTTCCAAAGACCTACTGCTGTTAATGTTGAAACAATATGAACTGTTTTTGGATTCGTTCCAGTTCGCCTGCAAGAATTACAAAGGCAATACCAAAGAAGCGGACATTGCAAAAGTAATGGGGTTTGAATCGAATGATGAATATAACGAGATCATGTTTCTCAGGGAGATCACCCATACTGTCAACGCATTGAATGACATGGCAGATATTGTAAGGCTCTATTCCAAGAAACCGGAAACAGCAGAACAACGGCTTGCAAATCTTTTATCCGAAGTTATGTACGAGGATTCTGAATCGGTATAGTAAGATAATCGGAGTTATGATATACTTACACGCAAGAAGCATTTCAGCAGTTCCGATTGTCTGATATCGAAAGGAGACATACGATTATGGCAAAAGGATCTGTTAGAAAAAAAGGAAAGAAATGGTACTACCGCTTCTATGTAGAGGACGCAAGCGGCAAAATGGTTCAGAAAGAATATGCCGGAACCGAAAGCAAAAGTGAGACAGAAAAACTTCTCCGCAAGGCACTGGAAGATTACGAAGATAAGAAATTTGTTGCAAAAGCAGATAACCTTACCGTAGGTGAACTTCTGGACATGTGGGCAGAAGAAGAACTGAAAACCGGAACACTCAGTAATGGCACAGTGGAAAATTATCTCAGTGCAATCCGTTGCACTAAGAAACACCCGATTGCAGACCGTAAACTGAAAACAGTTACTGCCGAACATTTACAGGCATTTCTTGATCTGCTTACATTCGGTGGCGAATTTCCAGACGGAAAAGTGAGAAAAGGATACAGTAAAGATTATATCCATTCTTTTTCCGCAGTGTTGCAGCAGTCATTCCGTTTTGCAGTATTTCCAAAACAGTTAATCAGTTTCAATCCGATGCAGTATATTAAGCTGAAAAAACAGGCAGAGGAAGTTGACCTCTTTTCCGATGATGAAGTCGAAGATGGCACACAGCCGATTTCACATGAGGATTATGAGCGACTTATCAAGTATCTGGAAAAGAAAAATCCACCTGCGATCCTGCCGATTCAGATTGCATATTATGCAGGACTTCGCATCGGTGAAACCTGTGGTCTTACATGGCAGGACATCAACCTTGAAGATCAATGCCTGACCATTAAAAGAAGTATCCGTTACGACGGTGCAAAGCATAAAAATGTGATTGGAACGACCAAGCGAAAGAAAGTAAGGATTGTTGATTTTGGAGATACGCTGACTGAAATATTGAAAGCAGCAAGACGGGAACAACTGAAAAGCCGGATGCAGTACGGGGAACTTTACCACCGCAACTACTACAAAGAGGTGCATGTGAAAAACAGGGTGTATTATGAATACTATCACCTTGACGGAACACAGGAAGTCCCGGCAGATTATAAAGAAATATCCTTTGTCTGCCTCAGACCGGATGGCAGTCTGGAACTGCCGAGTACACTCGGCATTGCTTGCAGGTCAGTATCAAAAAAGCTGGAAGGATTTGAAGATTTTCACTTTCACCAGTTACGACACCCGTATGTCAAGCCCACGACAAAAAAATTTATAACTTTTTTTGAAGTTTTTCGGGCAGCTTCATAGCTGCCCATAGCTGTTTCAAATGGGTGTTCACGGTTATACCTCCTTTTCAGATTGCTTTGTTTCTAAGAAATCCTGTGTTGCATATTCAATCTCAATCCGATCTCCTGGAAAGACGTAAACTTTGTTGATAAGCCGGTCAATCAGAGCTTTTGTCAGCATGTTGGCGTTTCCGACTTCCTGAACAATTTCCTGTTGTTTCAGCTTAATCTCATAATCACTTTTTATCTGCTTTGTCTGTGCAGTAATGACAGCATGAACATTTTTGGCTTGTACCAGCTCCGTGTCATAAACCGCTTTTCGTGTTCGATAGGTTTCCAAATCAATCTCTCCGAGTGCATACTGCTCATAAAGATGCCGCTTGCTGTCTTGAATAGAACGGAGTTTTTCTTCATGTTCGGCCTGCTGAACTGTCTGCAAATCCAATTTATCCTTATTGCTATCAATTCCCAATGCCGGACACATTTGAGCCCGAATTGTTTCAAATACAACCTGCTCCAGATCTGCCATCTTTATACGCACACCATGACAAGGAAGCGTTTCAGCCACCTCGGAATGACGGCAATAAAACCACGCACCATTTCGTAGAGACATTGCATGATCGCAGCATCCACAGAACACCTTACCACGGAGCAGATAATCACGCGGCTTTTTATTTGACAGAGAGAAACGCTTAATTGAAGCATTGGCTTTCTCAAATAGATCCACACTTACAATAGCCGGATGATGGTTCGGTATTTTGAACCACTCACTTTCATCCTTTAACTGTGTATGTCGGCTGCCAATTTCTTTTACCTTTCTCTTGCCAATTACATAGGTACCGATATATCTTTGATCTTCTAAAATACGCAGGACCGTTGATGTACTCCAAACGCCGTTTGTTCGGGAAACATTGTAATAGTCCTTGCCTTTAAGTTTGCGATATTCCCCAGGGGTGGGGATATTCATGGCATACAGTTTTCTTGTGATCTCGGCTGCGGTGTTGCCTTCAGACGCCCATTGAAATATCATCTGCACATTCGGGGCAACATCCTCGTCCGGTTCCATACGTCCGTCTGCACTCTTGCGATAGCCGTAAGGACAGATGACACTCTGATATTCCCCACGACGCATCTTTGCGTATTTTGCACTTTTGGTTTTCATGGACATATCCCGGCTATAACACTCGCTAATAAGATACTTGAAAGCAATATCAATCCCTCCGGTATCACCTTTGAAATTAGCTGTGTCAAAATCATCACTGACGGAAATAAAACGGGTGTGGTAAAGAGGAAATACCCGCTCAATAAAATAGCCGGTTTCAATGCTGTTACGTCCAAATCGGGAAAGGTCTTTTACAATAATACAGTTGATCTTTCCGGCCTGAACCATTGTTAAAAGTTCCTGCACCGCCGGACGCTCAAAGTTTGTCCCTGTATGACCGTTGTCAATAAATTCCAAAATCTCACTGTTATCCCATTCCGGCAGAGACATAGCTTTTTCACGAAGAATCAGTTTTTGATTTGGTATGCTCAAACTTTCGGTTTTGAAATCTTCCACAGAAAGACGGATATAAAGGGCAATCACATAGTTGCGCACAGTTCCACCGCCTTTCCCTGAAATTCATTTTTGAAACGGAAGGTTACATGAATATTCCGCTCGTGGTCAATCTCAATTCGTTCAATGAGCCGTTCGATCAGTTCTGCAGTCAGCACATGATCCTGTGCCAGTGTTTTTGCATCCTTTTCCATTGCACGGTATCGGGCAAGCTGGTTGTCCAGGGAGTCCATAGATTTTTCAAATACTTCAATCTCACCAGACAGAGCATTGATAGCATATTCATAATCCGCCTTCAATTCAAAGTATTCATCATTTGTCAAAATACCTTGCACAAAATTTTCATATAGACCACGGATCAGCCGGCGTGTTTTTTCAATTTCCTGCCGTTTGGCCGACATCTGAATTTTCAGCTTATCTTTTTCCTGTTTTTGTCTTGCCTCCAACTGAAAGAGTGGCAGCGACATTCCCAGCGCAACTGTCAGCTCTTTTTCAAGAATAGCCGTAACAGTAGAAATCAGTTCCTTTTCCTGCATCGTTGCGCCTTTGCAGCTATCTTTTTCTATCCGGCTGTTTGTAAGGCAGTGGAACCAATAAGTATCGGGGCCTTTCCGGCGCTCGGCACGTTGCCGGTGAAGGCTTCTGCCACAATCAGCACAGAACACTTTGCCTTTGAAAATGTTTGGCGTGTAGGGGCGTTTTGGAGTTGCTTTGCTTTCTTCACAGATCTGTTTTCTGTATTCCTGAACTGCATTAAACAATTCATAGCTAATGATCGGTTCATGGGTGCATTTGGCAATAATCAGATTATCTTCTCCAGCCTTGACCTGCTGATGATCTACAATCTTTGTTTTTCCTTGCACCAGATCGCCTGTATAGACTTCGCTTTCTAAAATTTTCATCACTGTACGGGTCTGCCATTTGCCGCTTCCAATCAGGCCCGGACTGGTAATCTCGCCAGTGTCCTTTTTATAATGGCTCGGTGCCGGAATCCCCATCTCATTTAGATTGCGGACAATCCGGTTCAGAGACACATGCTCATGTGCCCATTCAAAAATCTGTTTTACCACAGGGGCAGTATTTTCATCAATCAGAAGTTTATGGCAATTATCAGGGTCTTTCCTGTAACCGTAAGGTGCCCGTGCACCAATATAGTCGCCATCTTTCATAGCCTGCCGCGCTTGTGCTTTGATTTTTCGTCCAATGTCCAGAGCATAGGCTTCATTGATCATATTTTTCAAAGGCAGCATGATACCGCCATGAAGATTTCCGGAATCCTCTGTATCAAACTGATCCGTAACAGCAATGAAGCGAACATTATGAGCATGGAAATACTGTTCGATATAATAACCTGTGTCAATAGAATTTCGCCCTAATCGGGAAAGATCCTTAACAATCACACAGTTAATGTGGCCTGCTTCAATATCAGATAGCATTTGCTGAAATCCAGGGCGGTGAAAATTTGTCCCTGTCGCCCCGTTGTCGATATAGGTATCATACACAACGAAGTCCGGTTTATCTGAAAGAAAGTCATTCAGTACCAGCTTTTGATTTTCTACTGAGCAGCCCCGCTTTTTGTTATCCTCCACAGAAAGACGGATATACAGAGCCACATGTACATATAAAGATGGTGCCGGCATAGGCGCTGCCGTCTGTTTTCTGCTTTTTCTTGCCATTTAGCCCACCATCCTTTCTTCATTTTTTGTAGCAATCTGTTCTGCCAAAGAGATTGCTTTCTGATATTCATCCTGGTAATTAAATTCAATATGCAGTTCATCTTTACCCATTACACGTATGCTTCGGATAAGCTGCATGACTGCCCGGCGGTCAATATCCTCCATAGTAGAAAATTTCATAAAATGGTTGATCCAACGGTTTCGTTCGCTTCGGTTTTCCAATACATCTGTAAGTTTATCGTTCCATTCAACGATTGCCTTTTGGAACAGTTCAATATCTGCATTGTATTTTCGCTTATAAGAGAGAAATTCTTCCTTTGTCAGAATTCCACTCACCAGATTTTCATAGAGTTTTGCCTTAAAGCCCTCGGTCTGTGCCACACGCTTTTCATTTACTCTGATCTGTGCGGCATATTCCTGCGCCAATTCCCGGTTGATCCGTTCCTGACTGATACTGGACAGCAGGGCATCCAGAGAAGCAACATTTTCAATATGTCCTTTCAAACTGTCCTGCACACATTCAATCAGATCCGACTCTTTCAGCATGACCGACGATGTGCATCCATTCTTTTTGCCGGTCGGGCAGTAATAATAGTGATACTCTTTATCTTTATAGCGGTTCGTCTTGCGGGTCATACGGCAGCCACAGCAGCTGCAGATCAAAATACCGGAAAACAGGTAAACCTTATCCGATTTGGGAGAAGTCCTTGTGTCAATCCTGCGGAGCCGTTGCACCAGATCAAAATCGTGCTTTTGTATGATCGCTTCATGGGTTCCCTCCACACGAATCCATTCCGAAGAAGGTTTGTCCTCACGCTCTTTTAATTTGAAATGGGGCGTTGTCTGTTTGCCCTGGACCAGTGTTCCGGTGTAAGTTTCATCCTGCAAAATGCGGATGATTGTAGTTGCAGACCATTTGCAATCCTTTCGGTCTGTATAGCCACCTTTTGCATGAGGCATTCCGTGATTGCGCTTATACGCTAAAGGCGAAAGAATTCCTAATCGGTTCAGTTCATCCGCTATATGGGAAGCGCTGAATCCCTCCAGCCGTTTTCTGAAAATATCCCTCACAACATTAGCAGCATATTCGTCCACTTCCAGGCTCTTGTGTTTATCGCCGACTTTCACATAACCATAGATGGTAAAAGCACCTACAAAATCCCCGCTGCGCCGTTTTACTTCCAGGGCGCTCCGTGTCTTAACGGAAATATCCCGACAGTAAGCCTCATTCATAATGTTTTTGACAGAAACCGTGAGATCATCGGCAGCGTCATTTTCCGTGTCCACATTATCGTTAATTGCGATAAAACGCACTCCATAGGCTGGAAATACCCTGCGCATATAACGGCCTGTTTCTATGTACTCACGACCTAAGCGGGAGAGGTCTTTGACAATCACGCAGTTAGCTTCGCCTTGTTCGATCATCCGCATCATTTCCTGAAATGCCGGGCGATCAAACAAAACACCACTATAACCATCGTCAATTTTTTCTGCCACAACCTCAATTTCCGGGTGTCGGGCTATGTAGTCATCGATCAGGCGCCGCTGGTTAGCAACGCTGTCACTTTCTACTGTTTTATCATCCGTATAAGAAAGACGGATGTACTTAATCGCTTTGTAAACCTGCATAAAAAAACACTCCTTTCGTTGCACAGAAAAATCCCCGCAATTCAAGAAGTGTGGTTATTCCATATTCAATTCCTTTTCCGATTCTTATTCTACCATGCTTTTACGGAAAAGTCAGCCCCTTTCTTAAAATTGCAGCTATCGCAAAATACCCTTGATACATTCTTCCAGGGTAGCACCTTCAGCAGAAAAACTGGCTTGTACAGTAAAACGTCCACACTTAAAATGGTATGGATTTTTGATTTGCTGAACAAATTCTGCAATCCGTTCATCACGAGAAAGTTCTTTGTTGACAGAGACATCCCGAATGTCTACCAGCGTACCCACTTCACTGACAATGGTGTTCAATTCCATAGTATCAACTCCCTTCTGAAAACTGTGTTATCAAAACCACATGAATAGGTCGGATCTATGGTTATTACACACATAAATCCGGCCCATTATATCTGATTTCGATTTTGCTGCCGTATTTGCCACGCACCCCGGCAAGTCCTTCTGTTATAAGGACGGGGCTGTTACAGGCTGCGGGTAGCGTCACCGCATCATAGTCCCACATACGCCGCCGCTTTGCCAGAGCAAGCAAACGCCGCAGGAACTCTCCCCAAGTCTTTAGGAAGCTGTGAAGAAGTACCATTATGATCTGTGTCGTTATCGCGTCCGGCCTGCCACAGCCGGTTTCGTAGGTTGCGTTTATCGCTCGGACAGCCTGGATTCATCACCTCCTTAGGCCGCCTGTCACCGCGCCGCCCCATCTGCCGCTCGGAACACAGAATGAAGTACCCGTAACAGCGTATATTCGGTTGTCAAGGAACAAGCAAGGGGCATGGCAGACAAATTGATATTACAGTTAGGGTGGAGGATGTATATGCTTCCTTACCACACCCGTCCAGCTTGTCCCGCCGAATATGTCCCTCTATTATACATTTCATTTTTGATGGTAATTTTCGGGGTCTGTATTCATTTTTTCTAAAATTTTTTTCAAACGCCGAAGTCCACGTTGGATTCCTTCATGTACAGAGCTGACGCCGGTTCCTTCGCTTTTTGCAATATCCGATAAACTCATTCCCAACAGAAAATGTGAAGTGATACGGTTACGCTGTTTTTCCGGCAACGAGGCAAGCGCTTCATATAGTCTAGCGTTTTCTTCCTTCTGTTCAAAAATATCTGCTGGTGTCAAAACAAGCACCATAGCCTCATGTTCCACATTGATGTCATAATCCAAAGAAAAATAGGCTTTATGCCGGTATGTACGCAAAAAATAAGCTGCTTCAGCAAGTTTATATTCCCGGAGAATGTCCGCAACTTCATCCGGCACCTCAACGATCATGTCCTGTGTATAATACGGGTAATAATCCCGAAGATTGATTTTCTTCATAGTAATTTCCTCCAATTTCGATGTTTGAGTTGATGGCAAAAATCGAAATCAGAGGGTGGGCTGCGGCAGCGATAAGGTCTAAGTCTCTTTCTGATTAAAAAAAGGGTACAAAAAAGCGCGCCCGTACAAAGAACAGGCGCGCCAAAGCAGCAGTATGAAATTTCTCCGGGAGGCTGACAGCGAAAATGCTCAAATATTGTCGAAACCAAAAACGCCGCAATCCATACGAGCTGGATTACGACGTATAGGTGACTGAATGTAAAGCAGTTTATCTGCGGATCTGTGTTGCATAGACGCATAGGCATTTCCTCCCATCAAGGAGGAGCCTGAATCGGCTGCTTGATACCTCCTTGGGAGAAAATTATATCGGTTATGTTTCCTGTATCAGTCCGCAGGCATTCGCTTTTTACTCTTTATATTCGCAATTTTCTACATATTCTGCTCTTAGAATATATGCCGCAAAAAGCAAGCCCACAAGGGGAAAACGACACCTTGTGGGCTCATGTTATAGATGTTCAAATTTATAGCCGATTCCGGCGACACTCTCAATGTAGTTTGGAAGATCCGGTTCAAAGCGCAATTTCTTACGCAGCTTACTTATATGATTATGAATGGCTTTTCTCGAATAGAAATCACAATCCTCTTTCCAAACCAAATCGGTAATCAGTTCGTAAGTAAAAACACGTTTGGGATTGGCAATGAGTAATGCCAGTATATCAAACTCCTTACTTGTCAGGTTGATAATCCGTTCCCTAACCCTGACAGTGCGGTGTTCCAGGCATAGATAAAGCTCGCCTTCCTGTATTTCTGTTAGAGGATTTTTCTTTGATGCGGAGGAAGTGTGACAGGAATTGAATACCGTTCCATGACAGACTCCCTGTTCCAAAATATATTGCATCAGAGCATTCTTTTGTTCTTCGTTAAGAAGCAGAAATAACTTTTCTCCGATCTGCTTGCCGGATTCTTCTATATCCAAAACAGCTAATGTCCCATCACATCATCACCTCCATATTATGTCTTAATACCTAAGTGAAAGTTATCTTTGATTTATAATCATCATAAACTACAAATGTTACACAAATGTCCGAGGTGCCTTTGATTTCGACAGAAAAACAGGCTGAATTGTTACAACGCTCGGACATTTCAAAAAATAGTGTTCTACTCAACCGTTTCAATCGAATCCACAATATTCATTTTTGAAATTTTCCGTAGCGGAATTGCTGTTGCCAGCAAGCAAGCTCCTACTGCCAAGAGGGTTGCTTCAAGAATGGGCATGACAGGGATTGCAACAAGCTGGATGGTGTCGCTCGTGGCCGCCTCAATGAAGATCGTACAAACATATCCCAGCACGCTTCCAATCACAGAGGCAATGATTCCGTAATATGCACCTTCCCAAAGGAAAGTTTTATAAAGGCTATCGGCACTCATTCCAATGGCCCGCTGCATACCGATTTCTGTTACTCTGGTGTGAATATTTGTGTAAACGGTATTGATGATATTAAGAATACCAATCAGGCCAACGAAAAGAATCAGCCCCCATGCCAGCATTTGAATTTGTGCAAAGCTCTCTTTTAGTTGCTGGTCGGTTTCTTCATATGACAAGAATGTTGTCCCCGGTATTCTGTTACAAAACGCCTCGATAAATGTATCAAAGTTTTCCCTGTCAGCACCCTCGTTCAGTGTAGGCAAAAACTCTGAATAGGTATCTTTTCCCGTCAGGCGTTCATAGATAGCATCATCAACAATCACTTGAACACCATTTGTGAAACCGCCATTTCCAATACCAAGATAACCGTCATAGCCATCCAAGGTTTTCAAAACATTCAGCTCCATTCCCGCAACACAGATGTTTTCTCCGGCCTCTATATTTGTAAATTCAAGAACATCTTCGCCGTAGCTCATGGGAATAGGATTCCTTACTATACAGGCGTTCCCTGATTTCAGTTGTCCAAGCTGTTCTTCTGGTAATTGATCCCCCATAAAATAATCCCAATATTCATCGTTCAATCCGACAACCTGAAAAGTTTCGCCGGGTTTTAGTTGAAATTCAAGACTGATTCCATCGAGCTGCCCATTTTCATTTTGTTCGTAAAGCGAAAACTGTATAGCAGCTACGCTCTGTACTGCTTTATTTTTCTTTAAGGTATTCAGATCGTCTGCGGTAAATCCAACACTTTCATTTGTGATCTGATAATCTCCTAAATGGTTATCTTGCAGGGCACTTGCAGCGTTCAGTAAAGAGGAAAAACCTTGCAGTGCAATAAAAACCGTGATACTCATAACAAGGGACAAAATTGTAATTGCAGTACGGCCTTTATTTCTCTTTAAGTTCAGACGGGCATAGTATGCTTCAAAATTATGGATTTTCTTTGTTTTACGCTTTCTGCGTCGAATTTTCAGATTTGTTCCAGACATCGCCATAATAGGGGATACCCTTGCGGCTGATCTGGCTGCTGGTAATGCTGCAAACAACGCAAACGCCAAAGTGATTGCTCCGCTTAATATCAGTAAGGTTCCATTCAAAGAACTGTTTTCTGCTATTAGGGTTTTCAATTCGGAAGAATCCTGAACCAAGAACAATTCAGGAGAAACCAGGCCGGTAGCTGTCTCTAAAATCCCTCTGGCACTCAAAAAGCCAAGAAGCATACCAATAGGAATCCCAATCAGACACAATAGGGTTACTTCAATTACAATGATCTGATAAAGTTGTCCTTTTTCGCTTCCAATAGCCCGAAGTGTTCCATATCCCTTTATTCGTTTTGAGACAGATATTTTCAGAATGTTGTAAATCACAAGGCCAGCAGCCAGCAAAATTAAACTGCCCACTAATATCCCTGCGACTGTCATAAAAGAGAATCCCTTATCATTGGCATCCTCGGAATTTGCAGTATAGGAAATTCCCAAAGCGTTCAAATATACAATATTGTAGCTGGTATCAAGCTCATGGATGTTCAATTCCTTATTGAAGTCATCGACAACTGCTTGAAAACTCTTTTTATCGGCAGTCTGAATATCGACATTGTAATAAATATAAGATTCCGGTAGAAGTTGTTCAGCAGTTCCTTCCCCTACAACTCCCGTAACAGTGCCGCTTGTATATCCCAAGTAGTTATTTTTCAATATCCCTGTAAGAACAAATTCTGCTGTATAGGAATAGCTGTCCGCAATGTTGTGGCGAAGATTTTTTTGCAGTGAAAGTGTAATCTTATCTCCAATACCGCCCTCAAAGCCAAGATATTTCAGAATATCTTCCGAAAGAGCTATTTCCATCGGGGCTTCCGGCAGACGACCTTCTTCTACACTGGTACTGGATGGATAGATAGCGGCAGTATCATCCAAATATTCCATCAAACCAAGGGTGAGAGATGGGGAGAGTTCTAAACTTCCCATATAAATAGATTTCCCTACATAGGAAAGACGCTCATCCTGTTCCAGTGCGTGAAGCTGATCTGCATTCATCTGCAAAAAAGTGGCATATCGGTTTCCTCCGATAGCGATGGCCTGCTGTTCCCGCATTGCACTAAGTACGCCAATGGATTGTCCTACAATGGTTGTCATCATAGTAGACAGCACAACGGCAATCAAAATAAGAATAGAAGTGACTTTTTGGGACAGCAGTTCTTTCAATGCTAATGTACGATAAGATTTCATTTCGCTGTCACCTCCGTAAGCACACCATCTACAATCTGAAACTGCCGGTCTGCCATTCGTGCAATACGGCTGTCATGGGTAATGACAACGAGAGCTTTCCCCATCTTTTTCCATACATTTTGAAGCAGTTCCATGACTTCGCCGCCGCTTTTGCTGTCCAGATTTCCCGTAGGCTCATCCGCAAAAATTACATCCGGCTTTGCAATCAAAGCGCGGGCAATGGCTACACGCTGCTGCTGGCCGCCGGATAACTCATGGGGCAGATGTTCCAAGCGGCCCTGAATGCCAAGCAGTTCTGTAAGCTGTTTCAGGTATGCTTCATTCGGTTTTTGCTTATCCAGCAAAAGAGGCATGATAATATTTTCTTTCGCCGTCAGAACCGGAAGCAGATTAAATTGCTGAAAAATAAATCCAATCCGTTTCCGGCGGAATGCCGACAACTCCTTATCGCTGTAACTGTAAATATCTTTACCATCGTAGGTCAGCGAGCCGGAAGATGGCTTATCCAAGCCGGAAAGCAAATGCAGCAGGGTACTTTTTCCGCTTCCCGATGGCCCCATGATAGAAATAAAATCGCTGGATACAATTTCGAGATTTGCACGATCCAAAGCCACCACTCGGTTTTCACCGTCACCATAAATCTTTGATAAATTCTTTGCCTCAATATTCATAAAAAACACTCTCCTTATTTGTGGTATAAGGAGAGTGTAAATGATAAATCTCAAAAATCGCTCAAGGATTACACGAAATAAAAAATAGCCGTTGCGGATGCACCGCCCCCGGCCCGATTTTCCAAAATCAATCGGCCACCATGTTTTTCACATAAAATTCTGCTGCTGTAAAGCCCCATTCCAAAATGTGAGGAATTACTACTTGTCGTTTCAAAGGGGGTTGGCCCATTCTGCACGAGAGACAGCGGATAACCAGCACCATCATCTTCTACATTCAAGGTCATAGAATCATTTTGCAGCGTTATTTGAATAGAGATTGCTTTTTCTGCAAATCGCGCCGCATTTCCAATCAGATTTTCCGCTACGGTAAGAAATAGCCCGTGATCTATACAAACTGTTCCGCCTGATGGTACTAAAACAGAAACTTTTTTGGATAGCGCTAACAGTCGTGCTGTTTCCTGCAATTCACTCTGCAAAACTGATAGTCTGATTTCTTTTGGCTTAACAGAGAGTTGTTCCAACTTTTGAACACTGCTCATAGCTTCTACATACTGCTCGATCCGTAAAGTGTAACTTTCCAGCCGGTCTATGGTCTGTTCGTCCTGAATACCTTGCCGCAAAAGTTTTACACTTCCTTTTAATACCGTAATCGGGTTACGCAGATCATGGGAAAATGCGGCATTGAGCCGTTTGCGTTCCTCGGCCTGTTGCCACAACAGCCGATTCGATTTCAGAAGTTCACTCCGCATTTCTTCAAAGGCAGCACATAGTTGTCCCATTTCATCGTTAGACAAAATCGGCAGCGAAAAATCCAGATCATTATTCTGAATCCGCATAATGCCATTTTGCAGGCAGGAAATAGGCTGTTTCAATTTGAGATAATAAAAAAGAAAGACTGAAACAATCAATCCGCCTACTGGAAAAAGAATACAGGAAACCGTCTGCACAATGTTTAGGATAGCCAAAATACGCTGTTGTGACACCGTAGGAGACGGCAGAGGTACAACAGAGCCATCCGACAAGATTTCTACACCGCCTAAAGGATAATGGTTTTCAATGCCTCGGCATAGGAAGATAACTGCCCCAAGCAGGAGAAATGCCACTGCCAAACAGGAGAGGGATAATAGCAGGAAAGATTTCTTTAGTCCCATATTTTTTAGGCGTTCCACCGATAACCACACCCCCAAACCGTTTCAATGTAATTATGCAATGTATGTGCTGCAAATTTAGCGCGTATTTTCCGAATATGCTCCATAATTGTATCGCTGTTTCCGTCCCCATCCAAGCCCCACACAAGCTCATAAATTCGCTCACGGTCAAAAACCTGTCCTGCATTGAGGGATAAAAGTTCTACAATCTCAAACTCCCTCTTAGATAGCGGGATGTTCTGATTATTGATTGTAACTGTTCGGGCAGAATAATCCAGTATCAATTCACCAAAGAAGCGCACTGCCGAATTATTTTGGCGTCGCTGCTCCCGGCGCAGATGTGCGGCAATACGCGCCCCCAATTCATCCAAATCAAAGGGCTTGACGATATAATCATCCGCCCCGGCCTGAAATCCAATGATCTTATCGCTGGATTCAATACGAGCAGTCAAAAAAAGAATGGGACAGGCAATGTGTTCCCGTATCTGCTGGCATACAGTCAGACCATCCATTCCCGGCATATTGATGTCCAATAAAATTAAATCTGGTTTGCAAGCTACTTTTTTGAGCGCTTCTTGTCCGCTATAAGCAGTCAGAATATCATATTGTGTTTGAAAATAACTCTGTATCATATCAACAATACCGCGTTCATCATCAACGATCAGTAATTTAGGATTCAAAATCATGCACCTCCGTTCTTTGTATGATATATGGTAAATCTCAAAAATTTCTCAACACTCTATGAAACCACAGCAGCTAACATTATAAGCACTCAATTCAAAACCAATTCGCTTTTTCTGCTTTGAATTGAGGGGTATCGCCTTCCTGGTATGGATTATAGGTATTGCGATTACACCCAAATTCTTTTAATGCCTTTATTTTATTATCCTCTGTCCACTCAACCAGCGAGATTCCATCAAATTCCTCTATACTTCCATTGTTCATTTCATTTTTGAAATACCACTCCACAATCGTTTGATCTCCCTTATGAAAAAATTGCTTGATTTCCCAAATCACCACCTTGCCACGGGTATTCCATTCCTGAAACCAATGCTTTACTGTTTTTCGGTTGTTATACTGGGGACTCCAGCTTTCTGTATAGATTACATCTTCTGTAAAAATATCATCAATGCCCATATCCTGCTGATTGAGCCACATATCAAACCATAGTCGAATCGTTTTTTCTCGTTCATTCATAATATAAACACCTCACCACTCTATGAAACCACAGCCGTTCCCCTACATTATACGATATTCAGAACAAACATTGAAGATAAATGAATTAAAAATGGCGGCCTTGCTTAACAAAGCCGCCGAATAAAAAAGCTTCATTCCACAAAGAACAGAACCCGCCGGATCAGCTCCGGGATATTGACCGGGGCGGTGATATAGTCGTTCACGCCCTCATGCCGGTATTCATATTCCGTGGCAGGGTCGTTGTTCTCGGTGAGGATAAAGAACGGCAGAAGCCGGACAGGGGGATTCTTCATTTGGAACATCCCCGCCACCCGCCGTAGCGTATGAAACAGCTCCATTGCTGTGCCGTCCGGCAGTTCCAGATCGCACAAGATCAGTTCTATTTCCTTATCCTCAAAAATCCGGCGCTTGGCTTCCCAAATCGAGGAAACCAGAATCAGGTCAAAGCCCTTTTGTAGCATAGCAGCCCGCAGCACTTCGGCGCTGGTATCTTCTGCATAGACAAAGAGCAGCTTGTGAAAAGTCGGGGCCTTTTCGCCGGATAACTGCCGGTAGGCGTATTCCACCAGCTTATCTTGTAGTAGCAGTCCTTTCATTTTGTCCATGCACAGCGTCGCGCCCCGGCGCATAGCTTCCTGTTCGTAGTCGTCCTTGTCATGACAGGACGCCAGAATAAAAGGCAGCTCCTTGTCTGCGGCCCGCACCTCGTCCAGAAAGTCCATGCCGGAACCGTCCGGCAGGTCGAGATCACAGCAGACCACCAGCGGCATTTCCTCTTGGATGGCAGTCCGCGCTTCTTTCAGCGTACAAGCCGTTTTTACCGGGTAGCCCCGGTGCTGTAAGTATTTTTGCAGGCACCATGTATAGGTGTCGCTGTCGTCGATCAGCAGTATCTTTTTCATGTGTCCTCACCCCCAATATTGATTTACCACAAGCATAAACTACAAATGTTACACAAATGTCCGAGGTGCCTTTGATTTCGACAGAAAAACAGGCTGAATTGTTACAACGCTCGGACATTTCAAAAATTTCTTTGAGAAATGGCGAAAAAAGCGGGGCAGCACACGCCGCCCCGCCGATCCCATACGGCTATTCCATCGTCCTGATTTGCTCAACAAGAGATTGCTTTTTCAGATTTCCAGTTGTGTAAGAAATCAAGGTGAATTGCACAATCAGCAGGATTGCTAAATATATCAATACGATCAGCCACGGAAATGAATAGTAAAAGTATGGATTCATCGTTTTCACAACGACCTGTACGGATAGGAAGCCCAGTCCAGTCCCCAAAACCAATGTTACCAGCGTAGCAAAAACTGAATACATTAACCCCTCATAGCACAGCATTTTGATAAGCTGCTTTTTACTCAAACCAATCGCCTGTAACATTCCAATTTCCTGCCTACGGGATAAGAAGTTTGTGATTGTCGTATTGACAAGGTTGATTAAAGAAAAGCACACAACAATAACAGCCACGATCAACAATACCCCGAAAGAAAGTTGTTGAAGTCCGCTATAATAAGTGATACTTTCTTTTATGGTTTCCATAACCAAATCGCTATTTCCGTCTATCAGTTGATTTAATGCAGCTTCTACCGTATCATATTTTTTCATATCGGTAATTACGGAAATCGTACCTGTGCAATCTATCCCGGTCGCTTCATTCATAAACTGCTCCGGAAGCGCAAAGCATTTTGAGAAGCCGGAGTAAGAATATTCGTTTACAATGCCCATGACGGTATAGGCCTTTGTGCGAATTTGGCCGGATTCGGTTTTATAGTCCACTTCGACGGTATCACCCAACGCAGCCTCAATATCATAGAGATCGGCACGCTCTTGAAGCAAGACAATTCCATTGCCTGCCACCAGTTCATCATAATCAGTCGTTCCCGCAATTCGCTCTTTCTCCAAATTCTGCTGTTCATCTCGGCAAAAGCCCTGAATCCATTTTCCAGAATTACCATTTACACGATATTCTGCGTCCGTGTAATACCAGTGCTTGATTCCTGTAACGCCATCAATAGATTCTACTGCATTTATAAAATCGGCATTTAGAAAATTCTTTTGCTGCAATCCAGACAAAGAAATACCAGCAGTGTCCCACGATTGATTTGCGTTGAGCTGAATGTTAAATTCACCGACAGGGAAAGCCCTGCCTCTTGCCTCTGCAACGCCATCATAGGAAACTAACATTGTCGAAATCAATACAACCAATACTCCGCCGAGTGAAAGAGAAAGTATTGTTAAAGTGGACTTTGCCTTTTGTCTGGACAGATTCATTTTAGCAAGTGAAGCAGGCGTTATTTTACGGTGCAACACGGAACTTTCTTTCATTTTCCCCTGATAATCGGAATATCGCAATGCTTCCAGCGGAGATACTGCCGCAGCTCTTTTTACAGGAGTATGAATGGCAATCATCACAATAATAAATGCAAAAAGGCCAACCCCGACCGTCACACATAAAGTAGTCAGCCAGTACCAACCGGCAGGAATCAGGAAGTACCCAATCACATTTCCAATAACCAAACCAATCGGGATAGCAATGGCAGCAAGTAATTTCCCCTCGCGGTAAACCATCTTTTTGATCTGTCGTTTTGTAGTTCCGATTGTGCGAAGCTGTCCATAGTTACGGATACTGCTTGCTACTGAAATATAAAAAATCGAATAGATCACAATGCCGGAACCAATGAAAGTTACAAAACCGATCAAGAAATAGAACAGCATATCGCTTCCGTGATTTTTGTCCTTTAAGTTAAAATATGTGGAACGGACAATCACATTATCATCGGAAATTTTTAATTGCTGCGCCAGAGTGTTTGCATAGTTGGTGGCTTCTTCCTCGCTCATGTTTTGAGCGCCTTTCAGCCCAATGTAATAATCAATCATGCCTCCGTCGCCATACTGCTGTCTTACTAATTCTTTCGATATAATGGCTGTATAGCGCCCAATATCGCCGGTTTTCACATCTAAGATTCCCGTCAATTTGAAATCATGGGTAGTGCCGTCAGAAAAGGGGATTTGAATTGTCTGTCCCAATTCATTTGAATAGCCCAAACTATCCAAAAAGGATTCCTGCACTACAATTTCATTCTCCGAAGCTGGTAAATCTCCCGAATAGGGCATACTTTGGGATGTTAGCATATCTGCATTTGCATAAGTAAAGTTCACGGTTGAATGGTTTACCTGTTCAGAAAATGCGTTGAAAAATTCTCCAACCCACGCAATTTCTTCTTGCTTGTATAGTTCCTGTCCCTGTTGTTCAGAAATCGCATGATACATAATCTGCGCTGTTTTTTGGTTGCGGTTTTGCGTTTCCTGCATAACCCCAAAGCCATAGAGTACAATAGCAGATAGCAATGCGCTGGCAAGTACAATCGTCAAAACAATAAAGATATTTCTTTTTCGATTTGCCGATATACTGCGGTTTGATATGCGCTTTACAATGCCGCTGGTATCATTTTCAAAAGGCCATGTCATAGCCTGCCACCTCCTTACTCCACGATCTTACCGTCCTCAATGCGGACGATCCGATCGGCAAGGCGGGCAATGTCGTTGTTGTGGGTGATCATCACAACGGTTTGTCGGAACTCCGCACTGGTACGCTTGATCAGCCCCAGCACCTCGGCGCTGGTCTTGCTGTCAAGGTTGCCGGTGGGCTCGTCGGCCAGCACAATAGCCGGTTTGGTGATCAGGGCCCGGGCGATAGCCACACGCTGCTGCTGTCCGCCAGAAAGATTGTTCGGCATATTTTTCAGTTTATCTTCCAGTCCCAGCAGGTGAACGATCTCGTCCAAAAACTTCTGATCCACCGTGTC